>JAHFQC010000016.1 GCA_023259375.1 Alphaproteobacteria bacterium
ACTCGCTTGGCGAGACCGCCACTCTGGTATCCGATTTCAACGATATGGCGCAAAAGCTGCAGGTGATGACGGCCAATATGACGGACTGGAACGCCGCCGTCGCCCATGAGTTGCGCACGCCGCTCACCATTCTGCGCGGCCGGTTGCAGGGAATTCTGGATGGTGTTTTTACCGCCGATGAAAAGACGCTTCGCAATCTTCTGCTGCAAATCGACGGTCTGTCGCGTCTCTCCGATGATCTGCGGCTGGTTTCGCTGGCCGAAGGCGGCCGGATGGAATTGCAGATTGAACCGGTTCGGCTTGCCACCCAGATCAGGATCGTCGCCGATCTGGCTGGGCCGGGGCTGTCCGAAGGCGGCTTTACCCTTCAGCTGCAGCTTGCCGATCTGACCGTGCCGGTGGACGCCGTTCGCACCCGGCAAGCTCTTCTCGCGCTGCTCGATAACGCCCGGCGCTACGCCAATCCTGGGCCGATTGAGATTGCGCTTGAGCAGCGCGGCAAATATGCAGTTATCCGGGTTGAAGATCACGGACCGGGATTGGCGGCCGAATTCGCCAAGCAGGCTTTTGCGCCATTTTCTCGCGCCGACACGTCGCGCTCTCGCATTTCCGGCGGATCCGGTCTTGGGTTGTCGGTGGTGGATGCAATTGCCAAGGCGCACGGCGGCAAAGCGAGCTATCACAATTCCTCCGTTGGCGGGGCGGTGTTCGAGATGTCCTTTCCCATGGCGGTCTAGCTCTTAGCGTTTGACATTCACCCTGTCCGTCAACCGCTGCCGAAGTCCCAATACGAACACGAAGAAAACGGGAACAAAGAACAGCGCCAATGCCGTAGCGCTGATCATGCCGCCGAACACGCCGGTGCCGATGGCGTGCTGTGTTTCCGCGCTGGCACCGCGGGCGATCACCAGCGGAACGACACCCAACGCGAACGCCAAGGAGGTCATGAGAATAGGGCGGAGGCGCAAGCGGGCGGCTTTCACGGCTGCTTGGGCGAGGTCTAGGCCTTGCTGCTGCAGTTGCCGCGCGAACTCGACAATCAGGATGGCGTTTTTTGCCGATAAGCCGATGATGGTGATCATGCCTACCTTGAAGAACACGTCGTTGGAAAGGCCGCGTAGGAGAACGGCGCAGACCGCCCCAACCAATCCGAGCGGTACGACCAGCATGACGGAAAGCGGGATCGACCAGCTTTCGTAGAGAGCCGCCAGAAACAGAAACACCACCAGCACGGACAGGGCCATCAACAGCGGCGCCTGCGCCACGGATTGTCGCTCTTCCAAGGATTGGCCCGTCCAGGCCAGAGAAAAGCCTGGCGGCAATTGCTTGGCCAGTTTTTCCAATTCTGCCATCGCGGTCCCGCTGGACACGCCTGGCGCGGCGGCTCCGGAAATATGCCTTGCCGGAAGCCCTTGGTATCGCTGCAACTGCAATGGCGTGGAGTGGGAGGTCGTGGTCACGAGTTCTCGTAAGGGGACCATTCCCCCCGCCGAGTTGCGGACGTAGAGCTTCAATACGTCGTCAATCTGCATTCGCGATGAGACGTCGGCTTGGACGATGACTTGCTGCATTCTGCCGGCGGCGGGATAGTCGTTGACATAGAGAGATCCCATCGCGATCGACAGGGTGTCGCTGATAGATCCAAACGGTACGCCCAGCGCCTCCGCCTTCTGGCGGTCAATTTTCAAATTGATGTTGCTGCCTGGGGGCAGGCTATCGGAATAGACGCCCGATAGCTTGCTGTTTTGGCTTGCAAGCTGCAGCAGTTTGGCCTCTGCGGCTTTGAGTGCATCATAACCTTGACTGCCGCGAGCCTGCAGGTAGACGCTGAACCCGGATGACGTGCCGAGTTCGTCGATGGCTGGCGGCATGAGGCTCATGACCTGACCTTCGGTCGTGCGCGACATGGCTTCGGTGGCCAGGGCTATTTCCTTTTGTGTCGTGGAGTCTTTGCGCTTGTCCCAGTCCTTCAGCATGGTGAACGCCTGCGCCGCGCTGGACCCGGAACCGGAAAAGCTGAAGCCGAGCAGCGATATGTTCGAGGCGATATCGGCGCGCGATGCGACGTGCTTTTCATACGCCTTCACCACCTCCAGCGTCCGCTCCCGGGTGGCCTCGGCGGGCAACTGGATCGACGTCATGAAGTATCCCTGATCTTCATCCGGTAGGAAGGATGTCGGCAACAGGAAAAACGCGACGCCCAGCGCGCCACAAAGGCCGGCGTAAATGGTCATCATGCGGGCGGACTTTTTGATGAAGGCCGCGGTGCGTTGCTGGTAGCGATCGGTCAACCGTTCGAATTTGTGATTGAACCATCGGAAGAAGACGTGTTTGCCTCGGCCTTTGGGCGTGACGGGCTTCAGTAGTGTGGCGCAGAGCGCCGGCGACAGGCTGAGCGCCAGGAATGCCGAGAACAGAATGGACACGACCATGGCGAGAGCGAATTGCCGGTAAATCGCGCCGACAGATCCGCTCGCCAGTGCCATCGGGATAAAGACGGCGGTCAAGACCAGCGTGATGCCGATAATGGCGCCACTGATCTCCTGCATGGCTTTGATGGTGGCATCCTTCGGCGAAAGTCCTTCTTTCGCCATCAGGCGCTCGACGTTTTCGACCACGACGATGGTATCGTCGACGATGATGCCTATGGCGAGCACCATGCCGAACATCGTCAGGACATTGATGGAAAATCCGCTGACCAGCATGACCGCCAGCGTTCCCAGCAGGGCAATCGGCACCACGATGGCGGGAATAAGTGTGTAGCGGGCATCCTGAAGGAACAGGTACATCACCAGGAAGACCAGCACCATGGCTTCGGCGAGAGTGCGGATCACCTTTTCGATCGATATCTTGACGAAGGGGGCTGTGTTGAAGCTCACGGCATAGCGCATCCCCGTCGGAAGCGATGGCGAGAGCTCGGCGATGCGTTTCTGGATCGCATCGGCCGTCTTGACCGCATTGGCGCCCGGCGAAAGCTGTACGGCGGCGCTTGTGGCGGGTTTGCCGTTCTCCCTGGTGACAAAGCCGTAGGATGCCGCGCCCCGCTCGACCCGCGCAACGTCGCCGAGGACGACTTTGGAGCCGTCCGCATTGGCGCGCAGCACAATGGCGGCAAACTCTTCGGGTTTGGTGAGCTGGCCTTCGACCGTCAGCGGCACCGTCACGCGCTGTCCGGTTCGGGCGGGTTCGTCGCCTATGCGTCCCGGCGCGATCGAAACGTTCTGCTGGCTAATGGCCGCCGTCAGATCGCTCATCGAGAGTCCGAACGAGACCAGCTTGGCGGGGTCGACCCAGATTCGCATTGCCTGTTCAGCGCCGAACAGTTGAACGCGGCCGACACCGTCGATGCGGCGCAGCTCTTCGACCATGTTGCGGGCCATATAGTCGCTCAACGCGACTTCGTCGTAACGCCCGTTGTCCGAAATGAGATCCACCAGCATCAGAAAGCCGGAGCTGGCCGATTCCACTTGCAGACCGTTTTGGCGCACGGTTTGGGGCAGGCGGGCTTCCACGGCCTTGATGCGGTTCTGAACGTCCACCTGGGCCAATTCCGGGTTGGTGCCCGGCTTGAACGTCGCGGTAATCGAAGCCGAACCGGATGTGTCGGTAGACGACGAGAAATACAGCAGGTTTTTCACGCCCGACAGTTCGCGTTCGATCAGGCTGACCACGGAATCGTTCATGGTCTGCGGCGATGCGCCGGGATAGGTCGCCGAAACACTCACGCTCGGCGGCGCGACGGAGGGATAGCGTGCGATTGGCAGCTGCGGAATGGCGATGAGGCCGGCCAGCACGATGAAAATCGCAATCACCCAGGCAAACACGGGGCGATCGATAAAAAAGCGCGACAAAGGGGAAACTCCGGAATTATCGAGAAGCGATGGTGGCTTTTGCGGTCCAAGCCTGCGAGGTCACGACGGCTCCTTCGACGAGGCGCTCGCCGCCTTCGACGACGACTTTCTGGCCCGGCTTAAGGCCGCCGACGACGCGATAGCTGTTATCCGCCAACTCTCCGAGACGAACGGCAACACAATGCGCCGCGTTCGCGTTGTCGATGATCCAGACAAGCGTTTTGCCAGATGCGAACGTGACTGCCTGTTGCGGCACCAGCAGGGCATTGGAATAGCTTGCCAGGGGAATGCGGGCGCGAACGAACATGCCGGGAAGAAACTGGTGATCCTTGTTATCGGCGAGGATGCGCAGCAGAACATCGCCCGTTCCGGCGTCGACGCTTATTCCCGAGAACAGGATTTGCCCGCGGATAGGGTAGGCTTGGCCGTCATCGCGCAGAATGGCCGCTTGCGATCCGGGAGCTTTGTCGGATGTTGGTACGGAGCGGCGCAGGGCCTGCGCTGAAGCCAGCGGCACGCGAACATCCACATAGATCTGATTGATCTGCTGAATCCTTGCCAAAGGCGTGCTGTCGGTCGGGCTGACCAATGCGCCCTCGGTGATGATTGCTTGGTCGACGCGACCGGCGATCGGGGCATCTATCGTCGCGAATTTGAGATCGAGCCCACGGCGGGTGAGGGTGGCACGCGCCTGCGCCACGTCGGCCGCGGCCTGACTGCGGGCTGTAAGGGCATCGTTGTGCGACTGGACGCTGGTGGCATTGGCTTTCATGAGCCGTTCCATCCGTGCGGCCTGCTCCGAAGCCTTGGCGAGTTCGGCTTCGGCTCGCTTCAGTGCTGCAGCGGCAATATCGGCATCGGCGCGAAACGGCGCTGCGTTGATCTGGTATAGCGGCTGATGCGCCTGGACCTCAGCCCCTTGCTCGAACAGCCGCCGCTGGACAATACCGCTGACCTGCGAACGGATTTCGGCGACCCGAAGCGCGTTGATGCGGCCCGGAAAGTCCTCGGTGACTTCGACCGTTTGTGGCTTCAGCACAACTACGGCAACGTGCGGAGACTGTGGAGTTTCACCACTGTTGGAGGGACCGCAGCCCGCAATTGTGCAGGCCAGAAGGGCGCTGATAACGCCCATACGACAAACACTCGGCCTTGCCATAATTGTGCTACACACCATAACGGCTCTACGTCCTCCGACTGACACCGGCTATGTCGGGTACGATCGTGGGACTCGTGCTGATGTTGTGTGGAGAGTGTGTGGAGGCGCTATGCGGACCATTCCGGCACCCAGGAAATTGGGTTAGCACCCATCCCGGACACCGTTTCCCCTCCATCAGGCATGCGCTCGGTTCTGAGTATTTTATACAACTTCCACTGGATCATCCCTGATGATGCAGCCCGGTCTGCGCAGCCATATGCCGGCTTTGGTGAGCGTCATCTGCGATCGAATGGTATCCGCAGTCTTGTCAATTTGCGCGGAGCGCACCCGGAGTGGGGCTGGTGGCAGAGAGAAGCCCGTTGCTGTCAACGTCTGCGGATAGCGCACTTCAATCTCAGCATGAATTCGCGGACTTTGCCCACGCGGGCATTCCTGCTCGATCTATTGTGGGCGTTCGATACCGCACCGCGTCCCCTCATGATCAAATGCTCGGGTGGTCAGGATCGGACTAGTTTCGCATCGGCTCTGTACCTCTTGCACATGAACGGCTGGACCGCACGCGAGGCTGCTGCGGATCAGTTCAGCGTCTTTCCGTATTTGCATTTTCCGCGGCGGGACCAACGCTGGCTGCGAGCGTTTTTGCATTTCGCGAAGGATGACGCGAGCGATGCACCGTTGGCGCGTTGGTGTCGCGAGCAATACGATCCGGCTATGCTGCGTCAGTGGCTTTTGAAACGAGAGATGTCATGGAGCTTTCGCGATGCGACACCGTAGAGACAGGTTTCGACGGGCGCATTGCTTTCAATAGCGAAGGAATTATGCCTTGCGACATTCTTCACTTGGAATTGCGAACGCGATATCTAGCCTGTAGCTCTAAACGTGAGACATGTCATCGTGCGTCTGAAAGCCGAACTTCTCATTCAAATCGTGACCGACGATATGCGTGGTGCGGCTGATCACCAGATCCGGCTTGGCCGAATTTTAGACTTTGCAAAGACTGCCTATCCAGGAGCCGAGTTGCACATTCGATCCTGCCGGACACGCCGATCGGCGCCGGCGATGCAGGTCCTTTCGGATAGATCGTCCAATAAGCATGCGCCGAAATGACGGCGTTCGCGAAATCTCCAATGCTTCCGGGAAAGTCATCAGCGGCTGCGAGATTGCGAAAAGTCCTGCAATCGTTCAAGCAGATCGATCGTGATATTCAGCTGGAAAGTATGCTGGTATTTTTCGCGGTTTGCGAAAGCGAAGGACTGACCGTCAAGAGCTTGGTTCATACAAGCGGTCTCGGAGAGTCAATGGTGTCGCGTCGGCTCAACGATTTGTGCAGCGAAGAGCGAGGGCAACTCCTGCTGATGGCGCAGCACCCAACCGATCAGCGCCGCCGTCTGGTGTTCTTGAGCCAGAACGGGCGAAAAGTCCTGGCGCAGATCGAAGACGCGATCGCGGAAACTTCCGAAACCGAACACTAGATCCCGGCCCCGTACTCCCACGCAGTCGTCGCCTTTCGTGGGCACGATCGGCGTGATGTGATGGAACTGTCGCTAGTCGCGGAAAGCGCAAAAAAACGGCCGGGAATGTCCCGGCCGCCGAAAATACACGCAGATATCGACTAGAAGTGAACGCGGGCGCCGAAGAAGTAGCGGCGGCCGATGGCATCGTAGACGTCGGCGGCGGTATTCGTGCCCGTCACGTTGCCCGGAACGCCCGACAGGATGTTTGGCGCTTTCAGGTCGAAAAGATTGTTGATGCCAAGGTATCCCTGAACGTTCTCGGTAATGTCGTACGAGAGCGACAGGTCGTGCGTCCAATAGGCTCCAGCCCTTGTCGTGTAGAAAGGTTGTGTGGCCGGATCGCCGCTGATCCGGGCGGAGCTTATGATGTTCATCTGCCACTGCACGTTCAGGGGCCCGTTCTGGTAAAGGAATGCCGTCTGGATACGGTGATTGGGGAAACCGACACTGCCTTTTCTGGGCGTGATCTGGCCGAACGTTTCCTGGTTCCACTCCTGGAGC
This sequence comes from Alphaproteobacteria bacterium, assembly GCA_023259375.1. Classification (GTDB taxonomy): domain Bacteria; phylum Pseudomonadota; class Alphaproteobacteria; order Micropepsales; family Micropepsaceae; genus Rhizomicrobium. The sequence continues at coordinate 7,026 of JAHFQC010000016.1, forward strand.
CACGCCCACGTCGAGTGCCACGCCAGTTGGCCGGCATCTTCCAAACCAATAGATGAAGCGTTTACGAAGTCATTGAGATCCGTCTGGTAGGTGAGCGAAACGTCGAGCCCGCTCGTCTTGGCCCAGCCGGAGTTGGCGTATTGGGTGTTGATCTTCGTCAGCTCGCCCTGCTGGAAGGCCGGGCCACCCGTGTCGCGAACAACAAGGCCGCAGAAGTTATTGGGGAACGCCGCACCGTTATAGCACTGGGCCAGAACGGTCTGACGGTCCGGAGCGCTGATGAAGCGGCTGATTTTGATCTTGTACCAGTCTGCGGAGAGCGTGAATTGTCCGATCCCGGTAATGCCCCGCTGCCATACCGCACCGAGCGACCACGTATCGGATTGCTCAGGGCGCAATCCCAGGTTGCCCTTGCGCGAGAAGCCGCCGGTGCCCTGTTGTTCGGCGAGATCGAGCGTGAATGATCCCGTCGCAGCGATGCGAGCAGCGATTGCCGGGACCGAGCGGCAGTGATCGGCCTGGACGCCTGGTGTCGTCGCTGTGATTTTGTTGCAGGGATCGGTGACCTGCGCGAAATCCTCGCCACCTGGTGCATAGAGCTCATTGACGTTGGGGGCGCGAACGGCATGGGCGTACTGGCCGCGGAAGCGCAGTTCTTCGATGGGAGCCCAAGAGATACGTCCCGTGTAGGCATTGGTAATGCCCTGGGTGTTGTACTGCGACCAGCGCCATGCGCCGCCGACACTCAATTCTTTCGCCAGGAAGCGGTCCGTTAGGATCGGCGCTTCCACTTCGGTGAAGAACTCGAGCACATGGTAGGATCCGATCGTCGCCGGTTCCTTGTTCCCCGCATTCAAGCCCGATTGGGTCAGGACGTCTGGGATATCGGAGGCATATTCGCGACGGTATTCGAAGCCGACCACGGCTTGCACCTTGCCGCCGGGCAGTTCGAGGTGAGGGACGGGGCCGGAGATGGATGCGCCGATCACCTGCTCATCGATATCGTCGATGCGGCTTTGCGGTGCATTGATGTAACCGGCTGCGCCCTTCGAGATCGCACTCAAGCCGAAAACGTTGAGCGGCGAGCATCCTTCGCTCCAGGAATAGGCCGAAGCGCAGATGATGTCGCCGGCGTGCGCCGACTGCCCAGCGATCTTGGCGCCTTGCGCCACATCGGAAGCCGTGGCGACCTTGGCATTGAGGGCCTCTCGCATATTCGGCACATTGACCTGGCCAGTTCCGTGCTGCGTGTCGAGCGTGTGGCCCCAATCAAAATAAGCATCCCACTTGTAATCGTTCAGCAGCGTTCCTTTGGCTCCGACGACGACATGGTAGAGATCGCGTCGTGCCGTGTAGGTGCGCTGTCCCAGCTCGACCATGCGACGGCGGAAATTAATCTGGGTGTCGCCGGCAGCGATGGCACTGTTGCGCAAGTCGGCGGGCACAAAGGGGTTGTCGATCGAAATCCCGAGCGGAACGTTGTTGGCGCCCATCCCGAGATTGGTTTTCGAATCGAACGCGAACGGCTCTGATGCTGAAGTCGCTTCGGTGGAGGCGAACGTCGCCTCAGTATAGACCTGGAGATTTTCTGAGAAATTGTAGTGAGCCTGGCTGGCGAGCAGCAGGCGGTCGACCGGCACCTCAACCGCGCGATAGGCTTGGCGATTGAAGCCGTAGGCTGCGGTGGAGTAGGGCGCAATGCTGCCCGCCGAACCAGTACCGTTTGGCACTGTGTAGGCCTGTTTGCCCGACGGTGTGGAGAAGTAGCCATACGCGCTGTAGCTCGAGAACGTTCCCACGTTCGGAACAAAGCACAGGTGAAGGTGTTCGGGCGTATCGGAATCGCAATCGCCATTAACACTGTTGTCGAGGCCAAGCCCCGGGCGGTTTGCCGACATCACGCCTTCATTGCGCGACCAGGCGATGTTCAATGCGGCATTGCCTTTGCCGTTGCCGAAATTGCCGCCGATGGTCGAACTCAGCTTGTAGGTGATATCGTCGCCGTAGTCGCTGCGGCCATACTGGACGTTGCCGGTGATGCCTTCGAAATCCTGTTTCAGGATCACGTTGACGACGCCGGCGAGAGCGTCAGAACCGTAAATTGCCGAAGCGCCGCCGGTGATGACTTCGACGCGGTCGATCATATCGGTGGGAATGGTATTAAAGTCGACTGCTGCGGCGCTGATGACCCCCGGGACATAACGGCGGCCGTTGACCAGCACGAGCGTGCGCTGTTCGCCGAGGTTGCGAAGGTTCACCGTCGAGATACCGGCACCCTGGGTCGCGAAATTGGTGCTCGTGGGCGTATAGCCCGACACACCAAAGCTCGGAACGTTTCGAAGAGTATCTGCAACGTTTACGGTGCCGGATATCTGCAGCGATTCCGACGATAGGGTAGTGACGGCAGTCGGTGCCTGGATGTTGGCGCTGACGGGAATACGAGAGCCCGTCACGATTACGGTTTCGGATGTGGCCTGGGCATTCGCCGCCGAGGCAATCGAGAGGAGCGCCACCGCACTGGCACTTACAAAGAGAATGGAACGGAAACAACTTGTTTTCGACACTTGGGACCCCCTTATTCGAAAGATGGAGGCGCATCTGCAGCGAATGACGTGTTCGTCTTCGCCAAAATGCAAAAGCGCATCGCTGGGGGGATGATGCCGAATTGGCGCGTTCTTTAACGCACCTCAATGTTGCAGATGTGAAGCGAATTAGCTTCAGCAAGATACGCAGGGATGCTTATTCCCAAATTGGTAATTCATCGGGAATGTGCTGCTGATCTCATCACTTGTCCTTCGCGCAGACCAGTGTGAGGCGCATAAAAATCAATGGTATCGGGGTCCTTTTCTTGGCCTCGCTGCACTCCAACGATGCCTAAAACTTGGGTTCGGTGCCCATCGGTGGGGCAATAAAGTTGCGCCGCTTGCGAACGCGCGGATTTTCTGGTGTGGCCTTGCGGTCAGCATCTGGAACAAAAACTTTCCACGCTGTCCGTCGAGAGTTACGAGGTTTGTCGATTTATCGCGCGGCAAGGCGAGCAGAGGCGTTGTTCGCCATCGCAGTCGCTTGGCGCGTACTCCACGGCATGCGATCGAATGTAGCTAGCTCTTGTCGTGGCCGGGAGCGTTCTTGTGCTGCCTGCTTTCGAGGATATCCACAATAGCCGCGGGGTCCGCGAGTAAAAGGACCGGCAGTTGTGCTTCCTCTTCGGAGAGTTGGCTGACCTGCCACTCACGGTCGCCATCCCAAAGAATCCAGGACAGAACTCGATCCGGTTGATGCCCGACGACAGCACACCGGAACACTGGGAATACCGAGTGCGCAGGCGATATGGGGGCGTGCGCGGCAATCTGGAATTTTCCCGCCTTCACCGCTTCTGAAACGAAGGAAAATACTGGAAGTGTTGATATCGTCTCGGCAACGAAGTTGAAGCTTGTGACTGGAACCAGACTCACAAACTCGAATACCCGCAAAAGACATCCGTATCTCTTGTGCCGATGGGTGTACTGCGCGTAGCGATAGCCTGCTGATGTCAGGATCTCAAGAACCGCTCCCGTTTCCAGTCTTCGAATTTGCCGAAGCGGTCTTGCGATCTCTAATGGCCGATCCAAAACGGCGCAGTCTTCGCTTGCCCGACGCATAACCCTTACTCACATACTCTTGTTGTCTGGGGCTTCGAAACCAACGTCCGATTTGAACCGGATGCGAACGCCCCACGATCGGTTCGCGGCCTACTTCTAGAGAAGGCTGTTGGGCATCTGAGAATGTTGTGTGGAGTTTTGATGGAGAAGCGTTTTTGTTGCACAGGAGATTTCGCAGCGCCGGAAGGAGGGGGCTGTCGGCGGGGTAAGCGCAATGTGCGTAGTTGGACGGTGCAACACCGGTGCAGAGACTGCGCAGCTGAAGCGTGCGTCTGCCTCCAAAACTCAGTCCTTGGGCTCTAGTGAAAACCTCATCTTCATTGCGGTCCGGTTAGTCACGGAACCCATTCCCCTTGTTCTTGGCCGAAGACCTATGGGCGGGTCCGGTCCTTCCGAAACCATCGCGGACGAGAAATTTCCCCGTGCGTTTCACGCGCTCCTCGCGGCCGCTTCGCTCCAAATTTCCCGCCGCTCCGGTCCTTCGCGTTGCTGCGGCCCTTCGGGTTCGGGTGCTCGTCCGCCGCCCATGAACGGTCTGCCATCGCAAGGGAGAATGGTCTCCCGCGACTCAATGGAGACAGCAATGCCCGCTATCGGTACGTCACGAAATCCAAGGACGGCAAGTCGTGTAAGGGCCAGATCAAGACGCTTTCGGTGCGCGCGTCCATCGATATTCTGCCCAACACCGCCAAGACCGCCGACACCCAACCCGACTTCCGCGTCTTCAGCCAGTCCGTTGAAATCGGCGCCGGCTGGGTGAAAACCGCGGAAAGCTCCGGCAAGGATTACGTCAGTCTCAGTCTCGTCGATCCCGTCTTCGGAGGCCGCAAACTCTTCGCCAATCTCGGTCAGGCCGCTGGTCAGGACGATGAAAACGTCTTCGCCGTCATTTGGAATCCGCCCGATTGACACCAGGTCGCCCAGCGCATCGCGAGGTGCGCTGGGTCTCATCCGTACGCGGAGGGGCGAAATCGCCAATTGCCGTTTTCGCCCGTCCCGCGCCGTCAGATTTACGCACATGATTCTTTGGCTGGGGGCGCGATGACCTAGCCCGCGCTTCCCAATAATGGAGTGGCGTATGGACGACCTTAACGCCCGCACGGCGCAAGGGCGGTCAGGCAGCCCGTATCTCAACACCGCCCAAGAGCCTACTATTTAGGCCTTTCGCCCCGCACGTTGGAGCGCATGCGCTGCCTCGGTTGCGGGCCGGCGTATCGCAAACACGCCCACCGCGTTCGCTACCTCATTGTCGATTTGGACTGCTGGTCTGCCGAGCGGCAACGCCGTTCGACCACAGAAAATCCTGGCGGATCGAATGATCGCCCGCATGCGTGACGCTCTTTCATCGCCGGTGGTCTCACTGGGATTTGGGTGGCGGAGATTTGTCGCAGCATTGGCTACGACGGGCATTGTTGTCGCCCTGATTTGTGGCAAACCCGCCCGCCATTCACCGGTCCTGGTTTGGAACGCAAGCGCGTCGGCCCCAATCGGACTTTATCTCCGCCAGGACGAAATCGCAGTTTCTCGCGGAGATCTTGTGTTAGTCGAGCCGCCGCGCGACTTGGCCAAATTCGCGGACGAGCGGCGTTATCTTCCGCTCGGTGTGCCACTCATCAAAAGGGTGGTGGCAACGTCGGGAAGCACTATTTGCGGTCACGGCGACACCGTCAGCATCGACGGAAAAGCAGCTCTGAAACGGCTGCAACTGGACGGGAAGAACCGTCCGCTGCCATCATGGGAGGGCTGTCATCGTCTCGGCTCCGCAGAGGTATTTCTAGCCATGGAGAACGTTCCGGGCTCGTTCGACGGGCGGTATTTCGGGCCACTTTTAGCCACGACAATCACAGGCCGATTGGTGCCATTATGGACACGCTGAGCATTGTCACCGCCTGTGCGCTCCTGCTTCAGCCGGGACCTGAAGGGCTTCAGTGTGCCGCTCCTTCATCGCAAGGCTCCGTCCTCAATTCGCGCCAATCCTCGTCCCACGGTAGCAAATCCGGTGTCTCGAAATGGGCGGACGAGATCGCACAGGTTTCGGCGCAGTTTCGCATGCCTGAGGCCTGGATTGGCGCTGTCATGGGAGCGGAAAGCGGCGGCCACACGACACTGAGTGGGCTGCCAATCACCTCGACAGCGGGTGCCATGGGCCTCATGCAACTGATGCCGGGCACCTATGACGACCTGCGCCAGCGCTATGGCCTCGGCGTCGATCCCTACAATCCGCACGATAACATCATTGCCGGTGCCGCCTATTTGCATCGGATGTATGAGCGCTACGGCTGTCCTCATCTGTTCGGCGCCTATAATGCCGGACCGGGTCGCTTCGACGCCTATCTTAAAACCGGTAAACCCCTCCCATTCGAGACGCGTGCTTACGTCGATAAGATTCTCCCCGGCGTTCGGCTAGATGGCAAATGTCAGGCCTCTAAACCAATCCCATCGGCCACTGTTTCGACGGTAAAGACGACCAAATCGGATGGCAAAAGCGCTCTGTTTTTTGTTCAGTCTGGTGCGCGCAGCGCATCAGAAAATGCAGAAATTACAGCGCCAACTCAGGCCGAAAACACGCGAGCAAAGGCGGTTTTGTTTGTGCCCTTGAGCCGCGATCTGCACAAGCCCGAAAATTGAAATTCGTAGAGAAGCGTAGAGATGGCGGTCGGTGGCGGGAGAGAGATGGTCGGCAAGATAAAAACGATGGCGGCATGTTGCGGCTATCTCCTTGTCTGCACATCTCAATCGTTGGCGGCATGCGCTTCACACCTGCCGCCAAGACACGCGAATGGCGCGGAAAACGACCCTTTTTGTGCCGCCAATGGCGAAGTGGCGCTGCGTGCCGTTTCCTGATGCGTGCGCAATCACGGCGAGGCTGACATGGCGAAGGACGACGACTTCGAACCGCGGCTCGGACGCATCAGGTCCAACGCCCGCAAAGGATCGCTATCTGACCGGTGTGCTCCGGGGCGTCGCGTGCACAACGGGAACGGCGAAGCGTAAGGGTGCGCAGTTCGACGGCAGCCGCATCGGGCGCGGCGGCGGGGCGGGACGCATCCTGAAGTCGCGCGATCGGTTCGGTGCGTTCCGAGGGCGACGCGTCGTGATCCAGGCTCGTGTCATCCGCCTCAAGGCCTCGGGGCTCAATGTGGCCCGAATGCACCTTCGCTATCTTCAACGGGATGGTGTCACCCGGGAGGGGCTCGCGGGTGAACTTTATGATGCCAAGAACGACCGTGCCGAGGCGCGCGAATTCCTGGAGCGGGACGATAGTGACCGTCACCAGTTCCGCTTCGTTGTTTCGGCCGAAGACGGCGCCTTCTATGACAACCTGAAGCCGGTGACCCGCAGGCTTATGGAGCAGATGGAGAAAGACCTTGGTACGCGCCTCGACTGGGTGGCGGTCGATCACTGGAATACCGGTCACCCGCACACCCACGTCGTGGTGCGCGGCAAGGACGACCGAGGCGAGGACCTCGTCATCGCCCGGGAATACATCGCCCACGGAATGCGGGAGCGCGCTGCGGAGATCGTCTCGCTCGATTTCAGTCCACGGACCGACCAGGAGATCGAGAACCGCCTGCGCCAGGAGATCGACCAGGAACGTCTGACCAGCATCGACCGAGAGCTGTTGCGGGACCAGGACGAGCACGGGCTCGTGCGGGCGTATTCATGCCACTAGTGATCGCAAATGTGGATCAACGTCGTTTCAAATCTGTATACGGAAGTGTTGTTGACGCCATCCGTCTGGCAACGGATCAACGCTCTGGATAAATGTATCATGCATAAACAATCGCGGTGAATCCGTATCATGACCCCATGCAAACGCAATTGGGATCTGGCACATATCGCCAATTGGCGTGACGCGCGCGAGGATAAAACGAAGTTGGGGACTTGATTTTGGTCGGCCATGCGGTGGGCGGCCAAGTGTGACGGTATAAGGGAAAGTACTGGTTTTGCAGAACGTCGCACCTGTTCGCTGGGTTCTGTGCCACCGTCGCGAGGAGTGCCCTGACGGAACCTGACATTGCCTTGCCGTGTTGCCGCGTGATTGTGCTTATGCCAGTGTTTTCCCCATGATCATTCCGACTATGAATGTGAGCGATATGCAGCGTGCGCTCGACTTCTACACCGGGGTGCTAGACTTTTCGGCTGCGTATGTGTGGTCTGACGGTGGAGCGCATGGGTACGCCGTTTTGCGGCGCGGTAATGACGAACTCCATTTGTCGGGTTTTGGGGGCAAGGCTTTCGAGCATGCCGCAATTGTCGTGGTACCGGAAGTGGATGATCTCTACCGGCTCTTCCTTGATAGAGGGCTCGATCCATCAGGCAAACCCGATTCGCCGGTGCATCAGGGGCCTGTCGATCAGACGTGGGACACAAGGGAGTTTTATGCCGACGATCCGGACGGCAATACGGTAATATTCCAGAAGCGTTGAACCCATGAAGGAACCGAGCGAGATCGACAATCTGTTTGCCTTCGACAATAGCTATGCGCGGCTGCCGGCGCGTTTTTTTGCCCGCCTTGCGCCCACGCCGGTTCGTGCGCCCAAGCTGGTTCAACTGAATGAGGCGCTGGCTTCCGATCTGGGACTGGACGCGCAACGGCTATCGAGCCCCGAAGGCGTAGCCATTTTGTCGGGCAACGCGGTACCAAGTGGAAGCGAACCGATTGCATTGGCTTATGCCGGTCACCAGTTCGGACAGTTCGTCCCGCAATTGGGTGACGGTCGTGCGATTTTGTTGGGCGAAGTCGTCGGTCGCGACGGCGTTCGTTACGACATCCAGCTGAAGGGATCGGGGCGGACTCCGTTTTCGCGGAGCGGCGATGGACGTGCTGCGCTGGGTCCGGTTCTGCGCGAGTACATCGTCAGCGAAACAATGGCGGCTCTCGGGATCCCGACGACACGGAGCCTCGCGGCCGTCACGACCGGGGAAAGTGTGATGCGCGAGACCGTGCTGCCTGGCGCGATTTTGACCCGCGTTGCCGCAAGCCATCTGCGCATCGGAACATTTCAGTATCTGGCGGCGTGGGGCGATCAGGATGGCGTTCGTCAAATCGCGGACTATGCCATCGCGCGGCATTATCCCGCTTGCGCCGCCGCACCGAACCCCTATCGGTCGTTGCTTGATATGGTCATTGAACGTCAGGCCAGCCTTGTGGCGCGCTGGTTGCTGGTCGGCTTCATCCATGGCGTGATGAATACCGACAATACGTCGATTTCGGGCGAGACCATTGACTACGGCCCCTGTGCGTTTCTGGACACCTATGAGCCGGCCAAGGTTTTCAGTTCGATCGATGTTCGCGGCCGCTATGCCTATGGCAATCAGCCACGAATTGCGCACTGGAATCTGTCTCGGTTGGCGGAAACCATGTTGCCGCTCTTGGCCGGCAGCGAAGAGGACGCAGTCTCTATCGCGCAGGAGGCGCTCGCCGCCTTTGCGCCGAAATTCGAAGCGGCTTACATGGCTGGGCTGTGTCGAAAAATTGGCTTGCAGCAGGTGCGCTCGGGCGATGAGGATTTGGCGAAGGATTTGCTGGCGCGGATGGCCGCGAACCAGGCTGATTTCACGCTGACGTTCCGTCGGCTGTGTGACGAAGCCAGTGATCGCGAACCACAGCAATCCGCGCGCAGCTTGTTTAGCGATCCGGCATCGTTCGACGCGTGGAAGGCCCGGTGGCGGCAGCGGCTCGCGGGAGAGGAGGGCGATGCGCCCGCCTTGATGCGCACGGTCAATCCCGCGTTTGTCCCGCGCAATCACCGCGTCGAAGAAGCCCTAGCTGCCGCGACAACTGGCGATTTTGCGCCGTTCCGGACGTTGCTGTCAGTGCTGGCCCATCCCTATGACGACCAGCCGGGTTTCGAACACTACGCCGATCCGCCGACACCGGATCAAGTGGTAGAGCAGACATTTTGCGGAACCTGATTTGCCTAATGCCCTGGGAGACCGGCGCTACCGACCGGTACCTTGACCGCCCCACACTTCGCCGCATTCGGCGAGCCGGATTTGATCCCCATTCCCGTAAACTCATGGCGAAGGCACAATACTCGTAACGGGGCAGCCGCCCGCAGCTCCGATTTCCTGACGAATGGGAACGATCGGGGCAGGGAGCCAGAGTCGCGCACAGCGCGCCAAGCCTTTGCCGGCCGCAAATTCAAGATCGTGCTGTAGCGAAAGTTTCGCCATGTTTGGACCCTGTGTGCTAGGGGGCGGCGGCGTTGTGGTGCAAACTCAGCTGGTGGCCACCAATTTCATTCTCGAATTTCAGCCGGAGCAGATCGGCAACGATGCCGCGGCGTATATTTGAGATCGAGCGCCACTCATAGATGAGGGCCGTTGCTGAGCTGACGCTAAAGCTTGCGTGCTTGCGCCGGTTTACCTAGGGGGCATTCCAGTGATGCGCGGTCCCATTTGGCTGCCTCTGCCGCGGCGGCATAAGTCGAGGACAGGAAATCGAGCAATTTTGCATCGGGATCGGCAGCAGTGCGGACTGTATCGTAAGCCAGGATATATTCACCCAATGCCGCATTGTAGAGGGAGCCTTGGGGCACTGGATGCTCACGAAAGCCAGACGGTTCTGGATATGCATAAGAATAGAAAGCGGCTTGTGGGAACGCCTCGTTGCCAGGCCAGAACCCCGCACTGCTCACTTCGTGCGAATAGGCCTCGCGCGTGACGCTGTCGGGCAGCCCCGGTATGCCACCGGGATGGAAGGGCGCAAGCCTACCCGAAAAGCGCGTCACGGCGAGATCAAATCCGCCCCAGAAGAAATGAACCGGGCTTGCCTTGCCGATAAAGCCGCTACGAAAGAGCTTAAAGACGCGATCGATTTGGATGAGTGCACGCCAAAAGCGATGCGCGGCGCCGGCGTCATAACTCCTATGTGTGTGATCCCGTGAAAAGCGGATAGGGTTGGCTACTTCGTTCGGCAACTCGTTGATGGTTGGCTCGACACCGATCTTCTTCAGAAGATCCATGACATGGCGGTGGAAGACGGATACTGGCTGCGGCTCGAGTGGCGTTCTTCGCTCTTCGCCTCGACTGGTGCGCAAAATGAGCTGATGACAGATGAAATCGAACTCGATCTCGAGGATTTCATTACCTACGGGAATTGGCGAGGTGCTCAGTCCGCGAGCCGTTACGTAAAACGGGACTTGCCATCCATGATTCAGCCACGGTGTCAGCATGAGCCGGACCTTCCCAACGATCTGTGTCCAGAGTTGGAGCGTCGCGGCTGTTTCGCGCCAGGCGGTATAGGGCAGGTCGGGCCAGTCTGGGTTCACGCATTCTCTCCTATACAGGGCCTATGGCTGGACATTCATTTGTTGGCTTAAACAGCGGTTCCCGCAAGCGTGATGGATAACGGCCATGACATGGGGCAGCTATACCGCCGGTGATCTCTGCGCCACCCGGGCCGCTTCCGCGAAGGCACAACCAGCGCATGCGGCGCTGGTGCTGACCGCCTGCATCCTCGCTTCCACTCTCGCATTCGTTGACGGCTCGGTCGTCAATGTCGGGCTGCCTGCCATCGGCCAGAGTCTGAAGGGTGATGCAGAAAGGCTCCAGTGGGTGATCAATGCCTATCTCCTGCCACTCAGCGCTCTGCTGCTGCTCGGCGGGGCGGCGGGCGATCGCTTTGGCCGACGGCGCGTGCTGATTTTTGGGATCGTGCTGTTTGGTATCAGTTCCGCCCTCTGTGCCGCCGCGCCGGATTTGTCCTGGCTTCTGACGGCGCGCAGCCTTCAAGGCACCGGCGCGGCCCTGCTCCTGCCGAGCAGCCTCGCGATTCTCGGCAACAGCTTCTCCGGCGAGGCACGAGGCCGCGCAGTCGGCACCTGGTCGGCCGCGAGCGCGATTGGGGGTGCCATCGGGCCCGTGCTGGGCGGCTGGCTGATCGATGTTTTCGGCTGGCGTGAGATATTCCTGCTCAACATTCCGCTGGCGATCGCCGCGGCCGGATTGGCACTTATCTATATCCGCGATCCTATCATACGCGGGCAGACGCCGATCGATCTCACCGGTGCGCTCCTCGCGGCCGTGTCGCTCGGTTTCCTCACATGGGGCCTGACGGTGGGTGCCGGCCGTGACCACTGGCCGAGAGAGGCCATCGCGATGCTCGGGGCGGGCGTCGTCCTGTTCGCTGCTTTTCTCTGGGTCGAATGGCGGCGTGGCGACAGCGCGATGATGCCGCTCGCGCTCTTCCGATCGTCGGATTTTGTCGGGCTCAGTATCCTTACTCTGCTGCTGTATGGCGCGTTGGGCGCGTTGTTCGTTCTTGTGCCGTACGTGTTGATTCAGGGAGCCGGTTTCTCGGGTACCGCGGCCGGGGCCGCACTGCTGCCACTTCCGCTCATCCTCGCCGCCAGCTCTCGCGCAATGGGCGGGCTCTCCGGCCGTATCGGTTCGCGCCTGCCGCTTACCTTCGGCCCGATCATCGTCGCCGCCGGTGTTCTGCTGTTTTTGCTGTTTGATTCCGGCTCCGGCTACTGGTGCGGGATGCTCCCCGCTATCCTCGCTGTCGCGCTTGGCATGGCCGGTGCGGTCGCGCCGCTCACCACGGCCGTGCTCGCTTCCGTAGATGCGCGTCACACCGGCGCCGCTTCGGGTCTCAATAGCGCACTCGCACGGATCGGCGGCTTGATCGCGACGGCGCTGATCGGTAGGGTAATTGGTGCGACGGGTGGGGCGCTCTTCGCCGCGTTTCACACCGCGGTCATCGCTTGCGCCATCTCCGCGTTGACCGCCGGTATCGCTGCATTTTTTCTGGTGCGCGATCGCCCGCCATTGTGACGCTCACCCAACTCTCAAGGCCACTGTTCAGAGATGGACACACGTGTCACCGACGCACGAAAATAACTTATGTGTGTCACAAACAAACTGATTTTAGCTTTGATGACGATAACCTTTCGGGTCTTCCGACGGCTTCTTTCTCAAAATCGAAGAATTCGAACCGCCGTCGCGAGATGCGCTTAAAAGGCGAATGGCGAAGTTCCAATTGGCACCCTTGTGCGCCAGTCGATAAATAGTAAGCGCGGGTCTGTGCCCAAAACGCCGTCCGCTGAGGTCAATGTGTCATCAGCGTGGCGCGCTCGATATGGTCTCGCTTTTCATCTCGTGATCGTTGGAAATCCATCGCCGTAGATGATTGCGACTGAAGTCGGGGCTGGATCTTCGTTCCGCGGGATATTTTCATTCGCTGGGGAACCGGGACTGGCCGGGGAGGGCGGTTTGGGGCGATTGGTGCCGCCCAGCATGGCCGCGATTTTGGCCGCTGTCCGATTGGCGACGTCGCACAGCGGGGCGGGCTGGAGGTGGGCGTAGCGTTCGGTCGTACTCGCTTGGCGGTGGCCGAGAACCTTGCCCACGAGATAGAGGCTGTCGCCACCAGAGACTGCAATCGACGCGAAGGCGTGGCGAAGATCATGTAAGCGGACGTCGTCGAGGTTGGCGAAGTGGCGGATGCGCTGCCAGGGCTTTTGAATGCCGACGAAATGAGCCTCTTCGCGGTCCCCATGAAGGACGTAAGGGTTGTCCTGAAGGCTCGGGAGATCTTCGATTAGAGCGAGGGCGGGGCCGGAGAGCGGGAGGTTCTTGGGGCCGGTTTTGCTGTCGGGAAGGCGCACCAAACCGCGGTTCCAGTCGATATAGGACCATTTCAGCGTCAAAATCTCACTGAGCCGGGCACCGGTGAAGAGGAGGAGTCGATAGCAAGCGACCGCCCGCCAGTCCTCCGGCGCTTTGCGGCGGCGCTCGCGTGGTGGCAGGGCCTCCCATTCCGCATCCGAATAGCCGCGTTCGGCGTGGTCCAAAGCTTCGCCGAGCCGCGCCAACTCTTCGCTTGTTAAGAACCGTTCGCGCGAGTGCTCCTTGATGCGGTCGACGCCCCGGCAGGGATTGGTGTAATGGGCCCGAAGACCCCATTTTTCCGCAACCGTCATCATCGCCGAGAGCGTCCCCAAGCAACGGTTGCCTTTGACTTTGAACCCGCGCAGGTCGAGCTGGATTTTGGAGGCGTGTCCGCGGGTGATTTCGCTCATTTTGAGGGGGCCGATCACCGGCAGGATATGGAGGCGCAGGTTTCGGGCGTCTTCCTGGACCGCACGGGGCTTTTTGTGCAGTGGGGCGTAGTCCTCCAGGTACATCTTGGCGAATTCGGCAAAGGTTGGTTGGGTGCCAAAGGCGTCACGCTCAGCCGAGGGATCTCGTGGGTTCTCGTTACTCTCCGTCAGCCCCAAAAGCCGGCGGGCTTCGGAGCGGGCGGTCGCGGGTGTCCAGGGGGACCCGTGGCGGCCGATCGTGAAATATCGTTGCCGGCCATGAAACCGGTACTTCAGGATGTAGACCGTGTTCTGGCATTGGCGCCGGGCCCCAAAACCAGCCACATCGGTGTCCCAAATTGTCGCACCTGATTCGAGATTCGCGACACTCGTCAAAGTGATTTTCTGGCGCGCCAAGGCTATACTCCGTACACTGAGTAGATGTGATTTCAGCTACCAAACAGCAACCAGTTTAATGAGAATGCGTGGCGGCAGAAAAGTAGGCCTGTCGCATAAAATCCTTATTTAATAGGGGTTCTGACGGTGTGTGGCGGTATCTGTCGGTCCTATTGGAGCGGCTGGGGGACTGGGGGTCGAGAGTTCAAATCTCTCCGCTCCGACCATTTTTCCAAAGGCTTACAGACGATATCCCTTTCCAGACCTCGGAACTGGGTGGGAGTTCTGGGTGAGACTTTGCTTCAAGTTTTCCCGCCCCGGATCGCACCGAGCGCCGGCCGCTGGCTGGCCTTCTCGGCGGCGGCGCGTGTCACGTCATCGGCCACCTCGATGTATCCCTGTGTGGTCTCGAAATCGCTGTGATGCGCGAGAGCCTGGGCCGCGAGCGCCGCGCCACTTGTGTGATGCACGCGGCACGGACCACCGCCAGTTCTTGCCGTGGGTCTCCTCGATCACCTTCATCGTCGGCGCTGCTTGCGGCGAGACTGGATCATCGGAGGATGAAGCCTCTGGGATGCTGGTTTAGTTCGGGGTACTTATTCCTCGTGAGCACTGTGGTGGCAGCCGATTATGGGCGACATTCTCCTTATCGAAGACGAGCCGGTCATGGCGGACTTCATTGTCCGCGGGCTCACCAATGAAGGGCATACCGTTGATCATGCCGCGACCGGCGACGCGGGGCTCGAACGGGCTCTGAAGCTCAATTACGGTCTTCTGATCGTCGATCGGATGCTGCCTGGCACTGATGGGTTGTCGCTGGTGAAGACCTTGCGCGAGCGCCAGGTGCGCGTGCCGGTGCTGTTTCTCAGCAATCTCGGTGAACTCGATGACAGAATTCTCGGGCTGAATGCGGGCGGCGACGATTATCTGCCCAAGCCGTTTGCCTTTGCCGAATTACTGGCGCGCGCCAACGCGCTGCTGCGCCGGCCGGTGCAGACGGCCGAGCAAATCGTTTTGCAGCTCGGCGATTTGGAGATGCACCTGGTCAAACGCGAGGTCCGGCGGCAGGGGCGAGAGATCGACCTCAAGCCGCGCGAGTTCACGCTTCTGGAATACATGATGCGTAACGCCAACCAGGTCGTGACCCGAACGATGCTGCTGGAAGGCGTCTGGGGTTATCACTTCGATCCCAAGACCAACATCGTGGAAACCCATATCAGCCGTTTGCGCGCCAAGATCGGTGCCGATATGGTCGATACCGTTCGCGGCTCCGGGTATATGATCCATGCGGCTCGCTCAAACGGTTAGGTCGGCGGCTTTCCGGCTGACGGCGGCTTATGTGCTGCTGTTCACCGTGTCCGTCGGCGTGCTTGCGGCGTTGACCTGGTTTCTAGTGGTGTCGCGGCTCGATCTCGAATTCCGCAACCATATTAGCGCCGACACCCACACGCTTTCCGCCGAATATACCGCCGGAGGACTCAAGCAGCTGCTGCATGCGATCAGCGAGCGCCAGCACAACCGTACCGCCGGCGGGCTTTACTATTCGGTGCTGGATCCACAGGGGCGGACGCTGGCCGGAACGGCGGAGCGGCATTCTTGCCAAGCCGGATGGTTCGAGGTGGTGGGGCCGCCGGATGGCGACGAGCCTTCGGGCGAGATGGAACGCCTGGCCATTCTGGCGACGCCGCTGCAGCAAGGCTACTGCCTGATGGTCGGCGACGATTACGGCAAGGTGCGCGGAGTCGGAACGCTGGTATTGCGCACGTTCGGCTGGGTGATCCTGGTCACGCTGACGCTGGCGGTCGCAGGCGGATTGCTGCTCAGTTCGCGCTTCCTCAAGCGCATCGAGGTCATCAACCGCACGGTGGAAGCCATCATTGAAGGCGATATCCGCCAGCGCATCCCGCGCCGGGCGGCACCGGACGATCTCGACCGGCTGGCCGCGACCCTCAACCGGATGCTTGATCGTACCAACGATCTGATGGAAAGCCTGCGCCACGTCACCAGCGATATCGCGCACGATCTGCGCACGCCGCTCGGCCGCTTGCGCAACCAGTTGGAGGACGCGAAAGCCCACGCCGGAACGCCCGAGGAATTCCGCGCTGCCGCGGAGAGCGCGATCGCGGAGGTCGACGGCCTGCTCGGGACTTTCAGCGCCATTCTCAGGATCGCCCAGATCGAAAGCGGGAGTCGCCGGGCGGGCTTCAAAACGTTTTCACTGAGCCGCGTGGTCGATGACGTCTGCGAGAGTTTCGCCGATGTTGCCGAGGACGCCGGCAAGACGCTGTCGGCCGATGTGGCGCCGAACATTGCCGTGAACGGCGACCAGGAGCTTCTGGTCCAGGCGCTGGTCAATCTGATCGAGAACGCGATCGCCTACACGCCGCAAGGAAGCGCGATCACTGTCGGCTTGAAGCAGAGCGACGGCCGTATTGGCCTGACGGTCGCCGATAACGGTCCGGGTGTTCCCGCGGAAGAGCTCGAACGCATCTTCCAGCGCTTCGTTCGCTTGGAGCCGAGTCGCAGCACGGCAGGCAACGGGCTGGGATTGAGTATCGTAGCTGCCGTAGCGGAACTCCATGGCGGGGCAGTTCGCGCGCAGAATAACCATCCGGGGTTGCGGATGGAGCTGTCGCTTCCCGCCGTTTGATACGGTTTGCGACCGACTTTTCGCGTTTCCCGCAAATACGACAAAAATGACGAACTCCCGCAATGTGAGGGTAGGTTCGCCACGCTAAAACCCATACGTCTTTAACGCCTTTGCACATCACGGGAATTGACGGACCATGGGCTTACGCGCCGTGCGATGGGCACTCTTGTGCCTTGCGGTAGGATTAATTGGATTACCGGCGCATGCCGCCGACCTCGATCTCAGCGCTTACAAGGGAAAAGTCGTCTATCTCGACTTCTGGGCGTCGTGGTGCACGCCATGCCGCCAGTCGTTTCCCTGGCTGAGCCAAATCCAGGAGAGCAACGGCCAGCGCGGCCTCGTCGTCATCGCGGTCAATGTCGATCACGACAAGGACCTGGCGGATAAATTCCTCCAACGTTTTTTGCCCCGCTTCAAGATCGTCTACGACCTCAACGGCGAGATCGCCCACACCTATGGCCTCAAGGACATGCCGACCTCGTATGTGATCGGGCGCGACGGCAAGGTGCGCTTCACCCACGCCGGCTTCTATCCCAACCAGGAGGGCACATATGCGGCCCATATCGAGGAGGCCCTCAATGAACCGTCTCGTTGATCTCGCGCGGCGCACCGCCGTGTGCGTGGCGATCGGTGTGGCCGTGAGCGGCTGTTCGACCTTTGGCCCCGAGCCGTGGGAAAAAGACCTGATGGCGAAGAAGCCGATGCAGGTCGATGCCTATGCGCTCGAAGCGGCCGCCGTCGATCACATCTATTTCAGCAAGGAAGCGTCCAGCGGTGGTCGCGGCTTCGCCGGCGGAGGTTGCGGATGCAATTGAAGCGGCGCGGCAAAGTCCGGAAAAAGCTCGGCGCTTTATCGGCGAGTTTGATTGCTGCCTCGGTCGCCGCTCAGGTCGAGCGGGCCGATGCGCAAAGCTCCGACATGTATTACAAGTACGACAAGCAAAATAACGACTTCGGCCCCGGCATCGCCTACAGCCAGTTGGATGCGGCGCTGCTGGTCTATGCGGAGCAGGGCGGGCGCATCACCGCTCTTGAACCGACGCTCAATCTCGCCGTGCATGGGCCGAAAGACCAGCTTCTAACGCTGGAACTCACCGCCGATGCGGTTTCCGGCGCCACGCCCAACGGTGCGGTCAAGGCCGACATTCTGCAAACCTTCGTGACGCCGACCAAATCGGCCGGATCGTCCTATTCGGTGACGAGCGCCTCCGGCGGCTCGACCATCATTCACGTTCCCGGACAGCCGGCCATTCGTCAGTACACGGTGGACGCGGGACAATTGCCGATGGATAAAGGGTTCGAAGACCACCGCGGCGCCTTCAATCTGTCCTATTCGCAGCCGTGGGGCTGGTTCTCCCAGGTCGGCGCGGGCGTGGGCTATTCGATGGAAAGCGATTACAGCTCCATCATCGCGAATGTTCATGCCGCCAAGACGTTCAACAGCAACAACACTACACTGAGCCTGTCGCTCAACACCGAATACGATACTTCATCGCCATTTGGCGGTGTGCCGACGCCGCTGACGGCAATGGACGGAACCTGGAAATCGCCGAATTCGAAAACGAAAACGCAACTCGGGTTCGTCGTCGGTTTGACCCAGGTGATGACCCGCAATTGGCTGATGCAGCTCAACTACGCCTACGACAACCAGAGCGGCTATCAGAACGACCCCTACCGCATCCTGTCGGTGGTCGATCCGTCGAGCGGTGAGCCCAACCAGTACCTCTACGAGAACCGTCCCAACAAACGCGTCAGCCACAGCGTGTTCTGGGACAACAAGGTTGCCTTGGGGCCGACCATCTCCGATTTGTCGCTGCGCTATTTCACCGATAGCTGGGGCATTACGTCAAAGACCGCGGAATTTTCCGAGCGCGTGGATCTCGGTTCGCGGCTCTATGTCGAGCCGAGCGTGCGCTGGTACCAGCAGAGTGCGGCCAACTTCTTCCACTATTATCTCGTCGGCAGCCAGCCGCTGCCGGACTACGCCTCGTCCGACATCCGCCTCGGCAAGTTCACGTCGATTACCTACGGCGGCAAGGTCGGCCTCGCGCTAACCGGGCGGACCGAGCTTTACGTGCGCGGCGGCTATTACGTCCAGACCGGTAACGGCCATCCGGCCGATGCCATCGGCCAGCTCAAGAACCAGGATCTGTTCTCCGGAACCAAGGCTTTGTTCGGCTTCGTCGGCTATACCTGGGACTTCCATTGACGTGAACGCACTCATGCCGTCTGAGCATTTCAGCACCGGGTTGACGCAAAGCGGGCGCGATACGCTGTACGTCTTCCAGGCCATGGCGACGCCCTGTGAGGTCCGCCTCGAAACGCTGAATTTCACCTTGGCCGAGCATGTGGCGCGGGTGGTCGAGACGGAAACGCGGCGGATCGAGCAGAAGTTCAGCCGCTATCGTGCCGATAGCGTCATCAGCCGGATCAATGCGGTGGCGGGCGCGCCGGTGGAAGTCGATGCCGAAACCGCCATGCTGCTCGATTTCGCCGATCAGTGTCATCGGTTGTCGGATGGCTTGTTCGACATCACCTCCGGGGCGCTGCGGCGCGTCTGGCGGTTCGACGGCTCGGATAGCGTGCCGGATGCGGCTGAGGTCAAAGCCGTTCTGCCGCAGATCGGCTGGAACAAAGTGAAGTGGCAGGCGCCGCTTCTCACACTCACCGAAGGCATGGAGATCGATTTCGGCGGCTTGGCCAAGGAATACGCCGTCGATCGCGCCATCGCATTGGCGGGGCAGGTCACCAAGATCCCGACACTGATCAATTTCGGCGGCGACCTCTGCGTATCGGGACCGCGCGCCGACGGCTCGCGCTGGAAGGTCGCCATCGAATCCGTCGATCAGTCGGGCGGTATGGCGGCGATGCTGGAGCTGTCTCAGGGCGCGCTGGCGACCAGCGGCGATGCCCGCCGCTTTCTGCTCAAGGACGGCGTGCGCTACGGCCATATCCTCAATCCCAAAACCGGCTGGCCGATTGCGCAAGCGCCGCGTTCGGTCACTGTGGCGGCAGCGACTTGTGTCGAAGCCGGCATGACCGCGACCATGACTATTCTCCAAGGCAAGCACGCAGAGCGTTTCTTGAAGCGCGAAGGCGTCAAGGCCTGGTGCATCCGGTGACATGATGCTGGAACGAGCCCTGATCTTCGCATTCGCGGTATTCACCGCGCTCATCGTGGCTCCGGGCGCACAGGCCGGTTCAAGCGCAACGCTGGATCATGTCCGCCTCGATGCCACGCTCGAGGCGCCGCTTCAGCCGGGAAAGACGGTCTGGGTCGCGATCCATCAGCACATGGATTCCGGCTGGCACACCTATTGGCGCAATCCCGGTGAAGCCGGCGTCGCGACATCCATAGCCTGGACCCTGCCTCAAGGCGTCACGGCTGGAGACATCCGCTGGCCCACGCCGGAGCGGTTCAGCGATGGCACGGTCACCAATTACGGCTACGCGAAAGACGCAACGCTGCTGGTGCCGCTGACCGCGTCGACAACCGCGAAGTCCGGTATCGCACATCTGAAGGTCAACCTCCTGGCCTGCGAGCATATGTGCATTCCCGAAGAGGCGACGCTCGACCTCGATCTCGGCAAGGCGTCCGGCACTGCGGCGATGTTCGAAGCGGCGCGGCGCGCAATGCCGCGACCGTTTGCTGGAACCGCCCGCTTTTCGCTCGATGCGCATTCCGTGCGCGTGGTGCTGGATTTACCGCAAGCCCCTGCGGCCGATGCCGTCGCAGTATTTTCCGCTGAGCAGCGCTTGCTGGCAGACGGCGGTGTTGCCCGCGTGCGCGTGGACGGATCGCGCGTGACCTGGACCATGCCGGTTGAGGCCGGTGCGAAGGCGCCCGCCTCGTTCTCCGGTGTCGTTGCGGTGGCCGGGCAGGGCGCCTGGGCGTTCACGGCACAGCCGGGCGTGTTTGCCGCGTCGCCGACGAATGCTGCCCACGACAACGGTCTGTTGGCGGCACTGGCATTGGCTTTTCTCGGCGGCTTGATCTTGAATCTGATGCCGTGCGTGCTGCCGGTCCTCTCCATGAAGGCGCTGGCCTTGGCCCGCACGGGTTCTGATAACGCTGCGGCCAAGCGGGAAGGGCTGTTCTATCTCGCGGGTGTGATGGCGACGTTCGCCACTATGGCGACAGTTCTGTTGACGCTGAAAGCCAGCGGCGCCGCGCTCGGCTGGGGCTTCCAATTGCAGTCGCCGGTCGTCGTTCTGGGGCTCGCCCTCTTGATGGCGACCATCGGCATGAATCTCTTCGGCGCCTTCGAATTGCCGTTGGGATTTGCCGGTGCGGGCGATCATCTGGCGCAAAGCGGCGGCGCCAAAGGAGCGTTCTTTACCGGCGCCCTGGCGGTGGTGGTTGCCAGCCCGTGCACGGCGCCGTTCATGGGCGCGGCGCTCGGCTTTGCCCTGACGCAACCGGTCCTCGCGGCGGCTTCAGTCTTTCTGGCGCTTGGCTTGGGATTTGCCGCTCCGTTCACCATCGTCAGTTTCTCGCCCGCATTGGTTCGCCTGCTGCCGAAACCCGGTAACTGGATGAACACCTTCAAGCAGGCCATGGCCTTCCCGATGTTCGCAACCGCGATCTGGTTGTTGTGGGTCTTGGCACGGCAGAGCGGGACCGATGCCGTCATCATTGGGTTGGCCGTGGGCCTCGGCATCGCGCTAGTCGTGTGGTTGTGCCGGATCACACGCGGCTTGTGGTCGTGGGTGGTTGGCATTGCCGGCGCGGTTGCCTTGACGATCAGTTCCGCCCTGGCACTCATCCCGCCGGCGCCATCAGCGCAGCCGATGTGGCAGCCGTGGTCGGAACAGGCGCTGGCTTCGGCGCGCCAGACGGGCCGCCCGGTGCTGGTCGATTTCTCCGCCGCGTGGTGCGTGACCTGTCTCGTCAACGAGCGCGTGGCGCTGAACGATGCGACGGTGATGAAGCGTCTGAAAGAGGCCCGCGTGGTGACCTTGAAAGGCGATTGGACCAATCCCGATCCGGCGATCACCGCGGCACTGCACCAGTTTGGCCGCGACGGCGTCCCGCTTTACGCGCTCTACAGGCCGGGTGGAAAGACCGAAGTGCTGCCGCAGATCCTGACGCCGGAAATCGTTTTGGCCGCGCTGGAAAACGCCGGCGCGACAGCGGCTCAGTCTCGCTGAAGAAAAACCAAACACTGCCATCCCAGCCATGTCTGCCTGAACGTCAACTCCGCACGCGGAGAACGGGCACGCATGGTCTATTGCCACCTATGTATTTCTGAATTTGTCGATTTGTCGCATGAAAGTGTCCAATATCCACCAAATTGTGAAATGAATATCAGAGCGAGCGGAGTATGAAGACGGGGATCCGGTGATCGTGTTGGACGGTTATCTAGTCAGACGGCGAAGCGCCGGTCGATTCCAAGTCCGTGAGAGTGCCGTTAAGAGGAATGTGATGTCAGAGTGGTCCGATCATTATGCGACGCGTGTTTCCCACATGCAGGCGTCGGAAATTCGCGAATTGTTGAAGCTGCTGGATCAGCCCGACATTATTTCCTTCGCCGGCGGCATTCCCGACCCCGCACTGTTTCCGCAGCAGGAAATCGCTCAGGCCTATCAGCGCATTCTCAGTGACCCGGAGCGGTCGGCCGTGGCGCTGCAATACTCGATCAGCGAAGGCTATCCGCCGCTGCGCGAGTGGCTGGCGGGTTATATGGGCCGGCTTGGCGTCACTTGCACGCCCGACAACATCCTGATCACCAACGGCTCGCAGCAGGGTCTCGATTTCGTCGGCAAGCTGTTCGTCTCGCCCGGTGACACCGTTCTGGTGGCGTGGCCGACCTATCTCGGCGCTTTGCAGGCGTTCTCCAGCTACGAGCCGCGGTTCGATGTGTTGCCTGGGCCCAACACCAATCGCACGCTGGAAAGCTATACCGCCGGCGGAAAGGCGAAACCGAAATTCGGCTATGTGATGCCGGAATTCCAGAACCCCACCGGCACCTGCGCCAGCCTTGCCGAGCGTGAACGCATGCTCGATGTGGCGGCGGAACTCGATCTGCCGCTGGTCGAAGACAGTGCTTACGAGAAGCTGCGCTATGACGGCGAGCGTGTGCCGTCGCTGCTGGCATTGGCGGCCAAGCGCGCCGGCGGCATCGATCACTGCAAGGTGCTCTATTGCGGCACCTTCTCCAAGAGCATCGTTCCGGCGCTGCGCATCGGCTGGATCGTGGCGGCCAAGCCGGTCATTCAGAAGCTGGTCCTGATGAAGCAGGCCAGTGACCTGCACGTTTCCACCTTGAACCAGATGGTGATGTACGAGGTCGCTTCAGCGGTGATCGAGGATCAGGCCGAGAAGATGCGGCCGGTTTATCGCGCGCGGCGGGATGCCATGGTGGCTGCGCTCGACCGTTATATGCCGGAGGGCGTCAGCTTCACCCGGCCGGAAGGCGGCATGTTCGTGTGGGCGACATTGCCGGACGGCATCGATGGGGCCGCGCTTCTGAAGCGCTGCATCGAG
The DNA here is from genome assembly GCA_023259375.1 of Alphaproteobacteria bacterium. Lineage (GTDB taxonomy): Bacteria > Pseudomonadota > Alphaproteobacteria > Micropepsales > Micropepsaceae > Rhizomicrobium. The sequence goes on from JAHFQC010000016.1 coordinate 30,231, forward strand.
GTGGGGCGGGTTGCTTTCGTTCCCGGTGCCGCGTTCTTCGCCGATCGCTCCTGCCGCAACACCATCCGCCTGAGCTTCTCCTTGAACGAGCCGGCCAAGGTGGAAGAGGGCATCAAACGCCTCGCGTCGGTGCTCAAGCAGGTCATTGCGGAAAGGTAGCTGATTGCGCGAGATGCGCCGTCAGGCGCATTACTCCGGGTCTTCGTCTTCCTCGGTCAGCGTCTCTGTCGCAGCGGCGCGATGCAGTTCCAGTTCCGCAAGGAATTGGACCAGCTCCAGCTCCTCGGCGGTGATGTTGTGCATGTGCATCTTGATGGCAAGATTGGCGGCGCCAACCAGACGCGCCGCCAGATCCAATCCGTGCGCATCGAGAGTTTCGATGACTTCGGCCAGCACCGTGGTGCATTTTTCAAGGTCATTATCGGCAGGCATTCGCGGCTCCCAGTTTTACCAATACGGAACCGTCGTTTGACTGCCAGTCTGCTGTCATGAGAATGGCCGCGTAGCGGCTCGCTGTTCCTACCACTACACGGTGGCTGTCGACCGGGTCGCCAAAAATCGACCGGCTTGATATCGCATCTTCGATGAGCCCCGCGCGATGTCCGAACGTGGCGGCATCGATCACGGTTGCAAGGCAAACGCTTTCGCCCAGGAACCCCGCCAGGACAAAGCGGCCGCCGATATCCGTCATGGCTTCGGCGAACTCGGGACTGGAATAGCACGAGGCCGCGGATGGTTCGAACACCATGTCGTGGCGCTGCGGGCGGAAGCCGTCGATCCAGGATCGCGTGTCCTCGTTCGCGCAGTAGCTCTTGGAATTCGCAAACGCGACAGGGAAGCCGCGCTTTCTGGCCTCCTGCAGGAGCATTCGGCAGTTGTTCAGGACCGTATGCGCCCGCGGCGTTGCGGCGGAATAGCTCTCGAGGTTTTCCCGGAACATCTCCGCGAACACGATCGGCGGAAAGGTGTTTTGCTTGTACGACGTCCGGAAGGGAATGATCGAACCGGTCATGGATGAATATCGACCGACGGGCGCGTGACGGGGCGGCTGGCCGATTCCTCAAGAATGCCCGGTTCGTGCCAGCGGCCTTCCGGCCGGATCAGCACGTAGGGATCGTCGCCGATGTGAAGGGCCTGCGGAATGGGATCGAATTCACCCAGGACTTCGACGTAATCGAAGTCGGAGAATTTGAACTCCTTGCCGCCAGGAAATGGCTTGGCGCCGAACCGGCCCCAGAAATTCAACAGGCGCTTTTGCGCGTGGCCATAGATCTTGCGGTAGCCTTTGGTGCGGCACATCTCGATGGCCGCGCGGACGATCTGGAACGACACGGTCGTGTGGCGGAATTCCTTACGCACCGCCAGGCGCTCGAGCTTGGCGAAATCGGCGAAATACCGGATGCGCAGGCAGGCCGCCGGCTCGTCGCCGACATACCCGAGGATGTGGGCCGCCGCGTGGTCGTTGCCGTCGAATTCTTCCTCGTAGGGGCACTCCTGCTCGCCGATGTAGACGGCGCTGCGAATACTGACGACGCGCAGCCAATCATCGGTCGTGCGGGCCACGGTGACCGAAATCGTCTTGCGGTCGTTGCCGGGCCGATAGGTATCGAAGGACGGTGCGTTGGACGGTTTCGCGCGCGGCCGCTCGTAGACATAGAGGTTCGGGGCATCGACGCCGTAGATGGTGGTCCCTTTTTTGAAGCCGAGCGTTTCCGCAAATTGGGAGCCGCTCGCCGTCGCCGCCCGTCCGTACAGGGGCACGCCGTCGTAGGGAGGGGCCGACAGTTTCTCCAGCACAAGCACCATCGCCGGCGCGAGAGCGCGCGGTGCAAAGACTGCCCAGAAATAGACCGCGGCCGGCCGCTCGTCGGGATCGGCCAGTTGATCGGGTGCCGGGTTGGCGGCGTCGAACGTGCCGGCCGCGAGCGCAAGCAAGCCCCGGTTGTTGAGAAAGAGCAGGGCGATGAAGCCTTCGCCCTTCGGATCGGCCGGGTCGAATCTGGAACGCCGGGATATGGCCCACAGCGTATCGGGATGGCGTTTTGCTACGTCGCGCACGACGGCCGATTCTGCCAGGCGGCCGAGCGTCGGAGTTGCAAGCGCCAACAGATGGTCGAAATCCGACGAGTCCGGACGAAAAATAACCACGTTGCGAGCCAGGCGCCGGTCGATTTGTGCATAAGGGCGACATTTCCGTGCCACCGCACGAGTATTTTCGGCACAAGCCTGTTCTCTATGATCGGTAGTCATTTTTCATCTCGGCCAAATCCGATATCATCGTTAGCGTAAACGGGGTGTTCGGTATGCATAAACGTTCTGAACGCAGTGTTCAGTTAGGCGAACGCGTTCTTCAGCCGAAATCACAGACGCTCAAGGATTGGAATGGGGCCCACACATTCCTCGAACTCGTCCGTGGGGGGAGCTTTCGCGCGACCTCGGAGCGGCTCGGCATATCCGTGAATGCGGTTCGGTCCCGCGTCAGTGCGCTCGAGACCGCATTAGGGGTGACGCTCGTGACCCGTCATGTCGACGGGATTCGGCTCACGCCCGAAGGCGCGCGCGTCTTCGAGCACGCGGCCCAGATGGAAGCGGCATCGTTCGATCTGTTGCAGGATTGCGGACGTTCCGAACGCGCGCTGACGGGCAAGGTCAAGCTGGCGATCACCGAAGGACTTGGGGCCTTGTGGGTGGGGTCGAAACTGATCGAGTTTCAGCGCGCCAATCCGAAGCTCATGATTCACATGCAGTGTGCGACGCATACGGCGGATGTGCTGCGGCTTGAGACCGATATCTCGGTTCAGCTGACACGGCCGACCGCGGCCGATTTGCGCGTGCAGAAGCTCGGCCGTCTGCATCTGGCATTCTTCGCCGCGAAATCCTACCTCGATGTCTACGGTGAGCCTCAGAGCGTGGCTGATCTGCGCAAGCATCGGATCGTTATGCAGACCGAGGACGACCCGGCGGGACATGAACTCTATACCACTCTGTTCGCCGGCATTCCGCCGGAGCAGATCATCGCCATCCTCACCAATGTTAGCAGTGTGACCTATTGGTCCATTGCGCGGGGTGCCGGTATCGGGATGCTGCCGACCTATGTTTACGCGGTGGGAGCGCCGATCGTGCCGGTCAATATTCCGATCCATCATCCCGTGGATATTTGGATGACGTACCACCCGGACGCTGCGCGAATTAAGCGGGTTCGCCGTCTCATCGATTGGTTGGCACGCGCGTTTTCGCCAAAGACGTTTCCGTGGTTTCGAGATGAATACATCGCGCCGGAACGTTTTCGCGGTGAGTATCACGGCAAGACACTGAGAAGCCCCTTCGAGGGCCTTGGGGAAGGAATACGGAAATCAGGATGAATGCGCCTATGAGCAGAGTGAGAAAGCCGGTTCCGGTTGATGGTTTTGTTGCCCAGCGCCTGCGGGCACTTCGCAAGGCAAAGGGCTTGTCGCAGTCTCAGTTGGGCTCGGAACTCGGATTGACGTTCCAGCAGATTCAAAAATACGAGAAAGCGGTCAACCGGATTGGTGCCGGACGATTGTTCGAGGTGGCACGCATTCTCGGCGTGCCGATCAACGAGATGTATCCGGAGTCCGGTTCGGAGGCGGAAAACGGCGGCGAACTCGGGGACGGCGTGAAGCGGGTTTCCGAATTTGCCTTGAGCGCCGAAGGCTGGCGTCTGTGTAACGCGTTTTTGAGCATCAAGAACCGGCAGACGCGCAAAACCTTGGTCGCGCTCGTCCTGGAACTGGCGGAGAAGGCGGCGTCCGAGGGCGAGCCGGAAGCTGAACCGGACGCCAAACCGGAATGAGCTGTCAAACGCGAGCTCTGCCGAGGCGCAGCTTCTAATCCGGCTGGGCTTTCAGGGCTCGCGCCAACAGTTGCGTCAGCGTGGCGATGACTTGTTCCCGCGAGGCGCCCATGCGGTCGCCTTCGAGCAGGCACTGATACATGGCGCCGACGATGGCTTGACCGACGATTTCCGGATCGCAGGTGGCTGGAATGTCCTGCCGTAGCATCTCAGCCCAATCCATGCCCCAGCGGCGCGCTGCCGATGACGTGCGCGGGTCGTCGGCGTCGAACAGCGCTTCGTCCGCCATCACCGCGTTCAACAGCCGTGGGTTTTGGTCCGAAAAGGCATAGATGGCGGCCAAGCTCTGCGCGATCGTACTCTCGATCACGTTGGTGCGGACGATCCGAGCCTGCATAAAAGTATGGAATTCAACGCGGGCATCATCGATGAACGCAAAGTAGCACTCGCGTTTATCTTTGTAGTGCAAATAGAATGTGCCGTGGCCGAGACCCGCAGTTCGCGTGATGTCTTGCGGTCTTGTATAGTGGTACCCGCGTTCGGTGAAAAGCTTGCGCGCAGCCGTTTTGATTTTCGCCAGACTGTCCGGGTGCCGCTGTGCAGCTGAAGCAATTGCAGGTGCGCAGGCATCCATAAAAACCCCTTCGCGGCGTCTGACACGCCTGTATGTTCGACAATGCCATGGGCGTTTTCCGGTTCCCATCCAAAATTGCGGAAAATGCGTTTTGCGGCTGCATATTTTGATCCGTTAGGGCAAGGGCGCGCGCCGCGAACGTTCGCGTTGGTGAGATGATCGTCAACCTGCGAAGACACGACCGGCACAGGTCAACGGGACAACTGTCTCCATGATTTCAGCCGGGCGAGGGGATCGCGGTGTTTGCCGACGTCCACGGCTCCCGAACACGGAAAAGTGAAGCCGCCCCTGTTCGCCATGTGCGCCGCGTCGAGGGACGCCGCGACCATCTGTCCAACAAGGCAGAGATGAGCTTTGCTGCTGGATATTTGCGTTGATGCGCGGCGCGCAACTACCCGCTGCCGCCAGTTGAGGAATTGCCGGGGCCGGGCAAAGCCGCTAATCATTTATCAGACAAAAAAATTGGAGGGAAGGATGCGCGCCATCACAAAAAAGGTTTTTCCGTCGGTATTCGTGCTCGCACTGTGCACGGCCGCGTTCGGTGAGACACAGACTCAGGCGCCGTATCTCAATCCCGATCTGTCGCCGCAAGCGCGTGCCGCCGATCTGGTGTCCCGCATGACACTGCAGGAGAAGGTCCTGCAGATGCAGAGTGGCTCGCCGGCGCTGCCGCGGCTCGGCATTCCGGCCTACAACTGGTGGGGCGAGGCGCTGCATGGCGTCGCCAACGGGCACGCCACCGCGTTCCCCCAGGCCATCGGTTTGGGCGCGACCTTCGACGCCGATCTGATCCATCGCGTCGCCGACGTCACTTCGACCGAAGCGCGGGCCAAGTTCCATGAAGCCCAGCGCGCCGGCATTCCGGCCCGGCCGGGTGTCATGCCGACCGATATCGCGCTGACCTTCTGGTCGCCGAACATCAACATTTTCCGCGATCCACGCTGGGGCCGCGGCCAAGAAACCTACGGCGAAGACCCGTTCCTGTCGGGCCAGTTGGGCGCGGCGTTCGTGCGCGGCATGCAGGGTGACGATCCTCGTTACCTCAAGACCGTGGCGACGCCGAAGCACTATGCCGTCCATTCCGGTCCCGAAACGCTGCGTCACGGCTTCGATGCCAAGATCAGCGATTACGACCTGAATAACACCTATCTGCCCGCGTTCCGCACCGCCGTCACGGAAGGCAAAGCGGAATCGGTGATGTGCGTCTATAACTCCGTCGACGGCGTGCCGGGTTGCGCTTCGGCCGATCTGTTGCAGAAGCATCTGCGCGACGCCTGGGGCTTCGGCGGCTATGTCGTCAGCGACTGCGGCGCGGTCGGCGACATCTATCAGAACCACAAATACACCAAGACGATGGGCGAGGCGGCGGTCAAGGCCGTCAAGGCGGGCACCGACCTGACTTGCGGCACCGAATACGAGACCCTGCCGGCCGAAGTGAAGGCCGGCACCATCAGCGAGGCCGAGATCAATCGCGCCCTGGAACGGCTGTTCGTGGCCCGCATTCGCTTGGGCATGTTCGATCCGCCGGATCGCGTTCCCTATGCCGCCATTCCCGCCAGCGAGAACGATTCCGCCGCGCATCGGGTCCTGGCGCTGGAAGCGGAAAACAAGGCCATTGTCCTGTTGAAGAACACGGGCATTCTGCCGCTCAAACCGTCGGTCAAGAAGATCGCGGTGATCGGTCCGTCGGCGGACGATCCCGGCTCGCTCTTAGGCAACTATAACGGCATCTCGACCCGTCAGGTCACGCCGCTGGAAGGCATCCAGCAGCAGTTCCCCGGCGCCCAGATCCGCTATTCGGTCGGCGCGGCCTATACGGACTCGACGCCGGTGCCGGTGTCCTCGGCGGCGCTGTCGTCGTCTGACGGCACCAAGCCCGGCGTGAAGGTGGAATACTACGACAATCCCGATTTCGCCGGGGCGCCGAAACTGGTGCGTGACGAGTCGCGGATCGCGTTCAATGAACGTTCGAGCGATGCGGCCGCGCGGGCCGTCATCCACGGCGACAAGTATTCGATCCGCTGGACCGGCACGTTCACCCCGCCGGTGAGCGGCGAGTACATGCTGGCCGCCCGCACCCATATGTGGAACCGCGGCGGCAAGATCCACATGTTCATCGACGGCAAGGATGTTGGGACCAATGTCACGCAAGGTCCCAGCGCCATTCCGGGTGCGCAACCGATGGGCATGATGGCGTCGCGCAATGCCGATGCCAAATTGACCTTCGTCGGCGGGCACAAGTATTCGATCCGCGTCGAGCTGCAGCAGAATGGCCCTGAAGGCACGACCGATCTTTACTGGATCGCGCCCAAGGAAGCGGCCCTTCACGAAGCTGCGGAAGTCGTCAAGCAGTCGGACGTCGCGGTGGTGTTCGTCGGCCTCAACTCGTCGCTGGAAGGCGAAGAGAATCCGTGGGTGAAAATCCCCGGCTTCCTCGGCGGCGACCGCACCACGACCGACCTGCCGGAACCGCAGGAGAAGCTGATCGAAGCCGCGGTGGCCACCGGCAAGCCGGTCGTCGTGGTGATGACCAGCGGCAGCGCGCTCAGCGTTAATTATGCCGACAAGCATGCCGCGGCGGTGCTGCAGGCGTGGTACGGCGGCGAAGAGACCGGCACGGCCGTCGCTGCGACCCTGGCGGGCACCAACAATCCGTCGGGGCGGCTGCCGGTGACGTTCTACAAGAGCATTGACCAGATTCCGGCCTTCACCGAATACGCCATGAAGGGCCGCACCTATCGCTATTTCTCGGGTGAGCCGCTGTACGCCTTCGGTTACGGTCTCAGCTACTCGAAGTTCGCCTATTCCGGACTGAAGGCGGTGCGGAACGGCGCGTCGGCCGACGTCAGCGCGACCGTGAAGAACGTTTCGGCCCGCGACGGCGATGAAGTGGTCCAGCTCTACACCTCGGGAACCGGCGAGGAAATCCGCTCCTTGAAGGGCTTCCAGCGCGTCCATCTCAAGGCGGGTGAAAGCCGTCAGGTGACGTTCACGCTGAAGGACGTGCCGCAAGGCAATGTCGGGGTCAGCGTCGGCGGCGGCCAGCCGGTCGGCACGGTCCCGCACGTGGACGGTAAGCTGTAATCGACGCCGGGTCCGGCGATCAGGGGAAAGGTGGAGATCATGCTCAAGGGAATTTCACCGCTTCTATCGCCGGATCTTCTCAGTGCGCTTTACCGGATGGGGCATGGCGACGAGATCATCCTCGCCGACGCGCATTTTCCGGGTGAAACCTGCAACAAGAATGTCCTGCGTGCCGATGGGCTCAGGATCGCCGATCTTCTCCATGCGATCCTGCCGTTGTTCGTGCTGGACCCCTATGTGCCCGATCCGGTGCTGATGATGGCACCGGTTCCGGGCGACGAACTCGATGCTGCGCTGCTCGCCGCCTATCGCAAGGTCCTCGCGCAGCACGCGCCGGATGCGCCGGCGATCCAGTTCATCGACCGCTTTCCGTTTTACGAACGCGCGCGTTCGGCCTACGCGGTCGTGATGACCGGGGAGACGGCGAAGTACGGCAATATCATCCTCAAGAAGGGCGTTACCCCGTTGTCATAACGCCATGGCCAGAGCGTCCAGCAAAGATCCGACGAAAGGACCGAGCCGCCCACGTGCCCGGAAAGGGCCGAGCCCGTCCGAGGCCGCAGTGTTGGCGTCGCCGGAGTTTTTCTCGACGCAGGTTGGCCATGTGCGGCGGATGTATCTCGACCTCAAGCCGGCGCGGAACATCTCGCTGGCGGTCGTTTGCGCCGGTTTCGAGCATTGTTCGCCGGATTTCGAGATCACCCGCGAGAAGTTTCCGTACTACTGCATCGAATACGTTCTGCGCGGGCAGGGCAGTGTGAGCCTGGGCAACCAGACCTGCGAGCTCAAAAGCGGTGACGTCTTCGCCTACACGCCCCAGACGCCGCACGTCATCAAGGCCAATGCGCGCGACCCCTTCATCAAGTACTTCGTCGATTTCACCGGATCGCGCGCGGCGCAGCTTCTCGGCGACAGCCGGCTCTCGTCCGGCGACATCATGCGGCTGTTTCCGCCCGACAGTCTGGTACCTTTGTTCGAGGAGCTGATCCGGTCGGGCTTGGCGGCAGGAGCCAAAGCGGATGTGCTATGCGTCAAGCTCCTGGAATGCATCGCGCTGAAGATCGCGGCGGCGTCGACCCCCTCCGAGGCGGCGAAGTCGCGGACCTTTGCGGTCTATCAGCAATGCCGGGCGCATATCGAAGAGCACTGCCTGCGTCTCAAAACCCTCGATCAGATCGCCAAGGAATGTCGGATCGACAAGGCCTACATGTGCCATCTGTTCCGCCGCTTCGATCACGAGAGCCCGTACCAGAGCCTGTTGCATTTCAAGATGAAGGCGGCCGCCGACGAGCTGCAGAGGAGCGGTGCGCTGATCAAGGATGTTGCGGCGGCGGTCGGATTTTCCGACCCGCTTCACTTTTCCAGGCTGTTCCACAGGGTCCTCGGAATGTGGCCGTCCGACTTCCGGAACCTGCGCTGAGCCCATCCGGCCCAGTGGCTGGGAAAAGTCAATTTTATCCATGTGAATTCCAATTATCGCCATTTACGAATATTGTGAATGGGAGCCTATCATTCGACGGCTTCACTCAATTGGGACAAGCATATCCATGTCGATGGTCAAGAACGGGCGCGTTGTCGAAGTCGACGAACCGACAAAAGCAGACGATCTCATTGTCATCACCGGGGCTGGCGGTTTTATCGGCGGCAATCTGGTGCAGTACTTCACCCGCAAGGGGTTCAAGAACATCCGTGCTGTCGACAAGAAGCCGCTCTATGAGTGGTATCTGCACACGCCCGGCGTCGAGAACCTTTGCCTGGATGTCAGCATCGAAGAGAACTGCCGCCGCGTCTGCGAAGGCGCCGTGGAAGTCTACAACCTCGCGGCCGACATGGGCGGCATGGGCTTCATCGAGCGCTTCCGCATCGAGTGCCTGCGCTCGATCCTGATCAACACCCACATGGTCGAAGCGGCCTATCGTGCCGGTGTCCGGCGCTATTTCTATTCGTCGTCGGCGTGCGCCTACAACACGCTTTTGCAGCAGGACCCGAACGTTCGCGCTCTGAAGGAATCCGACGCCTATCCGGCCATGGCCGAACGCGGCTACGGCTGGGAAAAGTTGATGAGCGAGATGTTCTGCCAGGAATACTGGGCCGAACGCGGCATGAAGACGTTCATCGCGCGTTTCCACAACGTCTACGGCCCCAACGGCACCTGGGATGGCGGCCGCGAAAAGGCGCCGGCGGCGCTGTCGCGCAAAGTCGTCGAAGCGCTCGACGGCGGCTCGGAAGACATCACGATCTGGGGCGACGGTTCGCAGACCCGCAGCTTCATGTACATCGACGATTGCGTCCAGGGCATCGACAAGATCACGCATTGCGATGAGCTCATCGCCACGCCGATCAATCTCGGCTCGAGCGAACTGGTTTCGATCAACGAACTGCTGACCAAGGTCGAGAAGGCGGCGAAGCTGAAGAAGCCGCTCAACCGGCATTACGATCCCACCGCCCCGAAGGGCGTCGGCGGGCGCAATTCCGACAACACCTTCATCAAACAGGTGTTGAAGTGGGAGCCGTCCACGACGCTCGATGAAGGCTTGGCCAAGACCTATGCTTGGATCAGCGAGCAGTATCACCGCCGCAAGTCCGGCAAGCGCGTTGGGATTGGCTGATCATCATGGGCGGGGTGGGGCTGCGAGTCAGATCGCTGTTGGGAGCGATACCCAATCGCCTGCAATTGGCGGGCGGCTGGATCGATCAACCGTTCGTCTCGCAGCACAACCCCTCGCCACCCGGCTCGATGGTGGTCGTCCAGATCGAGCCGGATTTTCCGGTCATGGAACGCTCCGGCATCGCCGGTAGCACGCGGGCGATCGCGGCGCGGCTCTGGGATGGACGTATCCCGCCGCGCCCGCCGGCCGAACTGGTGCGCGAACTCTATGCTGCGGAAAACGAGAGCAAGGCCGAGCCGTCCGGCTCGCAGGACATGATCGGCCTTGTCTATCCCGGCGTGAGCCGGCTCGATTACGACATCTCCGTCGACGGCGGGCTGTTTCCTAGTCACATCGAATCCTGCTGCGATCCCGAGGTGGCCGCGTGGCTCTCCAGGGTTCTGCACATCATTCCGATGGCGCCGCGGCCGCTCGGCTACAGCCCGCTGGGTGTCAAGAATCTGACGCCGGAATGGGTGTCGCTGCTCGGCCGCTGCGGCGCCGAGTGTTATGCCGCGATCGTTAAACGTGACCTGATGGCGTTGGGCGCCTCGCTGAATTTGAACATGCGGTGTTGGGAGAGTTTGCTTCCGCATGTCTGCCGTCACCCGTTGATTGCACCCGGCCTTATGGATCTGTTGCAGGCCTATCAGGGCGACTATCCTGGGGCGATGTTTTCCGGCTGCGGTGGCGGCTATCTCATTGTGGTTTCCGAGGACCCGGTTCCGGGCGCCTTCCAGGTGACAGTGAGGGTCGCGAACGCATGAGCAAGGCATTTGTCGAAGGCACCTTCGACGACATCAAATCCCTTGATCTTCGCTTCCTTGAAGAGGCGGCAAAATCCGGTCCGCTCACGGTGCTGCTGCGGTCCGACGAGGCGATCCTGGCCGAGACCGGCAAGGCGCCGCGTTTTCCGTTCGCCGAACGGCAGTATTTCCTGGCTGCGACGCGCTTCGTCGCCGATGTCGTGGAGTGTCCTTCCACGGGCGCGGCTCTGCTGGCGTGGAATGACGGCATCTGGGTTGAGCGCGAAGGCGGCAGTCGCCAGTCCTATTGCCGCGAGCACGGCATCGCGCATCGCCTGGTGACCGCGGCGGACCTGAGCGGCTTTCCCGAGCCTCAGCCGAAGCCGGTGCAAGGTCCCAAAGTGGTGGTGACCGGCTGTTACGACTGGTTCCATTCCGGCCATGTGCGGTTTTTCGAAGAGGCATCTGCTTTCGGCGCGCTGTATGTCGTGGTCGGGCACGACCGCAACATCCGCGCCCTCAAAGGCGAAGGCCATCCGCTGCTTCCGGAAGCCGAGCGGCGCTACGTCGTTGGCGCGATCAAGCACGTCACCCAAGCGCTGATCTCTACTGGCGAGGGCTGGCTGGACGCGGATCCGCAGATCAAGCAGATTAAGCCGGACTATTACGTCGTCAACGAAGACGGCGACAAGGGCGGCAAGCGGGAATACTGCGAATCCAACGGTATTCAATACAAGGTACTGCGACGAGAACCGGCGCCGGGGTTGCCGAAGCGATCGAGCACGGATTTGCGCGGCTTCTAGCGCGGCAAACGGGGACGGGTCATGCGTTATGGCGTTATTCTGGCGGGCGGTTCCGGAACAAGGCTATGGCCATGGAGCAGGGCCGGCCGTCCCAAGCAGTTGCTGCCGCTGATCGGCGGCCGTTCGCTGCTGGAACTCTCCTATGAACGTCTTCTGCCTCTGGTCGGCCCCGACCGTCTGTTCGTCTGCGCTGGTAATGGGTTTGCTGATCAGATTTGCGATGCATTGAAGCTCAATGAAAGCCAGTTCATCGGCGAACCCACCGGGCGCGATACCACGGCCGCCATCGGCTATTGCGCCGCGATGCTGCAGAAGAAGGATCCTGAGGCGGTGTTTGCGATCTGCACCGCGGACCATCTCATCGAGCCTCAGGACGCATTCCGCGCCAGCATGGCCGCCGGTTTCGAATTGGCCGAGCGCCGCCCCAACGCGCTTGTCACCTTTGGTGTCGTGCCTGATGCGCCGTCGACGGCCTACGGCTATCTCGAATTGGGCGGCGACGCCGATAGCGCCAAAACCGTGGCCTGTTTCCGCGAGAAGCCGCCCATCGAGCAGGCCGAGCAATTCTTCGCCGCCGGTCCTTCGCGCTATCTGTGGAACAGCGGCATGTTCGTTTGGCGCGCCGCGACGGTTCTGAAGTGCCTTGAGATGTTCCAGCCCGCGATCTACCGCGCCGTGATGGCGATCGCCGCAGCGGACGAGGGCGAGGCATTCCGGCAAACGCTGGCGGAAATCTATCCGACGATCACCAAGATCAGCGTCGATTACGCGATCATGGAGCCCGCCTCGCGCGATGCCCGCGTCGAGGTTCTGGCGCTGCCGCTGGACCTCAGCTGGCGCGATATCGGGTCGTGGAACGCCTTCGCCCAGATCTGCGACCACGACAAGGACGGCAACGCCGTCGCGGCCGCGCGCACCGCCGCTCTCGATTGCCGCAACACCGTCATCGCCTCCGACAACCCCGACCACTTGGTTGCCGTTATCGGCTGTGACGACCTGATGGTGATCCACACCGCCGATGCGACGCTGGTTTGCCGCGCCGACAAGGCGGAGTCCGTCAAGAAGATCCAGGAGATTCTGAAAGCAAAGTACGCCTCGTATCTGTAGTTATAAAAAACAAAAACGAGTTTAGGGGACGGGAACATGACTAGCGAACAGCGGCGCGAACGCGTCGCGCTTTTCCGCTTTGCCGACGGCCGCAAAATGCTGGGCATATTTGCGTTGGTGACGACGCTGTTTCTATTGTGGGGGTTCTGCAACGGTCTGATCGACGTGCTCAACAAGCACTTCCAGTCGACGCTGCACATCAACAAGTTCCAGTCCGGCTTCGTTCAGACCGCGAACTATATGGCCTACTTCCTGATGGCCATTCCGGCGGGGCTATTGGCCAAGCGGTTCGGCTATAAGGGCGGCATCCTGGTCGGCTTGACGCTGATCGTCGCCGGCGCCTTGTGGTTCGTGGCGGCGACCCAGGTCGCGACGTACTGGGCCTTCCTCGCCGGCCTGTTCATTCTGGCCGCGGGCATGACCTGCCTCGAGACTGTCGCCAATCCCTATACGACGGTGCTAGGCCCGGCCGAGACCGGCGCCGCGCGCATCAACATCGCCCAGACGTTCAACGGCGTCGGCTGGATTTTGGGACCGATCGTCGGCGGCCATTTCATCTTCGAAGGCGCCAAGAACGCCGATGCCAATTCGGGCCTTTACGTGCCGTATCTCGGCATTGCGGTGGTGGTGGCGGTTCTGCTGGTCGTCTTCGCCTTCTCGCGTCTGCCCGATCTAGCGGCGCAGGACGATGTCGAACAGGAGGCTGGGCCCGGCAAAAGCCTGTGGCAGCGGCCGCGCTTCCTGTTGGGCGTAATTGCGCAGTTCCTCTACGTCGCGGCGCAGACGGGCATCTTCGCGTTCTTCATCAATTATGTGATCGAGAACCAGCACGTCACCGAAATCGTCGCCAAGGATTGGCTCGGCTTTTTCGGCTTCGGCCTGTTCATGGTCGGGCGCCTGTGCGGCAGCGCGGTGGTGAGCTTCGTCAAGGCACATCAGGCCTTGTCGCTTTATGCCGTGATCAATGTCGCGCTGTGCGGCGTGGCGATGCTGGGCGGCAATCTCGGGCTTGCGGCGGTGCTGGGATCGTTCTTCTTCATGTCGATCATGTTCCCGACCATCTTCGCGCTCGCCATCAAGGGTCTCGGCCCGCACACCAAGGTAGGCTCCTCGATCATCGTGATGTCGATCGTCGGTGGTGCGATCGCGCCGCCGGTCATGGGACATATCGCCGATGTTGCCTCGATGCGGGTCGGCTTTTTCGTTCCGCTGGTGTGCTTCGCCATCATCGCGGCTTACGGCGTGATCTGGCCGCGGCTCGAGCGGGAGTAAACCTCAGAGCTGTATCGCCGTCCGCACCCCGATGACGAACGCGTTCTTCATCGCCGGTGCGGACTGCGTCCGGTCGGCGTTGGGAGCGGCACTGAAGCCAGCCGGGTGGATGATGTATTGGATGTCCGGCTGGATCGTCCACCACGGTGCGGCGACATAGCTGTACGACAGTTCGATCGCCGCCTCGTAATCCCGTACCGGGCGCGTCGCCGACGGCTTGGCACGGTTATAGTCGCGGTCGAAGCTGCGGGCGCGGTCGCTGATCCGGGCGTAGGCGAAGCCGAGGCCGAGAATGTCGCTGTCGTGGCCTTCGAACAGGCCGACATAGTTGAGCCCGGTGTCGAAGTAGAAGGAGACCGTATTGCGGTCTCCTGGCGCCGCACTGACGCGGAGAAAGCCGCCGAGACCCTGAGCCTCGTTTGCGCCTTCGCGCCACAGCCGCTTGTCGACGCTGGCGTAGACGCCGTAATCACCGCGCCGCAGATACGGAGCACCATTGGTCTCGGCGATCGGATCGCCGTCCGCGTCATAGCGCAGGTCGGCAAACTTACCGGAATGATACCAGCCGGCCAGTTTGAACGTGGCGGGAAGATCGCCGGTGACCGTGTAGCCGATCTCGCTGATGACCAGCAGATCGTCGTTGGTGGCGAAGGTCAGGCCGTCGTCATTGCAGATTTGCGGATCGCCGTCGCAATGTCCCGCGGGATTGCCGTTGAACACGCCGGTCTGCCAGTAGAATTCCGTGTTCGGAGCCCATTTCACCCGCACGCCCGGGGTCGACAGCGGATAGCCCGGTCCACCCTGGGGCATGTCGGCGGCGGCCAGGGCAGGCCAGCCGAAACTCCCGTTCATGAACACGGTAGCGTAGTCGCTGAGCATGAACTCATCGTCGGCGGCGATTTGGCCGAGGCGGACCGACAGCGTGTTGCTGAACAGGCTTTGCTCGAGATAGGCGTCGAACAGGCGGGCGGCGCGATGCGCCTCGATGCTGGATGGATCGAGCAGGTTGCCGCCCAGCGTATCGGACGTTAGCCCGCGGCCGTGGATTTGAAGCGCGTTGACGTGAATGGTGGCGCCCGGCCAGCCGGCCAGCTTTTCCAGGTCGAGATCGAGATCGAATTCGGCGCGGCCGGTGAACACGGTCCCGGTCTTGAGACCGCCCGAGGTATTGCCGAGCACTTCCGCCACTTCGGATGCGCTGAGGGTAATGCCGCGATCCGTAAGCTGGGTGCGCAACCCGCCCCAGCTTCCGGTCAAGGTATCGTGCCCCCAGATGCTGTCGCCAGCCGTGGCGTCCTGGCCATAGCCCGGCGCAGCGGCAGCGATGACGGCCGCCGCGAGCGGGAGAACGAGTCGCCAGAGCTTGGCGGCATCATTCGTTCTGGCCTTCATTCCCAGGAAATCCCCTCAGGCTGGCCCCCCGTCGCCCCCGGGGATCTGTTGTTGTTAGTGAGAACCAATCGCAACTTACTTTGCACTATGAACCACGGGGAAAGTGCGGGCTCAAGGGGTGCGCGTCAAAACGTCTTCGGACTCTGGGAAAACAAAGTCCTGCAGGATCTACGAGTGAGCGAGGTCGGCGGCGGGAGGTTGATCTACATCAGGGGGGTATTCGGTCCGCTGATGAATTGCCCGACCGACGGATCGTAGCGAAGCACTTTGCGTCCCGCACCGGGCCGCTCCAGCACGACCGCAACGCCCGGCCTCCGGGGATCGGCGAGGATCGCGGTGATGGTCCCGTCCGGCAGGGCGATGTCCGAAATCTGATGGACCCGCAGCACCGGGAACGCGCGGCAATTGCGACAACCGGAAGCGATCTTCGCTGGCATGGCGGGCGCCATGTCGCCGTCCGCTTGGGCCGGAATGCGCAGGAGCATTTCCTGAGCCCCCCGCCGCGCGAGTACGTACAGGCCGTCCGCAGCGGGATGCACCGATACCAGCATCCGATCCGGACGCGGCCCGGCGATGACGTAGGCAGTGCTCGGCTTGCCGGTCGCAAAGCCGATGAGCGTTCGGCTCGTGGTGTTGCCCGACAACAGGAAGCTTTCTTTCCCGCGTGTGACAGCAAGGTCTTCGGCGGTGGCCGCACCAAACGAAAAAAGGCAAATCGCCAACGCCGTCAGCAGCGATCGGTATGGCATGAGGGTCCCCATTCTCTGAACCGATACAGTTCCGGAACTGCGCTTTCATCGAAGTCGGCCGCAGCACGCGGCGGCGAGCCGGAGATCGAACGAGCAAAACGGAGGCCGCGCCTCCGCAAGCGATCGCGCTATGCCGGTGGGGCCCGGCTTTGCCATGCATGCGAGGATGCAATGGCCACAGCGCTCGTGTTGAGGACAATCGGATCGAGCAATCGGAAGGCGACGGGCAGGTCTACCGGCGGAGCGACCGGAGGCAGGTAGCTGCCGCTCGCGAGGACGGCCTGGCACCACGGGCAATGCGTCGTATGGGTGTCGCCCGTCTTCTTCGTTTGGTGCAGCGCCGCGGACGGAACGGCTGAGGCGGCATGCCCGATGCCTGCCGTTTCCGACGTCGGAAAATGGACGTGAGTTTGGACGATGAATATCTGCAGCAGGAATGCGAGCAGCACCATCGGGGTGACGATCGCTCGTTCCCACGAACCCTTGCGAATATCCGTTACTCGCAACGTATGGTTGATGCTCGTCGGCATCGGCTGAAATGCTATCCCGTCATCGGCCAAGCTGATTATGGCATGGTCCGGCGGCTGCGTCGTGTTTCAATTCAGTATTGATTAACCACGCCGCCGCCGGCCCGCCCGCGCCGCACCCTATTTCACCGAACCCGCGCCTTCGGCGCTGGCGTTGGAGATGGGGGAGATCAGCGGCGCGCTCGGTGCGTCTTCCGGGCGGCAGTCCGGCATCGGCGGAGCACGTTCGGGGAAACGGGCCTTCAGCTTGAGGAACTGCTTCTCCCACAAATGCCAGCTCGCCAGGGTAACGGCCAGCATCAGGGCCAGCGCCACGGCCACGTTGATGGCGATCGCGAGCGGAGTCGCCGGTCCGCGCAGCGCGCGCGCGGTCTCGGAATGCAGCAGTATAATAAAGACGATCGGGTGCCAGACATACATGCCGTAGCTGTACTTGCCGAACCAGCGCAGCAGGCCGGTATTCATGACGCTGTTCAGCGGCCGCCATTTGAGCGCCAGCACCAGGACGGAACCGTAGATCATCCACACGAGGGAATAGCCGACGGTCGATATTCCCGGATCCAGACTGCTTTTGGTATGGCGGACCATCACCAGGGTACCAAAAGCCAGCAGGGCTGCACTGCCGATGGCAAAAGCAGGTTTGACCAGCGCATTGATGCCGCCGGGCCCGCGCGCAGCCAGCGCGATAAGTGCGCCCGCTGCCAATGCGTCCATCCGCATCGGCGTCGCGACATAGACGGCGGCAAAATTCGTCGCAGGAAATCCCTGGGCGGCGATGCGGCAGACGAGGGCAATCACCAGTGCGGTCGCCGCGACCGCCATGACGGTACGGCGCCGGAAGAAGAACACGATGGCCGGCCAGACGAAATAGAAGTGTTCTTCCACTGCCAGTGACCAGAAGTGTTCGAGGACGCCGAAGGAGTGGTCGCCTTTGAAGGCCATGACGAAGTTGGTGAGATAGACGAACAGCCATCCCGGATTTTCCCGGCTTGCCAGGTTCAGCTGCTGGAGCAGGGGGAACAGGAGGACGAAGGCGGTTAGCACCAAGTAATAGAGTGGGAATATGCGCAGCGCACGGCGGATATAGAAGTTCTTGAAATAGTTCGGACCGGGCTTGGCGTCATAGAGAATGCCGGTGATGAGAAAGCCGGACAGCACGAAAAACAGATCGACGCCGGTCCAGCCGTAATAGGCCGCCGACATGAACTTGTTGTAGATGCCGAATTCGAGCTGCATGCTGGCGCACATGTGATCGACGATGACCAGCAACACGGCGATGCCGCGCAGCCCGTCGAGCGCCGGCATGTGCGGACGTTCGCGTACCATGTACGCCGGTTCGGACATGCTCATGCGCCTGCACCGGCGAAAGTCGCGGAAGTTACGGCCTGCATTGGTGAACTGCCCCCATCGCACGAATAACAATGTGTAGGCGCTAACTATGGCCGATACCGCGGCGGCATGAGCAAGCGGGAGGGAGCGTTGGCTGCGATATTCTCCACAAACTTGCGCGGCGGACACATCGAATATGACGTCACTGCGCTCGTTTTTGGAGTGCCGCAGGGGCATTCCGCTCAGCAATGTGCAGGGCGGTACGTGTGCGATGCAGCCCGGCCGGCGGCGAAGGCGAGGCGCCTTGGTGGCCTATCGGGTACTGGCCGCGTGGCTTTCGGATGCACCCGCCGAGCAATTCTGCCAGCAGGCTCGTTGATATCAGAACGATAATCTTGTCAGCGGCGCACAACTGGCGATGTCGTCGAGGTGTCGTCGATTTGTATCGGGACTGACATAATCGATCTGCGTGATGCCGTTTCGCGCCGGTGCACAATGCGAAGTGTACGGAATATGTGCGAGTGCGCTTATTTCCATCCGCACCCCCAACAAACGCATTCTGTGACAATCTGTCGTTCTCTCCTGGGTGGGTTGGCGCGCGAACGCTATCGCGCTGCTATACATCACTTAGCGAGTGATTGATCCGCCGCGTTTACCTTACCCATCGTCGAGAATTTTCGACGGCTTTTGTGCGGGGGAAATGCGGTGCGTTCCAAACCGACCACAGTCGGCGTGAGCAATCACGCTGACATTCAAACCATCGGTCAAATCCACGAAGACCTGACAAAGGCGTTCGCGAAGGGCGGCGACGTCCGTCTTGCGCTGGACGCCGTCGCCGATGCGGACCTCACGTTCGTGCAACTCGTCGAGGCCGCGCGACGGTTTGCGACGTCGCAGGGCAGGAGTTTTGCCGTGACGCCGGCGCCGGATTCGCTGCGGGATCTGCTTGAGCGCGGCGGCTTCGTTGCCAGGCCCGAGGATCGCTCCTTCTGGCTCGGCAACACGGGAGACAATTGATGGCTGCGATACTGACGGTGGACGATTCCGCCTCGATACGACAGACCGTGAAGATCGCGCTGGCCAGCGGCGGTCACACGGTGTCCGAAGCGGTTGACGGCATGGACGGGCTCGAGAAGGCCGGCCAATCCGGTTTCGACCTCATCATCACCGATTTCAACATGCCGCGCATGGATGGCCTCGCCATGGTGCGCGAGCTGCGCAAGCTGCCCCGCTATATGGGCGTTCCGGTTCTTCTGCTGACGACGGAAAGCGATGGCGGGCTGAAGCAGCAGGCCAAGGCCGCTGGTGCCACCGGGTGGATCACCAAGCCGTTTGCGGCCGACCAACTCATGAGAATCGTCGAAAAGGTCCTTGCACGATGAGCGCCACCGATCCGTTACAGGTATTCCGCGTCGAGTCCCAGGAGCTGTTGGAACAGATCGAACAGGGTCTGCTCGACCTCGAAAACAATCCCGAAGACGGCGAAACGATCGCCCAGGTTTTCCGCGCGCTTCACACGCTGAAGGGCTCGGGAGCGATGTTCGGCTTCGAGGCGTTGGCCTCGTTCACCCACCATTGCGAAACCGCGTTCGATCGCGTCCGCAAGGGCAAGGCCATGGCGACGCCGAAGCTGATCGGTGCCGTTCTGGCCGCTTTGGATCATATGCGCGCGCTGGCCGAAAGTCCCGATGCCAAGTCGGGCAACGGCGAAGCGCTGCTGACCGGATTGCGCCAAGCGATGGAAGATGAAGGCGAGTGCACCCCAACCTCGCCGCCTTCCAAAACTTGGCGCATCAAATTCACGCTTCCCTCCGATTGCTTCGTCAACGGCACCCGTCCGCTGGCGTTGCTCGACGAGCTGCGCTCGCTGGGCGAGGCGGACGTGAAGGCGGTGACGGACAGCATCCCGGAATTGCCGGCGCTGATCCCCACCGAGTGTCATCTGGCGTGGGATGTGCGGCTGGTGACGGCCCAGCCCCGGTCGGCGATCGAAGACGTGTTCATCTTCGTCATCGACGAAATGACATTGAGCATCGAAGAAGAGGGCGCCGCGGCACCCGTAGCAGTCGCAGCGGAGGTTCATGTCGAAGGGCCGAAGGAGGCCAATCCCTCCGCCGAGAAGTTCGAAACCCGTCATACCATGGCCGGCGAAACCGTCCGCGTTCCAGCCAGCCGCCTCGACGAGTTGCTCGACCAGGTCGGCGAGCTGATGATCGCGCAATCGCGCCTCAAGCAGGTTGCGGGCACGATGACGGATACGGGCCTGCGGTCGGTTGCGGAGGAAATCGAGCGTCTGGCCTCGGAACTGCGCGACTCCATGATGTTCGTCCGCATGGTGCCGATCAGCCAGTTGTTCGGGCGTTTCCGCCGCCTCATCCACGATCTGGCGCGCGATACCGGCAAGCAGATCGAGTTCGTCACCGAAGGCGAGACCACCGAGCTCGACAAGACGGTGATCGAACGGCTTGCCGATCCGCTGATCCATCTCATCCGCAATTCCGCCGACCACGGGCTGGAGACGCCCGAGGAACGCAAGGCCGCCGGCAAGCCGGAAGCGGGCCGTGTGACCTTGTCGGCGCGTCAGGCCGGTGCCGAAGTCGTGATTTCCGTGATCGACGACGGCCGCGGCATCGACAAGGACCGCGTGCGGGCCAAGGCCGAAGAGAACGGTCTAGTCGCCCCCGGCGCCGCGTTGAGCGACAACGAAATCAATCAGCTCATTTTCCAGCCCGGTTTCTCCACCGCCGCCAAGGTCACCAACCTGTCGGGGCGCGGTGTCGGCATGGACGTGGTCAAGCGTACGATCGAAGGATTGCGCGGTGCCATTGAGATGACCTCCAAACAAGGTACCGGTTCGTGCGTGAACCTGCGTATCCCGCTGACGCTGGCGATCATCGACGGGCTTTTGGTGCGGGTCGGCGGCGGGCGCTATGTGATCCCGCTGTCGTGCGTCGAAGAGTGCGTCGAACTGTCGACCGAGCAGGACGCGCGTTCGACCGGGCGCAATTTCCTCACCTTGCGCGACGCGCTGGTTCCGTTCCTCCGGTTGCGCGAGATGTTCGCGACCGGCACGGATCCGGATCGCTATCAGAAGATCGTGGTGGTCTCGACCGGCGCCGAGCGCGTCGGCTTGGTGGTCGATCAGATCCTTGGACATCACCAGACGGTGATCAAGCCGTTGTCGGTATTCCACGCCGGCGTCGATACATTTTCCGGTGCGACCATTCTCGGAGACGGCTCGGTCGCGCTGATCCTCGACGTGATGCATCTGGTGGCCGTTGGACAGAAACAGGAGGAGCGGCTTCGCGCCGCGGTATAAAGCCATGACCGGCGAACAGACAAACGGCTGGGACGATGCTGGCCATATGCAGGTTCTGACCTTCGACATGCACGGCGAGACCTTCGCCATCGAAGCAGGACTGGTGCGTGAAATCCTCGACCGCATTCCGGAGACCGTCGTTCCCGGCGCCACCGCGATGGTCGGCAGTCTGGTGAATTTCCGCGGACGCGTCATTCCGCTGGCGGATCTGCACAAGGCGTTCGGGTTCGAACCCGAGGGTGTGACCGCGGACAGCCGCATCATCGTGATCGAGATCGATATCGACGGCGAGGCCACGCTGGTCGGCCTCAAAGCCGACAAGGTTCACGAGGTCACCATCCTCGAGAAGGCGGCGGCGGAGTCCGCACCGCGTGTCGGCATGCGCTGGCGGCAGGATTTCATCCGCTGCCTCGCCAAACGTGCCGGCGACTTCATCGTCGTTCCCGAACTCGAACGGATTTTCGCAACTGGGCGCAGCACCGACGCATCGTCGCTCGCGTCGTTCACCCAGCACTGAATACTGCAACCGAGGTTTCTGTTGTCATGCGTTTCACGATTAGATTGAAGCTGGTGTCGGCTTTCGCTGTGATTGCCGTATTGTCCGTCGCCTTGGCGGCGGTTGCCGTTTCGGATGCGGCAACGCAGACGCTGCTGTGGACCATCACGGCGGCGACGCTGTGCGTTTGCGCCGGCTCGGCGTTCTGGCTGGCCAAAGCGGTGAGCGGCGGCTTCGGCAAGATCTCCGCTGCTGCGACGGCGCTCGCCGATGGCGACCTCAGCCAAACCATCGAGCATGGCGCCAACGACGAGATCAAGGATGTTGCGGACGCGCTCAATGCCGCGACGGCCCATCTGCGCGATACGGCCGATGTCGCCACGCGCATCTCGATCGGCGATCTCAGCCGCGATCCCAAGGTGGTTTCGGATCATGATGCGCTCAACAAGGCGCTGACCCAGGTATTGGTCGCCGAGCGCAAAGTCGCGGCCGGTACGGAAAAGCTCGCAGTCGGCGATCTCACTTATGACCCCAAGATGCGCTCCGACGGTGACAAGCTGGCCGGCGCCTTGATCAAGATGATGGCGCGCCTCAGGGCGATCGGTGCCTTCGCCGAGAATCTCGCCAAGGGTGACCTGGCGCGCGATCCCAACATCCTTTCCGAGAACGACGTCATCGGCAAGGCGCTCGCCGACCTCATCAGGAACGAACGCCGTGTCGCCGAAGTCATGGACCAGATGGCCCGGGGCGATCTGTCCTATGAGCCCAAGCCGCGGTCGGAGAACGACAAGCTCGTCATTGCCATGAAGGAAATGGTTCTGGCGTTGCGCGACAGTGCCGCCGTGGCCCAAGCCATCGCTATCGGCGATCTCAGCAAAGATCCGACCATCCGCTCTGACAAGGACGATTTCGGCAAGGCACTGACGGCGGTCGTCGTGGCCGAGCGCAAGGTTGCGGCGGGCATGGAGAAGATCGCCGTCGGCGATCTCAGCTACGACCCCAAGATGCGGTCGGACGGCGACAAGCTGGCCGGCTCTTTGATCAAGATGATGGCGCGGCAGCGCCGGATCGAGGACATCGCCAAGAAACTCGCCGTCGGCGATCTCACGGCGGAAGCGCAGATCCTGTCCGATAAGGACGAAATCGGAAAGTCACTGAACCAGCTCGTCAACATGGAACGCCGCATCGCCGGCTTGATGGACGACCTCGCCAAGGGCGATCTGACGTACGAACCCAAGCCGCGGTCGGAGAACGACAAGCTGGTCATCGCGATGAAGCAGATGGTCCTGTCGCTGCGCGACAGTGCGGCCGTGGCCCACGCCATCGCCCTCGGCGACCTGACCAAGGACCCGACCGTTCGTTCCGACAAGGACGAATTCGGCAAGGCGCTGGTCGCGGTCGTCACGGCCGAGCGCAAGGTCGCGGCCGGCATGGAGAAAATCTCTCTCGGCGACCTCAGCTACGATCCCAAGATGCGGTCCGACGGCGACAAGCTGGCGTCCTCGCTCATCCTCATGGTCAAGACCCTGCGCGAAATCGCCTCGCTGGCGGGCCAGATCGCCGACGGCGACCTCACGGTCAACGTCAAGCCTCAGTCGGATAAGGACGAAATCGGCAACGCGCTGCGGACAATGGTCGAGCGCCTGCGCGGTGTGGTGGGCGACGCGGTTGCGGCCGCCAACAACGTCTCGGCGGGCAGCCAGGAATTGTCGGCCACGGCGGAACAAATGAGCCAGGGCGCCACCGAACAGGCGTCGTCGGCCGAAGAAGCCTCCGCTTCGATGGAAGAGATGGCCTCCAACATCAAGCAGAACGCCGATAACGCCTCGCAGACCGAGAAGATCTCGAAACAGTCGGCCAAGGATGCCGAAGCCTCTGGCGAGGCCGTCAACAAGGCGGTCGCCGCGATGCAGACTATCGCCGAGAAGATCACCATCGTGCAGGAAATCGCCCGTCAGACCGACTTGCTCGCTCTGAACGCGGCGGTGGAAGCGGCCCGCGCCGGCGAACATGGCAAGGGCTTTGCGGTGGTCGCTTCGGAAGTGCGCAAGCTGGCCGAACGCAGCCAGACGGCGGCGACCGAAATCAGCGGCTTGTCGACAGAGACGGTGAAGGCCGCTCAGACGGCCGGTGAAATGCTGGTCAAGCTGGTGCCCGACATCCGTAAGACGGCCGAACTGGTGGCGGAAATCTCCGCGGCCTGCCGCGAACAGGACATCGGCGCCTCGCAGATCAACGAAGCCATCCAGCAGCTCGACAAGGTCACCCAGCAGAACTCGTCTTCGTCCGAGGAAATGTCGGCGACCAGTGAGGAGCTCGCTTCGCAGGCCGAAGAACTGCAGACTTCGATCGCCTATTTCCGCACCGACGATACCGCCGGCCAGCACGGCGGGGCGACTGCGCGCAAGCGGCCGGTGGCACGGTCCGGCGCGAAAGGCATCGAGACCGGCAAGGTTGTGCGTCCTGCTCCTAACACGGTGGCGGAACAGCAGGCTCGTGCCAAGGGGTTCGCCCTCGACATGAACCAGCACGACGCGGACAGCGGTTTCAAGGAATACGCCTGATCACGGTGCTCGATATGAAGACGCGGAACAGTGTCGTGAATACGGCTGAGTACATTCAAAACGACGTCAGAGGAGACTTCTTCAACTTACGTCTGGTCACGGCCTAGGGGGCATTCTGGCTCGGACGTTTTCCCGGGAGGGGGATATGCGGTTCACTATCAAAACGACTCTTGCATTGTCTTTTGGATTAATCGCGGTTCTGTCTGTGGCGCTGATGGCGACCGCATTCAGCGGGATGAACGGACTCCTTCCCGGCACACTCGCTGCAGTGATTGCCGTCACGGCCATTGCAGGAGGCCTCTGGGCGACGCGTTCGGTCGCCGGCGGCTTGAAACAGGTGAGCGTCGCCGTGCGGGCGCTGGCGAAGGGCGATCTTGATTGTTCGATCGAGCGTCGCGGCGACGACGAAATCAAGGATGTCGCCGAGAGCCTTGCTGCCGTCGCCGCTAACCTCAAAACGACGACCAATATCGTCACCCGTATGTCGGTGGGCGATTTGAGCCGCGATCCGGCGCCGGCTTCGGAGAAAGACGCGCTGAACAAGGCGCTGCAGCTTGTTGTGGCCGCGGAGCGCCGCATTTCGGCCGGAACCGAAAAGGCCGCCGTCGGAGATCTGTCTTACACACCCAAGATGCGGTCGGAGAACGACAGGCTGGCGGGTTCGCTGATCGCGATGATGAATCGCTTCCGCGACATCGCCGCGCTCGCTGAGCGGATGGCTATCGGCGATCTGTCGAAGACGCCGGACGTGCTGTCGGACGCCGACGTCATCGGCAAGTCGCTCGCCGACCTCGTGATCACGGAACGGAAGATCGCCGAGGATATGATCCAGGTGGCAAAGGGTGACCTGTCGTTCGAGCCCAAGCCGCGCTCCGACGCCGACAAGCTCGCGATCTCGATCCGCGACATGGTCCATTCGCTGCGGGAGAGCGCGATCGTGGCGCACGCCATCGCGGTCGGAGATCTCACCAAGGATCCGGTGGTCCATTCCGAGAAGGACGAACTCGGCAAGGCATTGACGGCGGTTGTCACGGCCGAGCGTCGCGTCGTTGGCGGCATGGAAAAGATCGCCATCGGCGATCTCAGCTACGACCCGCATATGCGTTCGGACGGTGACAAGCTCGTCGTCGCCCTGATCGCGATGGTGAAGACGCTGCGCGAAATCGCTGCCATGGCGGAGAAAATTGCGGAAGGCGACTTGACCGTCGATGTCCAGGCGCAGTCGGAAAAGGACGAGATCGGCAACGCCCTGCGGGTGATGGTCGAGCGCCTGCGTGGTGTCGTCGGCGATGCCGCCGCGGCGTCCAACAACGTCTCGGCGGGCAGCCAGGAATTGTCGGCCACGGCCGAGCAGATCAGCCAGGGCGCGACCGAACAGGCGTCATCGGCCGAAGAAGCGTCGGCTTCGATGGAGGAGATGGCCTCCAACATCAAGCAGAACGCCGACAACGCCTCGCAGACTGAGAAGATCTCCAAGCAATCGGCCAAGGATGCCGAAGCCTCGGGCGATGCGGTCAACAAGGCGGTCAACGCCATGCAGACAATCGCCGAGAAGATCACTATCGTCCAGGAAATCGCCCGCCAGACCGACTTGCTGGCCCTGAACGCGGCGGTGGAAGCGGCACGCGCCGGCGAACACGGCAAGGGCTTTGCCGTCGTAGCGTCGGAAGTGCGCAAGCTGGCCGAACGCAGCCAGACGGCGGCGACCGAAATCAGTGGCCTGTCGAGCGAAACCGTGCGCGCCGCGGCGTCGGCTGGCGAAATGCTGGCCAAGCTGGTGCCGGATATCCGGAAGACGGCCGAACTGGTGGCGGAAATCTCCGCGGCCTGCCGCGAGCAGGATATCGGTGCCTCGCAGATCAACGAAGCCATCCAGCAGCTCGATAAGGTTACCCAGCAGAACGCCTCGGCCTCCGAGGAAATGTCGGCGACATCCGAGGAACTCGCCTCGCAGGCCGAAGAACTGCAGACGTCTATCGCTTACTTCCGCACCGATCTCGCGGGGGGCAATCAAACCCGCACGCCCGAGAATAAGCCCGTCAATTCCGCCGGACGGCCCGCCGTCAAGTCCGTGAGCAAAACCAAGCCGGCTCGCGGCTCCGTTGCGGAACAGCAGGCGCGGGCCAAGGGATTCGCACTCGATATGTCGGGCCAGTCGGACGCCGACGGCTTCAAGGAATACGCGTGAGGCAACTGCCTCTGGTTCATCAATCTGACACCTCTGGAAGGGAAAAATGCGCTTCACCATCAAACTGAAACTGGCTGCCACGTTCGGGCTCATCGCCACGATGCTTTTGGTCGCGGCCTTTGTCGCTGTGAACAGTCTCGGTTCGCTCAACGAGACTTTGAAGACCATGATCGCCGGGCCGGTGGAGCGCATGAACATCGTCTTGAACATCCACGATTCCTTCATGGACATCGCTCGGACCCAGAAGAACATGATCCTGGAGTCGGACGCGCAGGACATCCGTACCTACGATGAGAAATTGTCGAAGTTACGCGGCGAGGTTGATGAGTACATCAAGAATGGTGAAGCCATTGCCTCTACCGAGGGCAAGGTCAAATACGAACAGGTTCGGTCGGCTTGGGAAACCTTCAAGCCGCTCGATATGAAACTGCGCCAGTTGGCGATCGAGGGCAAGGACGCGGAGGCAACCGCCTTGTCGTTCGGCGAACTGCGCAAGGCCAACAACACCATCACGGGCTTGGCCGATGAAATGGTCGAACTGACACGAGCGCAGTTGAAACAGGCTGAAGCGGATGCGGATGCATCCTACCAGAATACGCGCAGCGTTCTGATCGGTGTCGTTATACTGGCTTTGGTGCTGGCCGTCGTTTCCGCCGCCTGGGTGATGATCTCGATCAACACCGGCCTTAAGAAGATCAATCTGATGGCCCAAGCGGTGGCAATCGGCGATCTCGATCAGCATATCGACGTTAAGACCAACGACGAAATCAAGGACGTAGTCGACTCCGTCAACACGATGACGGCCAATCTGCGGAACACCGCGGGTATTGCCGACAAGATCGCCGCCGGCGATCTCACCGTTCAGCCCAAGGCGATGTCGGAGAAGGACAAGCTGGGCAGGGCGCTGGAGAGCATGGTCGAACGCCTGCGCAGCGTCGTGAGTGATGCGATCGCGGCGGCCAACAACGTCTCGTCGGGTAGCCAGGAACTGTCGGCAACCTCGGAGCAGATGAGCCAGGGCGCCACGGAACAGGCGTCGTCGGCCGAAGAAGCCTCCGCTTCGATGGAAGAGATGGCCTCCAACATCAAGCAGAACGCCGATAACGCCTCGCAGACCGAGAAGATCTCGAAGCAGTCGGCCAAGGATGCTGAGGCCTCCGGCGATGCCGTCAACAAGGCCGTCGCTGCGATGCAGACCATCGCCGAGAAGATCACCATCGTGCAGGAAATCGCTCGTCAGACCGACTTGCTGGCCCTGAACGCGGCGGTGGAAGCGGCGCGGGCCGGCGAACACGGCAAGGGATTCGCGGTGGTCGCGTCGGAAGTGCGCAAGCTGGCCGAACGCAGCCAGACGGCGGCGACCGAGATCAGCGGGTTGTCGGGCGAGACCGTGCGCGCGGCGCAGTCGGCCGGCGAGATGTTGTCGAAGCTGGTGCCCGACATCCACAAGACGGCCGAACTGGTGGCCGAAATTTCTGCGGCCTGCCGCGAACAGGACATCGGCGCCTCGCAGATCAACGAAGCCATCCAGCAGCTCGACAAGGTCACCCAGCAAAACGCCTCGGCGTCCGAGGAAATGTCGGCGACGAGCGAGGAACTCGCCTCGCAGGCCGAGGAGTTGCAGGCCTCGATCGCCTACTTCCGCACCGATAACACGGGCGGGCAGGTCCAAGCGGTCTCTAAGCACGTGTCCCTCGCGGGCACCAAGCCGGCTGTCAAAGCGGCGAAAGGGATGACCAGGACGGCCAATCGCGGCGCCAGTGCTGTCGCCGAACAGCAGGCGAGGGCAAAAGGCTTCGCGCTCGACTTGTCGAAGGTCCATCCCGACGACGACGGGTTCAAGGAGTACGCCTGAAATGGAAGCTGTCGACAATCAATTCGTGACGTTGTGCCTCGGTGCGGAAGTCTTCGCGGTGCCGGTGTCGATGGTTCGCGAGATCCTCGACTACCGCGACAGCTTCCGCATCCCGGATGGGCCTGACTATCTGCTTGGATTGATCGACGTACGCGGTCGCGGCACGCCGGTGATCGATCTCAGGTCCAAGCTCGGCATGGCGAAGGTGCCGCCGGACTCGGCGACGCGGATCATGGTCCTCGACGTTCCGCTGGCGGACCGCACGCTTGCCCTCGGGCTGGTTGCCGACCGCGTACTGGAAGTGGCGACTTTCACCGAGGACCAGATCGAAGGCGCGCCCGACGTGGGCGTCGCCTGGCGATCGGATTACATCGCGGGTGTCGTGCGCCGGGATGGTGGCTTCGTCGTTCTGTTCAATTTGTCGAAGCTGCTCACCGCCGACGTCGCATCGCTCAGCTCTTTCAACCATCAGGCGGGCGAGAAGAGTCGCCCGGCTGCCTGATCACATCACAGGTTTTTCATGTCATCCCGAGTAACGCTTGTCCTCCCGCTGCTGGTCGCTTTCGCGTCCGCGGCTCAAGCCGCTTCACAAACCGACACGCAGGATCTGCAGCGTCAAATCCAGGCCATGCAGTCCCAGTTCGACAATCTCAAGAGGTCGTCGGACGACAAAGTCGACGAGATGCAGCGCAAGCTCGCTGCATTTCAGGATCAGTATGCGGCGGAGAAAAAGAAAGACACCGGCGCGCGCGTGTCGCTGGTCAACGGTTCACCGACCATCAGTTCGGCCGACAATTCGTTCTCGATCGGCCTGACTGGACTGATGCAGGTCGACTATGGCTATTACATGCAGGGCAAGAACGCGACGACGTTGGGGCCGTCCTATGGACCGGACCTGTCCAGCGGCACCAACGTTCGCCGTTCCGCCATCGGCGTAAAGGGCAAGATGTTCGGCGACTGGTCGTACCTGTTGCTCTACAACTTCGGCAACTCCGCGATCGAAACGCCCGGCAGCATTCTGTACTCATACATCCAGTATGACGGGTTCGGGCCGTTGACCATCCGGGCCGGCGCCATCGCACCGCCTTCGAGCATCGAGGACGGCACCAGCCCGGCGGATCTGATGTTCATCGAGCGCAATTCGTCGTCCAACCTGCAGCGCAACATTGCCGGTGCCGAGGGAAGGGCTGGTGTCACGGTCGCCTATGCCGGTGACCGGCTGTTTGCCGCGCTGTCCTATTCCGGCGGCAAGGTGCAGGATGCCGGCGTGTTCGACGAACAGATGGCGGTGGTCGGGCGCTTGTCCTATTTGGCCTATGCCGATCAGGAGCGTGACCAGCATCTCATCGTCGGCGGCAACTTCATTCATGTGTTCAAGCTGCCGGACATGGTCGCGGGTGGCCAAGCCACGCAGCAGACCACGCCTGGCGGAACGCCGCTGCATTGCTTCACGCTGGCGGATTTCCCGGAACTGACCGTCGACTCGACGGCCACCAAGCTCGTCAACACCGGTAGCCTGTCGGCCAATCATGTCACCAGCGCCGGCCTGGAAACCGCGGGCAACTGGAAGAACTTCTACGTCCAGTCGGCGTACTATCTCTATCAGATCGATCGTGCGCCCATCGCCTACAATGTCTACTCGGCGCCGTCGACCTACGCGGCGCAGACCGTCAGCCCCAGCAACAACGACTTTCACGGCTGGTATGTGCAGGCGAGCTGGGTCCTGACTGGCGAAAGCAAGCCGTTCATCAAATCGACCAGCGCGTTCGGCAATCCGAAGCCGTTCCATCCGCTTTCCGTCAAGGATGGCGGCTGGGGCGCGTGGGAACTGGCCGCGCGCTACTCGACGCTGAATCTCAACAGCCACGAGAACAGCGCCGACAACATCGTGACCGGCTGGAGCGGCAACCAGAAGACCTACACCTTCTACAACACGGTACGCGGCGGCAATCAGCGGATCGCCACCGTCGGCCTCAACTGGTACCCGGTCAGCACCATCCGTCTGTTGTTCAACTATCTGTATGTCGAATCCGACCGCACCCAGGCTCCTGGGCCCATCGTCTCGACCTCTACGCCGGATCTTCCCGCCGTTGCTGTCGGCCAGAGCTACAGCGCTGCTGCGATCCGTCTCCAAGTAGCCTTCTAATCCCAGATCCCATTGCAGTGGTGTGACGCTGCAATGGGACCGAACTCTATCAAAGCACTGTGTGCATACGAGGGTTTGTTATGCGTTTCTCCGTCAAAATGAGGTTCGTGCTCTGCGTCGGCTTGATCGCCGCAACGCTGGGAGGCCTGTCCGCCGTAGCCGTTCAAAGTTTGTCGTCGCTGAACGACCGGTTGAGCCTGGTGATGGCCGGACCGGCCAAGCGCGTCGAGTTGAGCGGTGATCTGCTCTACAATCTGATGGAGATCAACCGCGTCTACAAGAACATGATCATCGAGACGGATGCGGAGAAGATCCAGGGCAGCAACACGGAAGTTCGCGCCTTCGCCAGCAATTTCGACGCGGCGATTGCGGAGGCCAAGAACCTCGCGACGGACAAGGACCGTGCCATTTACCAGGACTTGGAAGTGCAGGCCGAGTCGTTGCGCTCTTACGGCCCGAAGTTCCGCGAATATGTTGTGTCCGGGCAGAAGGACAAGGCATCCCAGCTCATTTTTGGACCGATGACGCCGGTATTCAAAGGCCTCATCAAGGATGCACAGGAAGCCGTGGCTGTGGCCAAGCAGGACATGGCGGCCTCGAAAGCCCTCGCGCATGAGGAATACGTCGGAACCCGCAACGAGATGATCATCGTGGCGATCGTTGCTCTGCTGGTAACCGCGGCGTTCGTGAGCTGGATCGTCTACAGCATCATGATGGGTCTGAAGAAAATCGGTACCGCGGCCAGCGCTATGGCGGTGGGCGACCTCGACCAGGAGATTTCGTACAAACTCAACGACGAGATCAGAGATCTTATCGAGTCCGTCGACGGATTGCGGACGCACCTCAGGAACATCACGGAGGTTTCGCACAGGATTTCGGTCGGCGATCTGTCAGAAGAGCCGAAGATTCTGTCGGAGCGGGATGTTCTCGGCAAAGCGCTGCGCGATGTCGTCCACTCGGATCGCAAGATCGCGGCGGGCATGGAACTCGCAGCGGTCGGCGATCTTTCGTATGTCGCGGAGAAGCGCTCCGACAATGACATTCTGCTGATTTCGATCGATCGGATGATGGACCGTCAGCACAAGATGTCCAACTTCGTCGAGAAGATGTCGAAAGGCGATTTCTCGGTCGAACCGCGGGTTCTGTCCGACAAGGATATCATCGGCCGCAGCTGCCACGATCTGTGGAAGGTCGAGCAGCACATCTCCAACGTCATGGAGAACATGGCCAAGGGCGACTTGTCCTACCTGCCCACGATGCGTTCGGAGGCCGATAAGCTGGCCGCGGCCGTCAAGAGTCTTACCCTGTCGCTGCGCGCCGTCGGCGAAATGGCGAACACGATCGCCAACGGCGATTTGACGGTCACCCCGAAGCCGCGCTCGGACGTTGACACCATGGTCCAGGCGCTGGAAAGCATGGTCGGCCGTTTGCGCGGCGTGGTGAGCGACGCGACGGCCGCCGCCAACAACGTCTCGTCGGGCAGCCAGGAGATGTCGGCCAATGTCGAGCAGCTAAGCCAGGGCGCGACGGAGCAGGCGGCTTCGACCGAAGAGGCGTCGGCTTCGATGGAGGAGATGGCCTCCAACATCAAGCAGAACGCCGACAACGCTTCGCAGACCGAGAAAATCTCCAAGCAGTCGGCGAAAGATGCCGAATCTTCGGGCGATGCCGTCAACAAGGCGGTCAACGCCATGCAGACGATCGCCGAGAAGATCACTATCGTGCAGGAAATCGCCCGTCAGACCGACTTGCTCGCTCTGAACGCGGCGGTGGAAGCGGCGAGGGCCGGCGAACACGGCAAGGGCTTTGCGGTGGTCGCGTCGGAAGTGCGCAAGCTCGCCGAACGCAGCCAGACGGCGGCAGCCGAGATCAGCGGACTTTCGGGCGAGACCGTCCGTGCCGCCCAGTCGGCGGGCGAGATGCTGGCAAAGCTGGTGCCGGACATCCGCAAGACGGCCGAGCTGGTGGCGGAAATCTCCGCGGCCTGTCGCGAGCAGGATATCGGCGCCTCGCAGATCAACGAAGCGCTGCAGCAGCTCGACAAGGTCACCCAGCAGAACGCCTCCGCCTCCGAGGAAATGGCGGCAACGTCTGAAGAACTCGCCTCGCAGGCCGAAGAGCTGCAGGTCTCGATCGCCTACTTCCGCACCGAGGATACCGGCAATCAGGCCCAGGGCCGGCCGGTCCAGGCGCCTGCCAAGCGCCCGTCTGTCACCCCGGTCGTTGCCAAGGCGGCCGCCAAATCCGCGAAAGGAAAGGTCAATCGCGGCGCCAGTGCTGTCGCCGAACAGCAGGCGCGGGCAAAGGGCTTCGCACTCGACTTGTCGCACGGCCATCCCGATGACGACGGGTTCAAGGAGTACGCCTGACATGCAAGCCGCCACGTGTGAAAATCAATTCGTGACGTTGTGCCTCGGCGCGGAAGTCTTCGCGGTGCCGGTGTCGATGGTTCGCGAGATCCTCGACTACCGCGACAGCTTCCGCATCCCGGAAGGGCCCGACTATCTGCTCGGATTGATCGACGTGCGTGGTCGCGGCACGCCGGTGATCGATCTCAGATCCAAGCTCGGCATGGCGAAGGTGCCGCCGGACTCGGCAACGCGGATCATGGTCCTCGACGTGCCGCTGGCGGACCGCACGCTGGCCCTCGGGCTGGTCGCCGACCGCGTATTGGAAGTGGCGACTTTCACCGAGGACCAGATCGAAGGCGCGCCCGACGTGGGCGTCGCCTGGCGATCGGATTACATCGCGGGTGTCGTGCGCCGGGATGGTGGCTTCGTCGTTCTGTTCAATTTGTCGAAGCTGCTCACGGCGGACTTGGCGATGCTCGCATCGTCGGCTGTCCGGGCGGCATAGGGGTAACGTAATGGGTGGAACGGCATTGGCAATGGCGTCTTCGGCACAGCCTTCGAGCGCAGGCTACAATCTCACTGAAAAGAACTTCCGCAGGCTCTGCACGTATGTCTACAGCGTCTGCGGGATCAAGCTCACTGAGAAGAAACGCAGCATGATCGACGGCCGCTTGCGGCGTCGCATGCGGGTCCTCGAAATCGCCGACATCAACGAGTATTGCGACTTCCTGCTCGGCGGCAGTGTGGCGGCGGAGATCGAAGTCCCGTATTTCATCGATGCCGTGACCACCAACAAGACGGACTTCTTCCGCGAGCCCGCACATTACGTCTTCATGCAGGAACATATTATGCCCGGCTGGGCCGCCGAAGGCCGTCGCGGCGGCAAGATCTGGAGCGCGGCGTGCTCCACCGGCGCGGAGGCCTATACAACCGCCATGGTGGTCGACGATTTCTTCCGCGGCCGGTTCGATTATTCGATAACCGCGACCGACGTGTCGACCGATGTGCTGCAGAAGGGCAATTCCGGCCTGTTTCCTCGCTCCATGATCGATCCGATCCCAGAGGAATTCCGCAAGCGCTATGTCCTGGTGCCCAAAAATCCGGCGCGCAACGAATTCCTGATCGCTTCCGATCTACGCAAGAAGGTCTCGTTCCACCGGCTCAACCTGATGGACAGCCGCTATCCGTTCGACCGCGACTATGACCTGATCTTCCTCCGCAATGTGCTGATCTATTTCGACCGTCCGACCCAGGACAGCGTCCTCGCCAAGCTCTGCGATCACTTGCGGCCCGGCGGGCACCTGTTCCTCGGCCACTCCGAGTCATTGGCCGGTGCCAAGCTTCCGCTCCAGATGGTTGCCAACACGATTTTCCGCCGCAAATAGCCCGTGCCGAAAGACATGATCAAAGTTCTCATCGTCGACGACTCCGCCACGGTGCGGCAGGCCCTCACATCCGTCCTGGAAAGCGATCCGGGCATCAAGGTCATCGCCGTTGCGTCCGATCCCTTCGTCGCCGCGCGCAAGATCGGCGAGCAGGTGCCCGATGTCATCATGCTCGATGTCGAGATGCCGCGGATGGACGGGATCACGTTTCTCAGGAAGCTGATGGCGCAGCATCCGATCCCGGTGGTGATGTGTTCGTCGCTGGTGGAGTCCGGCTCGCAGACCTTGCTGCAGGCCTTGGAGGCGGGGGCGGTCGACATCATTCTCAAGCCCAATGTCGGCGTGGCGGAGCATCTGGCGGAAGCCAAGATTCATATCTGCGATTCCGTGAAGGCCGCCGCCAGGGCGCGGCTCGGTGCGCTGCGCAGCCGGTCGAAATCGTCCGGCCACGAACCCGAGAAGAAGCTTTCCGCTGATGTCATGCTGCCGCCGCCGCGCAGCCGCGCCATGGCCAAGACGACAGAAAGCGTGATTTGCATCGGTGCCTCGACCGGCGGGACGGAGTCGTTGCGGGTCGTTCTGGAGATGTTGCCGGCGGCGACGCCCGGTATTGTCATCGTCCAGCATATGCCGGAAAAGTTCACGACGTCGTTTGCCAAGCGCTTGAACGATCTTTGCGAGATGGAAGTCAAAGAGGCGGAGGACGGCGATGCGGTCCTGCGCGGCCGGGTTCTGATCGCACCGGGCAATTTCCACACGCTGCTGGTCCGCAGCGGCGCCCGCTATCATGTCGAGGTGCGCGAAGGGCCGCTGGTGTCGCGCCATCGTCCGTCGGTCGACGTCCTGTTCCGTTCGGCGGCGAATTCGGCTGGCGCCAACGCCGTCGGCGTGATCATGACCGGCATGGGTGACGACGGTGCGCGCGGGCTTCAGGAAATGAAGCAGGCCGGGGCGTTCACCATCGCGCAGGACGAGGCGACCTCGGTCGTCTTCGGTATGCCGAAAGAAGCCATCGCGCGCGGCTGTGTCGACCGCATCGTCGCCTTGCCGGAGATTGCGCGCGCCATTCTGCGCGCCGTGCCGGCCGAGCCGCAATCGGCGACCGCCTGAAACTATCTAGAACAGGAAGGCATCGCCTCCGTCGGCCGTGTTGGCCAGGCGGGGGTCGGTGCAGGGAAGTTTACGTGCGGCCAGGAAGGCGCGGTGCAGATAGCGTTCTTGCGCCATCGTGTAATACCGGGAAAGGCCCGTCAGGGTGCGCACGAGCGCTTCGGGATGGGCTTCGTCGGGAGCATAGGCTCCTTCGGCGAGTTCGGCGGACTCGATCGCGGCCAAGGTCAGGATCTCGCCGATTTCGAGGCGCAGACACAGGTGCGAGGCTTTGACTTTCAGCATGCCGACAACCGCTTCGCCGGCTTGCGCCACTTGGCCGAGATCGGATTCGGTGATGTCTCTGGCCTTGTGAACCCGTTCGGCCGCGTTGGCGAGCGCGGATGCCGCCGACGTTGCCTTGCTGTCAAGAATGCGATCCTTGTCCGCCATGATCGCGACGCTTCCGGTCAGCCGCATCAACTCGTCGAGAGCGGTCAAACCGATGTGCATCGTGTCTTCAAGCGAGCCGCAATTCATCCCGGTCTTTCCGGCGCCGTACTTTTCGACGTCGACTGCGACGGCGGTGCATAGGGAATTCCTGATTTGCTGGATGCGGTCGGCGTGTCCGCCCAGTTCGTGTGCGGTCGCGATCATCGCGCGTTCCGTTGCCAATGCGTTTTCATCGGCCGCTTCGATGGGCGCGACGAGACGGAGGACTGCGTCCAG
The DNA here is from genome assembly GCA_023259375.1 of Alphaproteobacteria bacterium. Taxonomy (GTDB): domain Bacteria; phylum Pseudomonadota; class Alphaproteobacteria; order Micropepsales; family Micropepsaceae; genus Rhizomicrobium. Next base: position 66,458 of record JAHFQC010000016.1, read on the forward strand.
GCGCGTTGCCAGGGCGTTCAGAAAGCCGGCCTTTCCGCCGTGGCGGTCGAACGCGACTTCGTGCAGCTTCAGTATTTGTGCGGCGACCTCGGCGATCCCGGCCATCTGGTCTTCGACGTCGCCGCTTTGGCGGGCGAAATTCTCCTCGATCTCGGTGAGATGTTGGGCGATCAGGGCGTAGCAGGTAGCCTCGAAACGACGGCAGTCGGGCTGCCCCGCCGCATCGGCTTTGATCTGCGCGACGCAGGCTTCGATGTGCTCGATCCGCTGGCGGGTGATATCGCCGATTTGCAGCGAGGTCAGCAGATGATCGAGCCGGCGGTGAATACCGCTGACCACGGCGGAAAGCTTTTCGGCGGTTGCGACCACGGCTTTGTAATGGTCGCCGAGCAGGCGGGTGGTCGCCGCAAGTTCGTCGGGAACGGCGGGGATCAGCGCCGCAACCCGTCGATTGCGGAGTTTTCCCTGCACCGTCGCCAGGCCCAACTCGCGCTTGAGCAGGCGAAGTTCGGCTTCGAACGCGTGCAGTTCGGTGCAGCTCTGGATGGTCTGGGCATAGATCTTCGCGACCAGTTTCCCGACGCCGGCATCGGACTCACCATCTTGCGCGTATTCATCCATGAAGGCGAGCGACTTGCGCATGATCGCGATATGGCGCCCGAGTTTTTCGATCGAGCGGTTGAGCCGGTCCGCCGTCGCGGCCTGTCTGGCTTCCGTGGCGGGCAGACTGCATAGTTTTGCGGCGGCGAGGGTCAGTTCGGCGCGGGTGCTCACCATCGCCTCGGCATCAAAGGTCGCGGCGAGGCGGTCGAGCGATGAGGTCAGTCCGCGGATACCATCAAGCGATTGGGGAAGGATCTCGCATGCCGCGACGAACCGGCCGTCGATGATCGCGCGAACGCGTTCCAGTTTCCCGTTGATGTCGCCGTGTGCGCAAGGATCGGGATTGTGGATTGGTTGCATCTCTTTACCCGTTTTCGCGTACGCTATTACAAGTTGAGCAAAACGGAAGTAAAAATGCATTGGATCGGCAGGTATAAGCGGAAGATGGCAAACGCCGACTTCTGCATCGCTACCGTCGGTTTCTCCGGCACCTCCGCACGCAACCCGTTGCTGCGATCCCACGCTCCCTTGGATCCGGCGTGACGGCGTTCTCGTCATGTGCGCAGTGCGACGGATCCTTCAACTAGAGGTTCGTTTGTGCTATGACGTAAATGCGCGTGCGTTGGGCGCGCTTAGATCGTCTGGGTCTGGGTGACGCACCGTCGAGCGCTTGCGCTCGACGAAGGGTTTCGTGCGCTCTTGGCGACCCGGTTTTGCGAAGGGGGGAGCATGAGCCCGCCGTATCACAAGCCCGGACTGACTCTGCAAGCGGGCGGCCCTGGCGATACCGTCGCGGTCAAGGCGCTGCAGCACGATTTGCGCAAGCTCGGCTACCTGCGCGCCGGTATTGACGGAATCTACGGCGCGGGAACGACCGCTGCGGTCAAGGCGCTGCAGTATGATCTCCTGCACAATGACGGCGGCGGCACGGACGGCAGCGCACCAGTCTGCCTTACAACCTGTAACGTCAAATCGGGTGGTGGTGCCGCCGTTACCCAGGTCGACGGCGTATTCGATCAGGGCCTGGCCGAGGTGCTGGAGCATCTCGTCGGCGAGGCGAAGATCGGTCTTGTTCCCCGCGCGCCGGATGTGAAGTCGGCCAATGCGTCGGCCATGGCGGCGCTTGCCGCGATGTCCAACACGATCGCGCCGCCGCCGTTCATCGCCGCCATGGTTGTGCAGGAATCGAACGGCTGCCATTTCCACGTTCCGGCTCCCAGCGACGAAGATACCTACGTCACGATCGGTCTCGACCGCAACGATCACGACCATCCGGAACGGATTACCTCCCGCGGCTATGGCCTCGGCCAGTTCACGTTTTTTCATCACCCGCTGAGCGCCGCCGACGTGGAAAGCCGCGTCGCCGATCCGGCCGGCAACGTCGCCAGCGCATTCGCCGAATTGCGCGACAAGTTCGATCATTACGTTGTTGGCAAGGGTGGCGCCGACGATCGCACCGTCGAGCATCCGGCGTTGCCGTTGCGCCTCTGCCGCTATCCGGCGTCGGACCCGCGCTACATGCGCGATTGCAGGACCTGCGCTAAGGCGGCCGGGCAGCGCGACATCACCCGCGGCACGCCGGTCTATGTCGGGGCTTCGCTCAGCTATCAGCCGACGCAATATTATCCGTCGGCGGACTATTCCGGCATTCCCGTGCGGGCCGACTTTCTGTGCGACTGGCCCTATGCGGCGCGCCGCTACAACGGCGGCGGCGTCAACTCCTATCATTATCAGGCACGGATCCTGCGCAATTTGTTGCGCTGACCGGCCGGAAGGGGCTCCCATGAGCTTTGGACCGATTGTCGACGTCGCCATCGGATTGATCCTCGTGTTTCTCCTGATGGGACTGATTGTGTCGGCGTTCCAGGAGATGCTGTCGACCTGGATGAAGAAGCGCGGCGCGCTGCTGCGCCAATCGATTGCCGACTTGTTGAGCGATGGCAACAGCAGCTCGGAACTGTTCCGGAAGGTCTATGGCCACGGGCTGGTCCAAGGTGCGGCGGCGAGCGAGATGCCGTCGTATGTGCCGTCGCGCAATTTCACCCTGGCGCTGATCGATACCATCACCGAAGGCAGCAATGCGCCGGTGTTTGGCGAGATCGAGCGCCGGATCGCCGGGCTGCCGGACGGCTGCTTCAAGCAGACCTTGCGCGTGTTCGTGCGGCATGCGGCCGGCGACCTCGATACCCTCAAGGCCGATCTGGCGCAGTGGTATGACGATGCCATGGACCGGCTGAGCGGCAAGTACAAGCGCTACAGCCAGCTCGTTGCCATCGTGTCCGGACTGGTGATCGCGGTGGCGCTCAATGTCGACTCCATCCGCATCGCCAATGCCTTGTGGCAGAGCGAAAGCTTGCGCCAGCAGACCGTCACGGCGGCCGAAGCGTTCCAGATGCCGGATACGCCGGTGGGCGACAAGGCCGAGCAGGCGTTGAAGAACAATGTCGACACGTTGTTCAAGCTCGATCTGCCGATCGGCTGGCTGACGCCCTACACGTTCCAGAAACAGCAGACCGCCAAAGGGCCGGATGGCACCGCGGTCGAGCAAGCCGCTACGGGCGTCTTCCATTACTTCAAAGGCGCAGGCTGGGGCGGGGTGCTGCTGGCAATTGTCGGCTGGCTGATCACCGGACTGGCAACCTCGCTCGGCGCGCCGTTCTGGTTCGATACGCTGCAACGTTTCCTGCAATTCCGCGGCACCGGGAAAAAGCCGGCGAAAGCGTCTGAGGAAGGGGCGTCATCATGAACAAGCCCGATCCGCTGACCGTAAAGCAGTTGCGCCGCTGGTTCCCGTTGCGCCGCCGCGCGCTGAAGCAGGACAAGACCTACGAGTTCGCGCTCACCTTGGGCGGCACCGTGTCGGCCGGCGCCTATACGGCAGGTGTGCTCGATTTCCTGTTCGAAGCGCTCGATTTGTGGCAGCGCGCCAAGGACGACAACAAGGACTATGCGCCGCGCCACAATGTCGTGCTGTCGGCTATGGCCGGAGCCTCGGGCGGCGCGATCAACGGCGCCATCTCCTTGCGCACCTCGGGCTGGGTGTATCCGCACGGTCCGGTGAAGAACAACCCGTTCTACGATCTCTGGGTCGATGGCGTCGGCATTTCGAGCTTGATGTCGATCGCCGACGGTACCGACGATGGGTTGCGTTCGGTCTTTTACACCAAGGCGTTCGAGACGCTGGCGGATACGCTGATCGCGTGGAAGGGCGCGTCCCTCGGCGACGATCCGGCTTCGCCGAAGCAGCGTTCCTATCTCGCCGATCCGCTCCGCCTGATCACCACGGTCGGCAATGTCACCGGCATTCCCTATGAAATCCGTTTTCGCGGCGCGACCAAGCTTGGTCACGAACTGGTGGCGCATGCCGATGTGGTGCGGTTCACGCTCACCATACCGGGCGGCGTTCCCAATATCCCGCGAGCCCGCCCGGACGAACGGGCGCTATCGTTCTCGGAAGGCGATAGCTGGCAATACGTGAAAGCGGCGGCGCTGGCGACCAGTGCGTTCCCGATCGCGTTCCCGGCGCGGCAGGTGGACCAGACGTTCTACAGTTATGCCTATCACGTCGTGGCGGTACCCGGCGACGGCGTCGATCCGCCCGAACGGGCGCAGCTGTTGCCGTGCTGGGAGTTGATGAGCGCGGATTCCGATCCGCCTGCGGACGGTTACCGGACGGTCAATGTCGATGGCGGCACCTTCAACAACGAGCCGCTCGATCACGCCCGTGTGGCGCTGGCAGGTCTGGCGGGTCACAACATTCGCGACGGCAGCAAGGCTGATCGCGGCGTCGTGCTGGTCGATCCCTTCACCGATCTCGAAAGTCGCGACCTGTTCAACGCGCCCGGGCTGCTCAAGATGTTCGGTCCCATGCTATCGGCGTTGATCAATCAGGGCCGCTACAAGCCCGAGGACATTGCGCTCGCCAAGAAATACGATTCCTACAGCCGCTTTCTGGTGGCGCCGAACCGTCCCATCAAGGATGGCCCGGATATAAACGGCAAAGCCGCGCTGGCGACGGGCGGCATGGGCGGCTTCCTCGGCTTCTTCAACCGCGCGTTTCTCGACCACGATTTCCGTCTCGGCCGCCTCAATGCCTATGAGTTTCTGACCAGCGAATTCGTCCTGCCCGACACCAATCCGATCTTCACCGGTACCTGGACCGAAACGCAGGTGGCCGACTATGGCCATGTCGAGACCAAGCCCAAGATGGTGGAGATTCCGGCTTCGGCTCCCGAACCGGAAGACGATCTGACCGAAGACGATGCCGAGGAGTGCCCCGACATCGCGTCGGCGCATGAAGCGGTACCGGACCCGGATGCGGACAAGCCCATCCGCTATCTGCCGATCATTCCGTTGATGCCGCCGTTGCGCGGCAACCCGCCGGAATTGGCCGCCTGGCCCAAGCTGAAGGCGATGCCGGATTTCAAGGATGTCATCACCTCGCGCCTCGACATCCTGTACCAGCAGTTGAAGCGGGAAGGTCAGAAACAGGACAAGGACAAAGACGGCAATGTGATCAAGCCATGGTGGCCCGGCATGGTCGGCGATTTAGCGCTGGGGGTGGCATGGCGGACGGTATTGCGGCCGATTTTCCGCGACCTGTTCATGAAGAACATCCGCAAGGGGCTTGTAGACCAGGGTCTGCTCGCCAAAGACGCGCCATAAGGCGTCACCGCGGCCTTACTGAACGATCCGCGTGCGGCGCACGGCGGCTGTGCTTGCCGTTGCGCTTTACGGGCTTGTTTTCACGGCGTTAAGTTCCCATATCGCTCGTAGGCCATTATATAATAGTCGACATGATCAAACCGCTTCGCGGCAAAGCCGCTTCCAAGAAGTCTTCCAAATCCTCAACGAAGACTGGCAAATTCACCAAAAAAGCCGGCAAGCCCCAACCGGGCGTTCACGCCGACAAGAAGGGCATTCCGCCGGTCGCCCAGGTCAAGCGGCGCGAGCCGCTGCCCGAGGAAATTCCGAAGCACCCGGAGGAGGATCCCGAGGCCCCCGCGCGGATCAGGGCGATCCTCGACAATCCGTCGTCGCGCCGGTCAGATCTCGATCTCGATTTCCTCGGTTCGCGGCCCGTTCGCGGTTTGCGCATCGGGCTCGATTACCTGAAGGCCGAGCTTTACCTGCAGAACAACGCCATCACCTCGACCATCGTGGTGTTCGGTTCGACCCGCATCTGCGAGCCCGCTGCCGCGCGCCGCACCATGACTACGTTGAAGGCCGCTCTGGCCGACGATCCCGGCGACAAGGATTTGGCGCGCCGTCTCGCCGTGGCCCAGCGCATCATGGAGAAGAGCCGCTACTACGACGTGGCGCGCGCCTTCAGCCGGCTGGTCAGCGAAGAAGCGAAGAAGCCCGGCAAGCCGAAATGCACCGTCATCACCGGTGGTGGTCCCGGCATCATGGAGGCGGCCAATCGCGGCGCCTACGATGTCGGTGCCAAGACCGTCGGCCTCAACATTTCGCTGCCGCACGAGCAGTTCCCGAACCCCTACATCACGCCGGGCCTGTGCTTCAATTTCCACTACTTCGCCATGCGCAAGATGCACTTCCTGCAGCGGGCCAAGGCGCTGGTGGCATTCCCCGGCGGCTTCGGTACCTTCGACGAGCTGTTCGAGGCGCTGACCCTGGTGCAGACGCGCAAGGTGAAGCCGATCCCCGTCGTGCTGGTCGGCGAGTCCTATTGGAAGAACGCCGTCGACATGGACTTCCTGGTCAAGGAAGGCGTCATCGCGCCGGAAGACCTCGAACTGTTCTGGTATGCGGAATCGCCGCGCGAAATCTGGGACGGCATCCTGCACTGGTACGATAAAAGCGGCTCACCGCTGAGATAAACCTGAAGAGGAAACCATGAAACTCTCGTTCAACGGCGCCGACCGCGGCGTTACTGGGTCCTGCCATATGGTCGAGGCGGGCGGATTGCGCATCCTGATCGATTGCGGGCTCTATCAGGGCGGCCGCGAACTCGATGAGGAAAACCAGGAGCCGTTCGGTTTCGATCCTGTCGCGATCGATCTGGTGCTGTTGACCCACGCCCATCTCGATCACTGCGGACGGCTGCCGCTGCTGGCCAAGCGCGGTTTCAGGGGCGAGATCATTTCGACTTCGGCGTCGGCAGAACTGGCGCGCCTCGTCATGGTCGACGCCGCCAACCTGCAGGCTGAAGACGCGCGTTTCCACGCCAAGAAGATGCACACGCACTTCCGCCGCGCCGATGTGAAGCCGCCGCTCTATTCGCTGATCGATGCCTTGAATGCGGCTTCGCATTTCGGCCGCGTCGCCCATTACGGCAGGCGCATCGAACTTTCGGAGACGTTGACGGCCACGTTCTTCGATGCCGGTCACATCCTCGGTTCGGCCAGTGTGCTGCTGGAAGAGAAAAACGGCGCCAGCAAGCGCATCCTGTTCTCTGGCGACCTCGGCAATCCGCACGGTATCTTGCTGGCCGATCCGCCGCCGCCGCCGGAAGTCGACAACGTGGTGATGGAAACCACTTACGGCGACCGCAATCACAAGGACGTCGATCCGTCGGTCGGCGAATTCTACAAGGCGGTGATCGAGGCGTTCCAGCGCGGCGGCAACGTCGTGATCCCGACTTTCGCGATCGAGCGCGCGCAGGAACTCTTGTTCGTCATCTGCAAGGGCATGGTCGAAAACCATCTGCCGCCGCAGACCCAGGTGTTCCTGGATTCGCCGATGGCGATTTCGGTCACGGAAATCATGGCGCGCAACCTGTCGGCGCTGAAGCCGGAAATCGCCGAAGCCATCCGCCGCGGCTACGATCCGTTCGACTTCCAAGGCATCAACATGGTGCGCGAGCATAAGCAGTCGCAGCTCGTCAACGAGATCAAGCGCGGTGCCATCATCATGGCAGGCTCGGGCATGTGCTCCGGCGGCCGTATCCGCCATCATCTGCTGCAGAACCTGCCGCGCGAGGAATCGAGCGTCGTGTTCGTCGGCTTCGCCGCCGGCGGCACGCTGGCCCGCCGCATCATCGATGGCGCCGATGTCGTCACGATTTTCGGCGAGCGCGTGCCGGTGAAGGCGAAGATCCATACCATCAACGGCTTCTCGGCGCATGCCGGACGCGACCAGCTCCTGGAATGGCATGCGGCCACCAAGGCGGCGCGCACGATCCTGGTGCACGGCGAAGAATCCTCAATGGCGAGCTTCGGCGATGCGCTGAAAGGCACCAGCGTAGACATGCCGCGTTTGCACGATACGATCGAATTGTAAGACCCCGTCGCCGTACGACTGCACGAGTGTTCCGATGACCTATCCCAAGCCGCAAAGCGCGGCCATGCTCGACGAACTGGCGAAGTACGTGATCGCCGAGCCGTTCCCGTTTGCGGCCGATCTCGAGAAGTGCCGCGGGATAAAGCTCGTCACGGTCGACGGCGACGAAATTACCGATTGGGGCGGCATCTACGGCTCCAAGCTGATCGGCTATAATCATCCCCGGATGATGACCGATGAATACGCGCGCGAAGTGCTGATCGCGGCCAACACCAAGATCGCCAATCCCGACATTTTGACCAAGCAGTGTCTCGATTATTACCGGCTGGTGCATCATCTCAGGCCGAAATGCATGCGGCGGGACAGGGTGGAAGTCTACGCCGTGAACTCGGGCGCGGAAGCGGTCGAGAACATGATGAAGTACTTCATCAACCTGTTCCATCATCGCCAGAAGGCCGCCGGCCGTCCGATGAGCGCGCCGCGCTTCATCTATTTCGATCAGGCGTTCCACGGCCGCACAGTTTTTGCGCTCAACGTCACCACACTGAAGAATGATCCCATTGCGACGCGCGATTTCCAGGGCATCATCGCGGGCAATCTGCAGGTCCAGTTCCCGGCGCTGCACACCCGCCTGACGCCGGAAGAGAATGACGAGAAGGTCACCTCGTCGCTGGAAACGCTGGAAGCGCTGTTGTCGACCTATCACGACGAGATCGCGGGCGTGATCTTGGAGCCGCTGCAAGGGGCGGGCGGTCATCGCCTGGCGCCGCCGCGTTTCTATAGCGGGCTTTCCGAACTGTGCCACAAATACGATGTGCCGTGGGGCCTCGATGAAGTGCAGACCGCGGGCGGCCAGACCGGCGAGATTTTCTGCATCGACAATTTCGATATCCCCTATCCGCCGCAGGCCGTCGCCAGCGCCAAGAAGTTCGGCAACGGCGTCGTCTTCATGCGCCAGTCGATGGAAGATGTTGGCGTGCTCGACTCCACCTGGGGCGGTTCGCTCACCGACATGGTGCGCTTCGTCCACGAATGGCAGATCGTCGTCGACGAGAAGCTGATCGAACAGGTGCCCGCGAAAACCGAGCGCCTGCTTGCCGGCTTGCACATGCTGGAAGAACGCTTCCCGACCAAGATGTGCAACGTGCGCGGCCTCGGGCTCTACCAGGGCTTCAATGTGCTGGGGCAGGGCAACAAGGGCCGCCTGATCGGCATGGCGTTGCAGGAGGAGAACTATCTCCTGCTTGGCGCCGGCACCTACAGCGTCCGCCTGCGTCCACCGCTGGACGTCACCGAGGCGGACATCAACGCCCTGATCGCCACCCTGGTCCGCCTGTTCGAGC
>JAHFQC010000141.1 GCA_023259375.1 Alphaproteobacteria bacterium
GACGGCGCAATTCGCGCGCTGCCGCCGCGGCCATGCTGGCGATTGCGTCGTCGACGGCGATACCTTCAAGTTCGCCGGCGAGACGATCCGCATCGCCGATATCGACACGCCGGAGACTCATCCGCCGCGCTGCGCGCGCGAGGCGCGGCTCGGCGAGCGCGCGACCGCGCGGATGCAGGAGCTGCTCAACGCCGGGCCGGTGACGATCGCACCGTACAAGCGCCCGCACGACCGCTATGGCCGGCGGCTGGCGCTGGTGACGCGTGACGGCGCCTCGCTCGGCGATCGGCTGGTCGCGGAAGGGCTCGCGCGCCGCTACGACGGCGGCCACCGCCGCGGCTGGTGCGGCTGGACCTGAGCGGCGGCGGACCGCGGCAACAGGGACAACATGAACACCTTGGCGCGAACGATCGTCTCCGATCGTTTCCGTTTCTGTGACGATAGCAAAGAGCCGTGCGGCAACGCGCCGGAGCGACGCCGCGACGGAGAGGCTAAGCCGGGGCGCGACGTGTAGGACAGCAAAATCGTGGCGAGGGCGATGCAACGAGGGTAATCCGGGGCCGCGGCGCCGGGGCGATCCTATTCGGCGATGACGTTGGCCAGCGCGCGCAGGTCGGCGGCGTTGACGGCGTCGCCATCGGCATCGGTCAGCGCGGCGGCATTGTCCGTGCCGCCCGGTGCCGATCCGGCGACGTCATAGGCGAGCCACAGGATGCCGCCGGCCCAGAGCAACGCCGTCCAGCGGCTGCGGAAGAGGCGGGGGGAGGGGAGCATCGCCTGCGGCAGCATGGCGCAACCGGCCTTGCCGCCGGGTTAGCCGGGACGGTTAACCGCGCTTGACGGTCGGCGGAAAGCGTGATGACATACCATCACATAGCCAGGAGATCTCCGATGCCACGTCCGCGTGCCTTCTCCCCCGCCCGCCGTTTCGCCGGATCGCCGGCGTTCGAGGAGCCGCTGTCGGAGCTGAACATCACGCCGCTGATCGACGTGATGCTGGTGTTGCTGGTGATGATGATCCTGACGCTGCCGACGGTGCTGCACAAGGTCGCGGTCGACCTGCCGCAGGGCAGCGCGCCGCCCTCCGAAACGGTGACGCACCCGCTGGTGCTGGCGCGGAACGGTACGGTGACGCTGGACGGCATGGCGCTGACGGATACGGCGATGCCGGCGCGGTTCGGGGCGCTGCGCGCCGACCCCACCGCCCTGCTGGTGATGCGCACCGACCCGGAGGCGCGCTACGATCGCTTCGATGCGTGCTCGCCGAGGTGAAGCGCGCGGGGATCACGCGGCTGGGGTTTGCCGGGAATGAGGCGATGGTGGAGTAGGAGTGAGCATTATCGCCCTCGCAAAATGTCTATGTATGATCTGCCGGTATCTCGATTTTCCCAGGTTGCTTTGACATGATCCGCTATCTTAGGCACGTCATGAGCGACCGTCGAAGGCCATAAGTTGGCGTCATACTCGTGCACGCGCAGCAAATTATCTACGTCGAAAATTCTTCCCGTGTCGTCTGATTTTATTATTGCGACAGGTTTATTTTGAGCCATGCGTAATTCGAGTTCAAATAGAACATTCGGATTATGATCTGTTAAATCGGCTAGAACGATATCGGCATCGGCAATTTCGTTAATAATCGTAGAATGAATTAAGTCGCTGCCAGTTCGGATTGCCGTCTGAGCGATGAAACCAGCTTGTTTGACGGCCGGATTGATAATGCTTTCGTATACCTCTTTAAAATATCCAGAGGATCGTATGCCATCGCGCTCAGCTAATGGCATAATTACGAAGCACTTAAGTTCATTCCCATTGGCGGGAGAACTTCTTATTATAGGGAGGCTGTGATCGATCTTGCCACGAGAGTCGGGAGGGCTTGCTGTCCACCGCGCTCCAATCTTTGTATACTCGCAGTTATTTTGGAATACGTCGACAAATTCGTCTTGAAGTTCAAGCGGAATGGTAAATTTATCTAGAAGCGTATTTGATAGATACTGTTTTCCGGAAGTTCATTTCCACCATAGTGGTCGAGAACCTTCGCAAAAAGGTCAACGGAAAGAAATGCACTCCTTTTTGCAGCAAGTTCTCTCTCTGGACTATCCGCATATACAATATCGCGACCAAGCGGCGTAATCGATATACTGGCGGAAGATCGAGTGCCCTCTGTGAGGCCGTATTGAGCAGCCGAGGCAGTATATATGTCAAGATTGCTTGATTTAGTTCCGAGGCCCAGTGCACGGGAGACCTCGCTTGGCGGCCATGGATTCCCGCCGTTTTTCTCTTTAATAATCTCTGTAAGTTTAACGCAGGTTTCTAGCGGCGTGCGTGGATAACTACGTTTAGGCGGAACGCGCCTAGGCTTTTTTACTTGAGCTTCGCTAGTCGCTGGTTCCGCCTTTTTGATCATCGTCTCACTCCGCCGCCACGCCAGCGCGCGAGAACATGTCCCCGCTTTCCAGCAGCCCCAGATCCTGCTCGGTCGGACGGATGATCTTCGCCTTCTGGCGCTTGTCGAACGAATCCCAGACGTCGTTCCACTGGCCCTTGGTCGCGGCCTTCGAATATTCGGTGGCGCGCTGTTCGAAGAAGTTGGCGTGCTCGACGCCGTTCAGCATCGGCGCGAGCCACGGCAGCGGGTGTTCGTCGATCATGTAGATCGGCTTTAGGCCCAATTGCCCCATCCGCCAGTCGGCGATGTAGCGGATGTACTTCTTGATCTCCTTGGGCGTCATGCCGTTGACCGGGCCCATTTCGAACGCGAGATCGATGAAGTTGTCTTCGAGCCGGATGGTGGTCTGGCAGACGTCGGCGATGTCGTCCTTCACCGCCTTGGTCAGGCACTGGCGCTCCTGACAGAAGGTGTGGAACATCTTGATGATGCCCTCGCAATGCAGGCTCTCGTCGCGGATCGACCAGGTGACGATCTGGCCCATGCCCTTCATCTTGTTGAAGCGCGGGAAGTTCATCAGCATCGCGAAGCTGGCGAACAGCTGCACGCCCTCGGTGAAGCCGCCGAACATGGCGAGCGTGCGCGCGATGTCCTCGTCGCTGTCGACGCCGAAGTTCTGCATGTAATCATGCTTTTCCTTCATCTCGGCATATTCGAGGAAGGCGCCATATTCGCTCTCGGGCATGCCGATCGTGTCGAGCAGATGGCTGTAGGCGGCGATGTGCACCGTTTCCATGTTGCTGAACGCGGTCAGCATCATCTTGATCTCGGTCGGCTTGAACACGCGGCCGTATTTCTCGTGGTAGCAATCCTGCACCTCGACGTCCGCCTGCGTGAAGAAGCGGAAGATTTGGGTGAGCAGGTTGCGTTCGTGATCGGTCAGCTTCTGCGCCCAGTCGCGGCAATCCTCGCCCAAGGGCACCTCTTCGGGGAGCCAGTGGAGCTGCTGCTGACGCTTCCAGAATTCGAACGCCCAGGGATATTCGAACGGCTTGTACTGCTTGGAGGCTGCGAGAAGGGACATGGGGGGTACTCCGACGGAATTTCAGGAAAGGGGGGAGGCGGGGACGCTCCACTGCCACATGGCATGGGCGGAAAAGGCGAGGACGATGGCGAGGCTGACCGCCATGATGCCCGCCATGCGATAGACGTAGACGCGCGCGGGTGGCTGGGCATGGCGCAATTGCAGCAGCATCCACGCGCCGGCAAGGCCGAACACCGCGGCGACCGCGAACATGATGAGGCTTTGCAGCGGCATCAGCGGCGCATCCCGATGGCGGTGGATGCATCCAATTGCCGGGCGGCTCGTTGCACATCCGAACCCATCACAGGAGACGAACGATGCACGATCACAGCAACATCAAGGAGCATATGACGGTCATCGGCGCGGACGGCGTGCATGTCGGCACGGTCGACCATGTCGACGGCGAGCGCATCAAGCTGACCAAGAACGATTCGCCGAGCACGCAGGACGGGACGGGCGGCAAGCACCATTACCTGCCCGCCGGCCTGGTCGCGGAGATCGAGGGCGACACGGTGCGCCTGTCGGCCACCGCCGCCAACGCGGTGGACATGTTTGAAGAGGCGGAGTGAGGCGCGGGCGGCCCGGGATTGCTCTGGCAATCCCGGGACCCACCGCGGCGGGCAGCGGAGCCAGCATGGCTGGCTTCGTCTGACGGCGCGGCGTGGACGCCGGTTGGTGAGGGCGGTGCCGGTCATGCGGTGCCGCCCTTTTTCTGTGTGCTGCTGCCCTCATCCTTCCGCGCCTCCGGCGCTCCCTCCTTCTCCCGGAGGGAGAAGAAAATGCGCGCGATCACGCCGTCCAAGTTCTGCATCACGTCATTGTTGGCGAAGCGGATCACTTGGTAGCCTTCGTGCTGGAGGAAGCGGGTGCGGGTGGCGTCGTGTGCGGTCGTGGTGGCGTGGGTGTCGCCGTCGACTTCGATGACGAGGTGTTCGGCGAGGCACAGGATGTCGGCGTAATAGGGGCCGATGGGCGCCTGATGACGCCACTTCAGATGCGGGAACGATTCCCGCAATGCCCGGAGCAGGCGGCGTTCGGGTTCAGGGGCGGCTTTGCGCAACTGTCGGGCGTGCGGGACCGTGCCGACCGGCTGGTTCGCATAGAGGCGCATCTGTCCTCACCCTTCCGCCGCTGCGCGGCTCCCTCCGTCTCCCGGAGGGAGAGGGAATTGTCTGCCTTCACCCCTCTCCCTCCGGGAGAGGGAGGGGCCCGCCCGGCATGGCCGGGTGGGAGGGTGAGGACAGCCGGCTTACGCTCCGCTCACTGACACGCCAGACACTCGTCGTAATCCGTCGTCTCGCCGATCTCGAACGTCGGTGCGGCGATCGTGTTGTCGGCCTCGACTCCGCCGCTGCCGGCGAAGCCGGCGCGCTGCACCGACTTGGACCGCAGGTAATAGAGCGACTTGATCCCCAGCTCCCACGCGCGGAAGTGGAGCATCAGCAGGTCCCACTTCTCGACGTCGGCCGGGATGAACAGGTTCAGCGACTGCGCCTGGTCGATGTAGGGCGTGCGGTCGCCGGCGAGTTCGAGCAGCCAGCGCTGGTCGATCTCGAAGCTGGTCTTGTAACAGTCCTTCTCCTCCACCGAGAGGAAGTCGAGGTGCTGGACCGAACCGCCATGTTCGAGGATCGAGCTCCACACCGCCTCGCTGTTCTTCGATTTCTCGTTGAGCAACTTTTCGAGATAGGGGTTCTTGACCGAGAAGCTGCCCGACAGCGTCTTGTGCGTGTAGATGTTGGCCGGGATCGGCTCGATGCAGGCGCTGGTGCCGCCGCAGATGATGCTGATCGACGCGGTCGGCGCGATTGCCATCTTGCAGCTGAACCGTTCCATCACGCCGACGTCGGCGGCATCGGGGCAGGGGCCGCGCTCGACCGCGAGCTGCATCGACGCCTCGTTCACCTGCGCGTTGATGTGCTTGAAGATCCTGAGGTTCCACGACTTGGCCATCGCGCCCTCGAACGGCAGGCCACGCGCCTGGAGGAAGGAGTGGAAGCCCATCACGCCGAGGCCGACCGAGCGTTCGCGTGCGGCCGAATAGGCGGCGCGCTCCATGCCGGGCTCGTGGCGGTTGATATAATCCTGCAGGACGTTGTCGAGGAAGCGCATCACGTCCTCGATGAAGACCTTGTCGTCCTTCCACTGGTCCCACGTCTCGAGGTTGAGCGAGGACAGGCAGCAGACCGCGGTCCGGTCGTTGCCGAGATGGTCCTTGCCGGTCGGCAGCGTGATCTCGGAACAGAGGTTCGAGGTCGACACCTTGAGGCCGAGGTCGCGGTGATGCTTGGGCATCGTCCGGTTCACATGGTCGGCGAAGACGATATACGGCTCGCCGGTCTGCAGCCGCGTCTCGACCAGCTTCTGGAACAGCGAGCGCGCGTCGACCGTCTGCCGAACGGTCTGGTCCTTCGGGCTGAGCAGGTTCCACTCGGCGCCGTCGCGCACCGCCTCCATGAAGGCGTCGGTCAGCAGCACGCCGTGGTGCAGGTTGAGCGCCTTGCGGTTGAAGTCGCCCGACGGCTTGCGGATCTCGAGGAACTCCTCGATCTCCGGGTGGCTGATGTCGAGATAGCAGGCGGCCGAGCCGCGGCGCAGCGAGCCCTGCGAGATCGCGAGGGTGAGCGAATCCATGACGCGGACGAAGGGGATGATGCCGCTGGTCTTGCCGTTGAGGCCGACCGGTTCGCCGATGCCGCGGACGTTGCCCCAATAGGTGCCGATGCCGCCGCCGCGCGAGGCGAGCCAGACGTTCTCGTTCCAGGTGTCGACGATGCCGTTGAGGCTGTCGGGCACCGAATTGAGATAGCAGCTGATCGG
>JAHFQC010000142.1:0-5686 GCA_023259375.1 Alphaproteobacteria bacterium
ACGCAGCGCATCCTGCTCGGGCGTGGCGGCAAAGGTGGCGCGCTTTTCCTTGACGATCTGCCAGACCGGAAACACCGGCGACAGCTTCAGCGCCTTGGCGACATCGTCCCACAGCGTGCGGGCGAGGTCCTCGCGGTCGCGGTCGGCCAGTCAGTCGGCACCCGAGACGGTGACCGAAACGCGGTCCTCGAAGGCGAAAATCCATTCCGCCGTGCCGCCGACCACGCCCAGCATTTTGGGAGCATCGGGGAGCGGAGCAACCTTGAAGTGCGCATTGACGATGGCGCGAAACTCGGTCGGCACCGAAAGCCCAGGCACGAGATCCTGCGCCACCCACGGCGGCACTGCCAGCACAACGCGATCCGACGGCCCAATCGGCACCGTGTTCTCGGGGAATTCAAGCGCGATCACCTTGTCATGGTCGAACACGATGCGCCGCAGGCGTTGGCCGAAATGGACCAAGGCATGCAATTCGGTCAGCTTGCGCAACGCCGGTTCGATGAACGCGGCGCCGAGATTGGGATGGGCGATGCGCGGACGATAAGCACGGCCGCCCTTGGCCATGGTTTCCTTCAGCACCGCCGCCGTCAGCTTGGCCGAACCCAGTTTGGGATCGGTGTTGAGCACGGCGAGCAGCACCGGCCCCATCATCTTCGTCCACAACGGCCCGTCGGTCGGCACCAGATCGGCAACCGTTGCGGCGGGTCCCGCGGCGAGCAGTGCGCCGAGCTTGACGTAATCGACCGGCGTCGTACCGGGCACCCGCCGGTCGGACGCGAAGATCCACCACGGCAGCAGACCTTCGTTGGGTCTGAGCGTCCAGCGCTCGCCGCTCTTCAGATCGACGAAATCGAATTCCGCCGTGTCGGGGCCAGTCAACGCGTCGTGCGCGCCGATGGTCTTGAGAAACGACTGCACCATCGGATTGCCCGACAGAACGAGATGATTGCCGTTGTCGATGACGCAATCGAGCGTCGCATCGACATAGGAGCGGCAGCGCCCGCCGGCATGGCCTGCGGCCTCGTAGACCACCACCTCGTCGCCCGCGACAGCCCGCGTCACCGCAGCCGCAAGCCCCGACAATCCGGCACCGACCACGATGGTTCTCATCCGACGATCCCGTAGCGCAGCGCGAGCCAGCCGAGCAGCATTTTGGGCACCTTGATGCGCCGGCGCGGCGGCGCCCAGCCTTGCGCCTCCATACGCTTGAGGATTTCGGAATAGACCGCGCCCATCAGCTTCGGCGCCCGCAAATCGCCCACCGGCCGCGCGGTCATGATGGCATCCGCCTCGCGATAATGCTTGTGCGCCAGCACGGCGACTTTGCGGCAGGCCTCGTCGATCGCAGGCTTCGACAGCGCCTCGCGCGGATTCACCGGACCAATGGTGCCAAGATAATCGCGCGGCAGATAAAGCCGGCCGACATCGGCATCTTCGTCGAGATCGCGCAGGATGTTGGTGAGCTGCAAAGCGCGGCCGAGATGGAAGGCGAGCGCGAAGCCCGGCTCCTCGTCCATGCCGAACACCTTGATCGACAACCGCCCGACGGCGCTGGCGACGCGATCACAATAGAGATCGAGCACGTCGAGATTGGGCGCCACGATGTCGCCTTCGAGATCCATCGCCATGCCGTCGATGACGGCGAGGAAATCGGCCAGCCGCGGCTGATAGGTCTCGACCACCTCTTTGAGAAAGGCAGCGCGGCCGGCATGAGCGCCGGTGTAAAGCGCCTTCAAATCATCGCGCCAATCTTCGAGTTCGGCGAGACGCTCTTCGCGCGTGCCTTCGCCGTCGTCGGCGATGTCGTCCACCGCCCGGCAGAACGCATAGATCGCGTACATGCCTTCGCGCCGCGCTTTGGGCAGCAGTTTCATGGCGGAATAGAAGGAGGAACCGGCGGCCTTGCGGCGAACGGCTTCGATTTCCGGCGATGAAGAAACGGCGGTCATGGCGAACTCTTGCGGGCGATGCGGGAGATGGCGAAACGCCCGAAGGCGGATATAGCGAGCGGGATCAGCTCGGACTTGCGGTGATGCACGCGATCTCGCAGCGGGTCGGCAGTGAAGAGGCGGATATTGAGGTCTTCAGCGAAGCGCTGAATCAATCCGACTTCGAGCGCCAGGCGCGGATCGCGGATCTTGCCGGAAAACGCCGCCGAGGTGGCGAGAAGATCGGCATTGCGCCCAGCCACTTCGTTCAGCACCGCCTTCAGCGCCGGACGGGCCTGCGCCTCGCCCAGCATCTCGATCGTGGCTCCGTGCTTCTGCAGAATGTCCTCGGGCAGATAGACGCGATTGATCTGGCGATAATCCTTGCCGCAATCCTGCAGGTGATTGATGACCTGCAGCGCGGCGCACAAGGCATCGTTGAGCGGCCAAACACTGCGATCTTCGCCATGCACATCGAGCACATAGCGGCCGACCGGCATCGCCGAATAGCGGCAATAGTCGATCAGTTCGCCCCAGTCGGAATACCGCGTCTTGGTCACATCGCGGCGGAAGGCTTCCAAGAGATCGGCGGCATGATCGGTGGTGAGGTGACGTTCTTCCAGCACCTGACGCAACTTGACGCCTTCCGGCGAGGCATCGGAGGCGCCCATCAGGGTCAGCCGCATGTCTTCGAGGATGTGCAGCTTCTCGTCGGCGGGCGCGCTCGCGTTGTCGGCGACGTCGTCGGCCGTGCGCACGAAATTGTAAAACGCCAGGACCGCCGGGCGGTGACGCGCAGCTATGACAAAGGACGCGACGGGAAAATTCTCGTCGTGAGAGCCCTTGCCGGATTTCAGTGCCCCTGCCTCGCTCATAGCTTCATTCACTGTCGCGCTTCTGATCCGAAAACCGGTTCCCACTTTTCGGGAAGCGCTCCATCGCCTGTGCGCGTCCCTTCCACAATCCACCGCGTCCTTGCCAGTGTTGTACCGCCGAATCGAGGGTGAAAGCGGCATAAAACACGCCAATCAGCGGCAATGCCAAACCCCAGAACGGCGAACGCCGGTAGAACGTGAGGATCGGCTGAAAACACACTGTCATCAAGGCCCAGGTCAAGACCCCGAACACCGCGCACAACCCGCCGAACGCCAATCCCGCCACGGGTACAACGTAAAGCAGCACCATGCCAAGAATGGTTCCAATCAGGGCCAGGGGCGAATAGCCGAGCTGGGTATAGGCGGAACGGGCGACCATGGCGCGGATATCGGCGATGAAGGGATACGGCCGGGTCGAGACCGCACGGTCAGATAGTCCCAGCCAGATCGGCCCCTGCGCCTTCAGGGCGCGACCCAGGGCGCAATCGTCGATGATCTCGCCACGGATGGCCGCGATGCCGCCCGCCGCCTCCAGAGCCCGCCGCTGGACCAGCATGCAGCCGCCCGCCGCCGCCGCCGTCTTGGCCTTGGGATCATTCACCCAGGCAAACGGGTACAACATGTCGAAGAAGAATACGAAGGCGGGGACGAGCAGCTTCTCGGCGAAGCTCTTGCAGTTCAGCCGCGCCATCAGCGAAGTGAGGACATAGCGCCCCGCTTCGGCCCGCGCTACCAAGGCCCGCAGATTGTCGGCGGTATGCGCAATGTCGGCATCGGTGAGCCAGAGATATTCTGCGGCGCCCGCTTTGGCGACGCCCTGATGCACGGCGAACAGCTTTCCGGTCCAACCGGCAGGATGCGCGGCGCCGTCGAGCACCGTGACGCGATCAGAGCCGAGCCCGCGCACGATGGCGGCGGTGCCGTCTTCGCTCTGGTCATCGACCACGATGATACGGAAGGAGCCGGGATAGTCCTGCGTGACCAGGCTTCGTACCGAGGCGGCAATACCGTCCGCTTCGTTGCGCGCCGGGACGACGGCAACGACCGAGGGCCAATTCACCGGAGCGGCAGGCTCGTCCGTATCGCGTTCGCGCAGGCGCCAGAACCAGCCGCGGCCGAACGCCAGCACCAGCCAGATCGCCAGTGCCAGGAAAGTAACGGCAGCAGCGATCATTTCAGATACCCGGCCGCCTTGAACCAGGCGAAGGCATCGGCAAGCGCCTCTCGATAGGGCCGCGCGGTGTAGCCGAGTTCGTGCGTCGCCTTCGCCGAGGAGAAGAACATGTGATACTTGGCCATGGTCAAAGCATCGGCGGTGACGAACGGCTCGTTGCCGGTGACGCGCGCAATCGCTTCGGCGATCCAGGCGATCGGATAGAGCGGCGCACGCGGCAGATTCACGGTCGGCGCTTTGCGCCCAGCCAGTTCCGCGATGACTGCCAGCATCTGGCGCAACGCGACGTCTTCGCCACCGAGAATGTAGGTCTCGCCGATGCGGCCCTTTTCCAGCGCGAGGATATGGCCCTCGGCGACGTCGTCGACATGCACCAGATTGAGCCCTGTATCGACGAAGGCTGGGATCTTGCCGGTGGCGGCTTCGACTATGATGCGCCCTGTCGGCGTCGGTTTGATGTCGCGCGGGCCGATCGGCGTCGACGGACTGACGAGCACCGCGGGGAGCCCCTCGTCCGCCACCATCTTCTCGACCACACGCTCGGCCACGACTTTCGAGCGCTTGTAGGCGCCGATGGCGCTTTGTTCGGTATGGCGGCAAGTTTCGTCCACCGGCACACCATCGGTACGCGCCTTCAAGGTGGCAACCGACGAGGTGTAGACGATGCGCTCGACACCAGCGGCCAAAGCAGCTTGCATCGGCGCCAGCGTGCCGTCGCGATTGTTGCGGACGATCTCTTCCGGATCCTTGGCCCACAGCCGATAATCGGCAGCGACGTGGAAGAGATACCGGCAGCCCGCCATCGTTTTTTCCAGCGCGGCGCGATCCTTGATGTCGGCCACCACTACTTCGGCGTCGAGACCTTCGAGATTGTCGCGACGTGATGAGGCGCGCACGGCAAGGCGAAGACGGAAGCCCTTCTGTTGCAGCCGCCGCGCGACTGCCGAGCCGACGAAACCGGACGCGCCGGTAACGAAAACGAGATCGCTCATACCGCCTCCCCGCCAAACGCGCGCTTGCCTTCTACCGCCTGCCAGATCAACAGCACCGGAATGCCGAGCACCACATCGCGGGCGCGCTTTAAGAGCGACACCGCCAGCCCGATCTCGGGGCCGACGCCGAACACCGGCGCCAGCGCGGCATAACCTGCTTCCTGGATGCCGACCGCGGCCGGAACGAACACCGTCGCCGAGCGCAGCGCCGACAGGACGCATTCGATGGCGATGGCATCCATCAGCGTGATGTTGGCGCCGCAGAGGCGGAAGATCACCCACACCCAGGCCGCCGTCGCGATCCAGGCAAGCAGATGGAAGGTCGAAGACAGCGCCAGTTTCTTCGGCTGCTGGTACAGCGCTTCGATCTCGGCAGTGAATTGCTCCGTGTGCGCCACCGCCTTGGGCAGGAAATGCGCCGCCAGTTTGGCCGCGAGCTTGGTGCCTTTGCGTTGCAGCACCACGAAGGCGATCACGCCGGGCACCAGAAGAGCGGTGCCGAGGATCAAGGCATCGACATAGCCCGCCATCTCGGCCGAGGCCTGCAGCTTGGTGAAGCCGATCAACAGGCCGATGATGGTGAAGGCGATCTGCGCCATGGTCTCGCACGTCAGATCGACCACCGACGAGGAATAGGCCCGGATCGGCGGAATGCCGGCGAGGATGCCGGCGCGGGCGCCAATGACCCAGCCGCCGATTTGGGTGAAGGGCAACAGG
>JAHFQC010000142.1:5696-6283 GCA_023259375.1 Alphaproteobacteria bacterium
GGAGCTGCCGCGAGACAAACAGCACCCAGAACGGCACGATCGGTCCGAGCAGCGAGCGCCATGCCATCGCCAGGAGTGCAATGATCGGCATCGCGGCGAGCAGGATCGCGACAAAGCCGAGCCAGCCGACCTTGACCACCGCGCCGAACACCGCGGCCACGCCGATATGCATCACGACGAAAACCGCCAGGGCGAACCCGACGATCAACGCAACCCAAGTCCAGACTTTCATGCCGTGTTCTTAGCGCTTTTGAGGCTCCGGCAGAAAGCGCCGGATCAGCCGCACCATGGCCGGAACCAGGGTTGGCCGCAACAGCCGGCGGTCGTAAGCCCCCAGACGGCGGTCATTTTCGGCAAGGCAGAGGTCCATCAGCGCGGCCGGCGAGATGTCCACACCCAACTGATCGGCGCCATTAACCGTGAAATTCGACTCCTTGTTGCCGTCGCCGATGTTGGAGGCGATGCCGATCCGCTCCAGGATCAGATAGGCCCAGATCATCGCCACTTTCAGCTCGAACCAAGGCCGGCGCCACATCGGCATGGTGCGGCGGTGCCAGGCGAGCCAGTTGACGAAGAACAGGACGTGC
>JAHFQC010000017.1:0-52730 GCA_023259375.1 Alphaproteobacteria bacterium
ATGGCGTTGACCTTGTCGGTGCCGACCGAGGATTGATTGACCCCTTGCGAATAGAGCGTAACCGTCCGCTCCGTGGCGGTGAACAAATGGAAAAATTCGCGCACCGCGGCGACGTCCAATCCCGTCGTTGCCGCCGCAGCTTCGACCGACGGAACGGCGCGACGGGCAGCAGCGATGGCGGCGTCAGCGCCATCCACATGCTGGGAAATCCAGCCGACATCGAGTATTCCCGTATCAGCGAGATGCACCAATAGACCGAGCCAGAGCGCCACGTCCGATCCCGGTTTGAGCGCGAGCTGAAGATCGGCTGTTTCCGCCGTCGCCGTACGCCGCGGATCGATAGTCACGAGTTTGGTGCCGCGCCGCTCACGCGTGGCCATCAGGCGTTGATAAAGAACCGGATGACACCACGCCATATTACTGCCGGCCAGCACCACGAGATCGGCTTCTTCGAGATCGTCATAACAGCCCGGCACCACGTCTTCGCCAAAGGCGCGGATATGGCCGGCCACCGACGACGACATGCAAAGCCGCGAATTGGTGTCGATATTGGCGCTGCCGATGAAGCCTTTCATCAGCTTGTTGGCGACGTAATAGTCCTCGGTCAGAAACTGTCCCGAAACGTAGAAGGCGATGGCGTCCGGGCCGTAGCGCTCGCGGATTTGCAGCAGTTCGCCGGCGATATGATCAAGCGCAGTGTCCCAATCGGTCGCGACGCCTTGCAATGTCGGTTGCAGCAATCGCTCCGGCAGATCGACGGCATACTTGAGGGCCGCGCCTTTGACGCAAAGCTTTCCGTAATTCGCCGGATGGTCCGGATCGCCATCGATCGCATCCGGTGCGGCGATCACACCGCATCCGACCCCGCAATAGGGACACGTGGTTCGAGTCACCCGGACACTCCCGGCTCCGGCAGGTGCAGATAGATCTCGCCGTCAACGACACTGACGGGCAAGGTCTCCACCGCGCCTTCATCGGGAGCAACCGCAACACCATCGCTGAGCCCGATCACCATGCCATGCAGCGGACAGGCGACCGTATCGCCCGCAACGATGCCTTCGGAAAGCGGGCCTTTCTTGTGCGGACACTCGTCGACGAGCGCAAAGACCCGATCATCACTAGTGCGGAATACCGCGATGGGCCGGCCGAAATGCGAACTGCACAGCCGCCGCGATCCGCGCACCGGAATGCTCTCCAAGCGGCCGATCTTCTTCCAGTTTGCCGTCGACATCAGACCTCCTCGAGCGGCGCGAACTCATGCGCCTCGCTACCGGCGACACGTTCGGCCCAGGGGTCGACTTGCGCGAATTTCTGGGAAAACAGGAAGCGGTCGAACAACGCCCGCCGTTCCTTGTGATCATCGATCACGCGGGCGCGAATGGCTTCCAATCCGACGCGAGCCACCCATGGCGCGGTCCGTTCGAGATAGTGTGCCTGTTCGCGATACATCTGCAGGAAAGCGCCGGTTATTTCGAGAACCTCCTCCTCGGAGGCAACGCGCGTCAGCTTGTCGGTGACGCGGACCTCGATGCCGCCATTGCCGCCGATCAGAATGTCGTAGCCGCCTTCGACGCAGACGATGCCGACATCCTTGATGGTCGCTTCGGCGCAGTTGCGCGGGCAGCCGGAAACCGCGAGTTTCACTTTGTGCGGCGTCCAGCTTCCCCAGCACAGTTTTTCCAGTTTGATCCCCAGCCCCGTCGAATCCTGCGTGCCGAACCGGCACCATTCGCTGCCGACGCAGGTCTTCACCGTCCGCAAGCCCTTGGCATAGGCATGACCGGAAACCATTCCCGCACTGTTCAGATCACGCCACACAGCCGGCAGATCGTCCTTTTTCACGCCGAGCAGATCGATGCGCTGACCGCCGGTGACCTTCACCGTGGGTATGGCGTACTTGTCCGCGACATCGGCAATGGCGCGCAGCTCCGCCGCGGTCGTCACACCGCCCCACATCCGCGGGATCACGCTGTAGGTGCCGTTTTTCTGGATGTTGGCGTGGACGCGCTCGTTGACGAAACGCGAGCGGGCATCATCGCCATATTCGCCGGGCCAAGCGCATAACAGATAATAGTTCAGCGCCGGACGGCATTTCTGGCATCCCTCGGGCGTTTTCCAGCCGAGTTCGGAGCGCACGGCGTCCATGGTCTTGAGCTTGCGCTCCGTGATTGCGGCGCGGACCTCGTCATGAGAGGAATCGGTGCAGGCGCAAATCGTCTTCTTGGCCACTTTGACGGCGCCGGTCACATAGGCCAGCAATCCTTCCACCTGCGACGAGCATTGGCCGCACGACGCCGAGGCTTTGGTGTGAGAGCGCACCTCGGCGAGGGTCGTGAGATTCTTTTGGCGGATCGCCTTGCAGATGGTCCCTTTCGATATGCCATTGCAGCCGCAGATCTGAGTGTCGTCGGGCATCGCGGCATAATCGGGGCCCGACGGCTTGTCCGCACCGGCTTCGGCAAAAGCGCGGCCGAACACCAGACGCTCACGCCAAGCCGAGACATCCTGCTTGTCGCGCATCAATTGCAGATACCATTGGCCGTCCGTCACATCGCCGTACAACACGGCGCCGACCAGCTTGCCGTCCCGCAGGATCACCTTCTTGTAGATTCCGCGGGCATCGTCGCGCAGGGTGATTTCGTCGTCGTCGGGATCGGCCGCCGCCAGCGCCCCGGCCGAGAACACATCGATGCCGGTGATCTTGAGGCTGGTTGCCAGCGCCTTGCTGGCGAAAACGGCGCTTGCGTCTCCGGCTAGCTGAGAGGCACAGACCTTGGCTTGATCCCACAGCGGCGCCACCAGACCGAACACCTGACCACGATGCTCGACGCATTCGCCGACGGCGAAAATCGCTGGGTCGCTGGTCCGCATGTCGTCGAACACGGTGATGCCGCGCCCGATCTGCAAACCCGCCGCCTTGGCAAGATCGATATTGGGGCGAATGCCGATGGCGAGGACGACGAGATCCGCCGGAATGAACCGCCCGTCGCCAAGCTGGACGCCTTCGACCGCGTCGGTGCCGGTGATGCGTTCGGTCTGCCCACTGGTGAAGAAGGAAATGCCGCGCCGGTCGAGCGCTTTCTGCAGCATCTGCCCGGCCGGAACGTCAAGCTGGCGCTCCATCAGCGTCGGCATCAGATGCACGAGGGCCACCGACATGCCGCGCTGTTTCAATCCCCATGCCGCCTCAAGCCCCAACAGCCCGCCGCCGATCACGACCGCGCGCGATTTCGTGCGCGCCGCCGCCAGCATCTTTTCGACATCGGCGATGTCGCGAAAGGCACAAACACCCGGCAGGCCGAGGCCCGGGATGGACGGCGCCAACGGCCGCGATCCGGTGGCCAGCAGCAGCTTGTCGTACGCCACGACCCGGCCGCTCTGCGAGGTCACGGTTTTGGCTTCGCGGTCGATGGCGACAACCGGATCGCCGGCGATCAGGGTGATGCCGTTTTGCGTATACCATTCGCGCGTGTTGATGATCGTCTCGTCGAACGACTTGTCGCCGGCAAGAACGCAGGACAGCATGATCCGGTTGTAGTTGGGATGCGGCTCGGCCCCGAACACCGTAATGCTGTAAAGCGCGCTGCCATCGCTCTGCAGCAGCTCCTCGACCGTGCGCATGGCGGCCATGCCGTTGCCGACGACGACGAGACGTATCAGCGGGCTTTTTTTTTCCATGGTCATGTGGACGGTTCCTTATTGCGCAGCGACGGTCGCGACCGCACCGCTCCAGCGCGCTTTTCGGCGCAATGCCACCAGCACACCGCTGAGCGCGACGAGCGCCAGAACAGCGAAGATCGAGAATCCGGCCGTATAGCTGCCGCTCCAATATTTCGAAAAGCCCAGGCTGGAGGCGAGATAGAAACCGCCGATCCCGCCCGTCATGCCGACGAGGCCGGTCATGATGGCCACCTCGTTGCGGAATCGTTGCGGCACCAGCTGGAATACGGCACCGTTGCCCATCCCGAGCGAGCCCATCGCGATGATGAAGGCACCCAGCGCAAGGCTCATGAATGGCAGACCGATCGCGACGACGACGAGTGCCAGGAACGCCACCAAATAGACGCCAGCCAGGGTTCTCAATCCGCCGATACGGTCGGCAATGGCGCCGCCGACCGGACGCAGCATCGAGCCGGTGAAGACGCAGGCCGCGGTGACATAACCGGCGGCGACCGGGCTGAGGCCGTATTGGTCGTGAAAATAGATCGGCAGCGACGAGGCAAGACCGACGAAGCCGCCGAACGTGACGGCGTAGAACAGCATCAGGCTCCACGCTTCCGGAACCATCAACATCTCGACATAGGCGCGCGCCGGAAGCCGTTGCGGCCGCCGTGGACTGTCTTTGGCGATTAACGCGAACACCGCCAGCACCACGACAAGAGGAAGCGCGGCCATTCCCAGCACCTCGCGCCAGCCATAGAGGGCGGCCAGTCCCGGCGCGAACAACGCGGCCAGCACGGTGCCGGAATTCCCCGCCCCGGCGATGCCAAGCGCGGTTCCCTGATGTTCGGGCGGATACCATTGCGACGTCAGCGGCAAAGCGATGGCGAAGGACGCGCCCGCAACACCGAGCGCAACACCCAGCAGCAGCATCTGCGAAAAACTCTCGAGGCCGATCGCCCACGCCGCAGTCAAGGCAAGGATCACGACGAGCTGGGCCACTACGCCGGCCCGTTTGGGTCCGAGGAATTGGGCAAGGGCGCCGGCCGCAATGCGGAGAAACGCACCAGCCAACACCGGCGTCGCAACCATCAGGCCTTTTTGCGCGGCGTTAAGGCCGATGTCCTTGGCGATCAGGACCGCCAACGGTCCCAGCATCACCCAGACCATGAAACTGAGATCGAAATAGAGAAACGACGCGAACAGCGTGGGCAAATGCCCCGCCGTGAGAAATCCCTTCTTCATCGAAATCTGCCGCGGCGCAGCGCACCCGACACTCCACGCAGTGGCCGCCGCCGTTGGCTGGCCGTGCACGATCGAGGCAGGCCCCGCCTGCCACTACGCTATGACACCGCCATTGCTGTCACAGCGATCGGGAGCTCCCGACCGCTTACCCCTGGCAAATGACGTGCCATTGGGAGTTCGAGGTAAATCAAGCATTTAGAATAATGCATTTTCGCAAATGTGCGCGCCGGGGCGGCAATGTGCGCAAAAAACAAGCGAGACTAAATAATGCTCGTAACTTTTTGAGGGCTATGAATCGAAGAAACCATCGGCGTCCATCACAATCGGCGACAGCGTTCCTTCCAGTGTCCACTTGCCAGCGTGCCCTTCGGCTTTGCTGTCCATCAGCGGCGCCGAAATCCCGAGACTCGTTGCGGCGCGCCGGAACAGATCGGGGCGATAGACGCCGGCGGCGATCGCTTCGATTTGTGCGCCGGCCGGCAGCATTCCCCACCGCTGCATCTGGTGCAGATACCATTGCGCATGCGAAAGCCAGGGCATGGCTGCAGCGTGGCCCCAAAACCGTATTCCGGGAGATTGCCAGAACCGGTCGTCTTTCCCGTGCAAGGCCTCGATGATGAGCTGCGGCGACACGGCCAAATAATCGGGCCGGGCCAGAATGGCCGCGATTGCCTCGGCATTGGCGGGATCATCACAGTATTGGGCGGCGCGGATCATCGCCCGCTGCACAGCCAACAGGCCCTGCCCCTCGTCATCGGCCAAGTGCTGGCGAACCGCCAGGACTTTTTCCGGTCCATTGCGCCATAGACCATGCGACGACACCACGTTGACCGCCAAGCCTTGCGCGGCCGCAACCTGACCCCACGGCGCACCGGCGCAGAAGCCGTCGATCATGCCGCGCGCCAACGCCTCCACCATTTGGTTCGGCGAAATATAGGTGAAGACGATATCCCGGTCGGGATCGGTTCCGCCCGCAGCAAGCCAGTATCGCAACAACAGATTGTGGGTCGAGAACTGATGCACCACGGCAAGCCGCACCGGATCGCTTCGACGCGAACAGGCCGCGAAATGACGCGACCATTCCATCACGCTTTCTGGTCCGTCCGATACCGCCGGCGCAATCGCATCCACCAGCCGGCGGCTGAGCGTTATGGAGTTGCCGCCGAGGTTCACCGCCTGCGGCACGATCAGGGGACACGGGGCACCGCGCAAACCTTGCGTCAGCGCAAATACCAGAGGTGGCAGGGTCACGGCCGCGTCGAGAAAACCGTGCGCCAGCTTATCGGCAATGTTGCCCCAGGACGGCTCGATCGAAACGACCGCCGCCACGTTTTCCTCGGCAAAAAATCCAAGTTCCTGAGCGATGATCGCAGGCGCCGCATCGGTGAGCCGCAGAACGCCGATTTTCATGGTGCCTCTCCGCTTTTGGCGACGAGATCGGCCGCCACGTCAGCGAGCTTCCGGCTCTCGCGCATCGCCCTGTTGCGGAGCCAGCGATAGGCGTCCGGCTCGCTCATACGTTCCGACCGCATCAGCAAAGTCTTGGCGCGGTCAATGAGGCGCCGCTCCTCGAGCTGCGCCAAGCTTGCATTTCGTTCATCGGTAGTGCGCTGATGCCGTGCGAACAATGCAATGGCGGCAGCCAGAATCGGCCGGATCGCAGCCGGGTCGATGTTGCCGACATGATAGGAACAGACGCCCGCCTGAATGGCTTCCTCGACGAAATCCTCGGCGGTTTCCTCCGTCAGCAGGACGACCGGACATGGCGAGCGCGATGAGACCTGGCGCAAGCCCTCGATCGTATCGCGATCGGGAAGGTTCATATCGATCAGGACGACGCTCGGCTTCAAGGCCGACACTTCTTCGACCAGCCCGACGCCGCCCAGCGAGTGATGGACTTGGTGTTCGCCGGCATCGGCAAGCAGTCGCGCCAATTCGGCGGCCCGGCGTCCGTTCGCATCGACGAGCAATATGGTCAAACCGGACGCTGGCATCCGTCCATTATTGTCAGAGCCGCCCACAGCGGTCCAGTGCGCCGCCCGAGCACGACATACGCGGGCATCGCAACACGCCAGCCTATCCGTCAAACAAGCGGATTTTCCGGCCAATTGTGCTTGGGATAGCGGCCGCGCATGTCGCGGCGGGCATCGGCCCAGGCGCCTTTCCAGAAGCCGGCGATGTCGGCGGTCAGCGCGATCGGGCGCCCGGCCGGAGACAGCAGCGCCAGCCTTAGCGGCACGCGGCCGCTGGCAAGCTTGGGCGTTTCAGCCAATCCATAGAAATACTGCGCCCGCGCGGCGGCGATGGGGACCGGCTGGGTATAGTCCACCGCGGCGCGGCCGTGCGGCAGCGTGAGATGCGTCGGCAATTCCTTGTCGAGCCGCGTTTTCAGCGACCAATCGAGACGGCCAAGCAAAAGCGCGGCAAGATCGAGATTGGCGAGATCGGAGAGGCGCGAGAGGCCCTGCAGATGCGGCAACAGCCAATCTGTTGCGCTTGCGATCAAGCTGGCGTCATCCGACGCGGGCCACGTATCGGGCTCGAGGCCGTGCATCAGCGTAAGCCGCGCCTGAAGATTGCGCGCGCCGTCGTTCCACGGCAGACGCGAGGGATCGTTGCGCACGGCTTCCAGCAATGCCGCGGCGGCGTCTTCTGCATCCGGCGGGGCGGAGCGTTCTTCGAGCACGAGGGCACCGAAGCACTTGCGGCGGCGCGCCAGAACGCTACCGGTGGCGGGATCGAGGCTGGTTTCGACCGTTTCTTTGATCTGCGCGGCAATCGCGGCCGGCAGTGCGGCGCTGTCGAGCGGCGCGGCCATTGTAATCCGCGGTGACGTTTTCAACTCCAGCGCGGCTACGGCGAGTAAGCTTTCCTTGGCGAGCGGATCGGTGATCGCCAGCCGCGCGCCGCCGCCGCCGGATAAACGGAAGCTGCCGGGCTCGCCGCGGCGCTGCGCCAGCCGGTCGGGAAACGCCGCCGCGATCAGCGGCGCCGGATTGCCGCCCGCCGCGCGCGTCGCGCCAATCCCCAAACGGGAACGATATTGCTTGGCGGCTTGGCGGATGCCGTGGATCGCGTTGCGATCAACACTTGCCGTCGACGATGGGTCCTCGATCGCTTCCAGCCGCGTCATGATATCGGCAGGCAAATCGAAGCCGCCGCGCAACGGATCGCGCGCTTCCAGCAAGGCCGCGATATCGCACGCACGTGCAGCCTCGGCGGCGCTTTCCGCCGCCAGCATCATGGCCGCGAGACGCGGATGGGCACCGAGCGCATTCATCCGTTTGCCGAGCGGCGTGATGGCGCCCGCCTCGTCCAAGGCACCGAGCTCCACCAGCAGTTCGCGCGACGCGGCCAGCGCGCCTTCGGGCGGCGCATCGAGAAAAGCGAGCTTGGCGGGCGGCGTGCCCCAGGCGGCGCAATCGAGCACCAAACCCGACAGTTCGGCATCCAAAATCTCGGGCCGGTCATAGAGACGCAAACCACGCTGCGCCGCTTCGGTCCACAGCCGGATGGCAAGACCGGGCGCCTCGCGTCCGGCACGGCCGGAGCGCTGATCGGCCACCGCACGACTAATGCGCTCGGTGGTGAGACGGGTCATACCGCTCGCGGGATCGAAGCGCGGCGCGCGGCGATAACCGCCGTCGACCACGGTTCGCACGCCCGGCACGGTGAGCGAGGTTTCAGCGATGGCGGTGGCGAGCACCACGCGACGTCCTTCCGCCGGACGCAAAGCCAAGTCCTGTGTCGCGGGCGGCAAGTCGCCGTGCAGCGGCAACACTTTGGCATCAATGCCTTCCAGCGCTGTTTCGGTGCGGCGGATCTCCGCCATGCCCGGCAGGAAAGCGAGAACATCGCCGGGCGCCTCCGCAAGCGCGCTGCGAATGGCGCGCGCCATCGCAGCGGGCAAATCGCGCAAGTTGGCAAGATCGCGCACGGCATGGCGGATCTCGACCGGATGCATGCGGCCTTCGCTCTCGACGATAGCGGCGGACATGATCGCCGACAGGCGGGCACCATCAAGCGTCGCGGACATCGCAAGCAGCCGCAAATCCGGCCGCAGCATCGCCTGGACATCGAGACACAGCGCCAGCGCCAGATCGGCTTCCAGCGAGCGCTCGTGGATTTCGTCGAGGATCACAGCAGAAATGCCGTCCAATCCCGGATCGCCAAGCAAGCGTCGGACGAAAAGACCAGTCGTCACCACCTCGATGCGGGTCGCCGACGACACGGCGCTTTCGAGGCGCGTGCGGAAACCGACCGTCTGCCCCACCTTTTCGCCGATCAGAAACGCCATGCGGCTGGCGGCGGCGCGCGTCGCCAGCCGGCGCGGCTCAAGCATCACGATGCGGCCTTGATCCATTGGAGGGGTGTCGAGCAGCGCCAGCGGCACCGAGGTCGTCTTGCCGGCGCCGGGCGGCGCCACCAACACAGCGTTGGACTGCTCTGCCAGTGTGGCAAGCAGGCGCGGCAAGCATTCCGCGATCGGCAGGTCGGGCATGGTGAAACGAGGCATGCGCCAGTACTAGAGCATTTCACCGCGCGACGGAAACCGCCTCGCGCTATGCGCGATGCCGCGGATCGACGTGCCGGGTGTGGGGATCGGCCAGCGGACCGGCAACACGGATCGGCCTGCCCTGCATGTCGTTCTGGATGCGGGCGACCGGATGCACCTGGGGCAGCGGCTTGCGGCTGGTGAAGGTCAGTTCCAGCCGGTCGGGATCGAAACCGATCTCCGCCTCGGCCACAACGGACTGCTTGTCCCAGCCATGGGCGCGCCACGCGGCAAGGTCGAGATACTGCTTGTTCTCGCCTTGGTAATAGCCCTGGAATTTTTCCGGCATGGCGACATAGACGTTGCAGTCGGCCTTGTTGTTCGGATTGATGAAGACGATGGCGGACTTGCCGCACTTGGCGAAAATATTGTTGGCGACGGAGTTGCCCGACGCCATGCCGCTGTTTTTCCTGTCGGGGCGGAGAATGGCGAAGATGCCGGAGTTGTCGCAACGGCCGATCAGATTTTGCGTGACGATCAGGTTGTCGGTGGCGTTGATAAAAATGCCGGATCCGGCGCAGCCTCTCTGACCGGGCGTTCCCGGCTCGGCATTGCGGACATCCCAGACGATATTGTTGTCGACCAGATTGGGCTGCCGCGTCATCTCGAAATGAATGGCGGCGCTGACCGTCTGAATGTCGGCGATGACATTGCTGGTAACACGGCAGTTAGCGTTGCCGACGTCCCACCAGATCGCGTTGCCATGACGGATGTGCCGGACGACATTGCGGCGGAACAGCATGTTGCGGGCGAAGTGGAACTTGGCACCGGCGGCTTCCCAGCCGCGTTCGGCATCGGCCCAGCCGCACCATTCGATCAGATTGTCTTCGATCAGGACGTCGGAAGTGCCCATGCCGCCGATGCCTTCGACACCGCAGTAACGAATACTGTTGCGGCGAATGATATGCGAGGCCCCGCCCCCGCGCGTAAAGCCGCTATCGCCGTCGATGCCGATGGCGAGGCCGATACCGTTGGCCCATTCGAGGGTGTTGTCTTCGAGAATCCAATGATCGCCGCCGGCGAGCGAAACCATGCCGTTTTGCGGGAAGGGATACGCGTTGCCGGCGTGCTGGAAGGTGATCCCTTTGAGGCGAATGAAACCGGTGCCGCTTTGGCGCGGAACGAACACGTGCTGGCGGGTGGTGATTTCAATTTGGTGATCAGTGGGCGTGCCGGAGCCCAGGCGCACGACAATCGCGGTACCGGTGTAATCGATCCAAACCCGCGCACCCGGTGAACCGCCAACCTCCTGCATGATCGGCCCACCGCGACGCCGCCCCGGCAATCCGTTTTGCGGCACCGGCGGCACGGTGAAATCGGGAACCGGCGGCA
The DNA here is from genome assembly GCA_023259375.1 of Alphaproteobacteria bacterium. Classification (GTDB taxonomy): domain Bacteria; phylum Pseudomonadota; class Alphaproteobacteria; order Micropepsales; family Micropepsaceae; genus Rhizomicrobium. The sequence goes on from JAHFQC010000017.1 coordinate 10,793, forward strand.
GATGCGGCATCGCCAGTTCGCGCAACTGTTCCATCGGCTCCAACGGCTTGCCGTCGACGAACACCAATCCGCGGCGGCGCAAATACGGCCCGATGTCGGTGGTCTTGGGATCGAGCCATTCCCATTGTCCCATGATGCTGGGTAGCGCGAAGGGATTGTAGGCATCGGGAAACAGCGCGGCGGGGAGATCGCAACGCCATGCGGTAACTTCGGGCCCGGTCTCGACAGCACTTCCGGGGAAGCGCATCGCGACCGGAATGGTCTCTTTGCGCCAGCCGGTCTTCAGCACTTCGGAGCCGGTGATGACGACCTTGGCACCAGGCGCCGCCTCGTAGCTGATCATCTGCGCGGGGCCGGTGCCGCCTCGGGCCGGACGGACACATTCGCGATAGGTGCCTGCCGCGATCACCACCCGCTCGCCGGGCTGCAGTACATCGGCGGCTTTGGAAATGGTGCGGAAAGGGTGCGCCTTGTCGCCGGGACCGTCGTCATCGGCCTGCGGCGCGGTGTTGTCGACGTAATATGTTTTGGCAAAGCTCAGCGGCTTCTCCCAGCGCGCGAAGGCGGTGCCGTCGGGCAGACGATCATCGGACACAGGCGCGGCGCCGGCCGATTGCCAAACACCCGCGATGGCTGCGCTCGCCATGAAACGGCGGCGGTCGATCCTCGAAAGCTGCAGAATGGAGGCAAAACGCGCTGGTTCTGACGTCATATCCGTCCCACCCAAATCAGGCCGCGAACGTCTATGACGTTAGTGATCAAGCGATGCGCGCATAACCCCGACCAAAGTCATTCACACGGTTTGCACGTAAAATGAGAAGCCTTTGAAATAAAATAAGAAAGCAGGCCCGGTTGCGCGACACTGATTGCCGTCTTAAGTAGGTTTCAGCAGCAAATGTGAGTTTCGCCGATGCCAGCCTATCGTTCCCGGACCACCACACACGGACGCAACATGGCAGGCGCGCGCGGCTTATGGCGTGCCACCGGCATGACCGATGCGGATTTCTCCAAGCCGATCATCGCGGTCGTCAACTCGTTCACCCAGTTCGTGCCGGGACACGTCCATCTCAAGGACCTCGGCCAGATGGTGGCGCGCGAGATTGAAGCGGCGGGCGGCGTCGCCAAGGAATTCAACACCATCGCCATCGACGACGGCATCGCCATGGGCCATGACGGGATGCTCTATTCCCTGCCCTCGCGCGAACTGATCGCCGACAGCGTCGAGTACATGGCCAATGCCCATTGCGCCGACGCGCTGGTGTGCATCTCCAATTGCGACAAGATCACCCCCGGCATGCTGATGGCGGCGCTGCGTCTCAACATTCCGGCGATCTTCGTCTCCGGCGGTCCGATGGAAGCGGGCAAGGCGGTGATCAAGGGCGAGAAAAAATCGCTCGATCTGATCGACGCCATGGTGATGTCCGCCGACGACGCCGTCGAAGACAAAGACGTCGAAACCGTCGAGCAGAACGCCTGCCCAACCTGCGGCTCGTGCTCGGGCATGTTCACGGCCAATTCGATGAATTGCCTGACCGAAGCACTCGGCCTGTCGCTGCCCGGCAACGGCACGCTGGTCGCCACCCACGCCGACCGCAAGGCGCTGTTTCTTGAGGCGGGACGCAAGATCGTCGAGATCACCAAGCGCTATTACGAACAGAATGACGAAAGCGTGCTGCCGCGTTCGGTCGCCAGCTTCGCCGCGTTCGAAAACGCCATGACGCTCGATATCGCCATGGGCGGCTCGACCAATACCGTGCTTCATCTGCTGGCCGCGGCGCGCGAAGCGGGCGTTCCTTTCATGATGAAGGACATCGACCGGCTGTCGCGCAAGGTGCCGCATCTGTGCAAGGTGGCGCCGTCGATCTCGACCATCCATGTCGAAGACGTGCATCGCGCCGGCGGCGTGATGGGAATCCTGGGCGAACTCGATCGCATCGGCCTCGTCCATCGCGACGAGCCGACGGTGCATGCGCCAACTCTCGGCGCCGCCATCGACGCCTGGGACGTCGCCCGCGTCAACAATCCCGAAGTGGCGAAGTTCTTCCGCGCCGGCCCCGGCGGCAAGCGCACCACGCAGGCGTTCAGCCAATCGGAACGCCATGACGAACTCGATATCGACCGGGCGCATGGCGCCATCCGCGATTACGACCACGCCTATTCGAAGGACGGCGGTCTCGCCGTGCTTTACGGCAATCTCGCCGAAGACGGCTGCATCGTGAAGACGGCGGGCGTCGATGCCTCGGCGCTGGTTTTCTCCGGCCCGGCCCGCGTGTTCGAGAGCCAGGACGATACGGTGTCGGCGATCCTGACCGGCAAGGTCAAAGCCGGCGATTTCGTCGTGATCCGCTACGAAGGACCTAAGGGCGGCCCCGGCATGCAGGAAATGCTGTATCCGACGAGCTATCTGAAATCGAAGGGTCTCGGCAAAGCCTGCGCCTTGATCACCGACGGCCGCTTCTCGGGCGGCACCTCGGGCCTGTCGATCGGCCACGTCTCGCCGGAAGCGGCGGACGGCGGCACCATCGGGCTGGTCGAAGAAGGCGACACCATCACCGTCGACATTCCCAAGCGCAGCATTCGTCTTGAGGTGCCGGCCGAAACGCTGGCCAAGCGGCGTGCGGCCATGGACGCCAAAGGCGACAAGGCGTGGAAGCCGGTCGCGCGTAAGCGAGTTGTCTCGGCGGCGCTCAAAGCCTATGCCCTGTTCACCACCAGCGCCGCCAACGGTGCCGTCCGCAATCTGGACAAATTCACCGACTGATACGGGGACAGTTCAAACCAAAACGGGCAACGGAGTTATCCGCTGCCCGTTTTTTATTGCTCGATCGGCTGAACGAACTCAGCCGTGGCTTGGCATCGTGACCGCCAGTTTGCGGCCTTTGTAGACGACCGTCTGGAAATGCGCAGCTTCGCTGTCACCAACGCCCGCACCATCGCCAACCCACACGATATGGAATTCGCGCGTCGGTTTCATGCCGGGGAACTTGCCTTGGCGCGCGGCGAAGGTGAGCGTGTGCGCCGCCTCGTTCCAGGTGATGTCGACGGTGGCGCGCTCGCCCTTCTCGTAGCCCCAGCCGTTGCCGCTGTCGTCATAGAGCGTGAAACGGCCATCGGCACCGCGATAAACACGCAACTCGATCGGCTTGTCCTTCTGCGCTTCGGCGTGACCGACCACCGGCCCCATCGGCACGATGGAACCGGCGCGCACGAACAACGGCAGCGTATCAAGCGGCGCGTGGGACACGATGGTGGCTTTGCCCTTCATGCGCTTGCCCGTCCAGAAATCGTACCAGTCGCCATTGCCGGGAAGATAAACGGTGCGGTCGGCCGAGCCTTTGCGTACCACTGGCGCCACCATCATGGCGGAGCCGAACATGTACTGGTCGCCGATGTCGAGCGCGTCGGGATCGCTGCCGAAATCGAACACCAGCGGACGCATCATACTGCCGCTCTGGCTCGTCACCTGCCACGCGAGCGAATAGATGTAGGGCAGCATGCGATAGCGCAACCGATCGTATTTCAAAAGGATCGGCTGAACGTCGGCAGTGAACTGCCACATCTCCTTCGACTTGCCGGTGCCGTGCGTGCGGAACATCGGCGTAAAGGCGCCGAATTCGAACCAGCGGGTGAACAGCTCGCCATAGGCCGGATCTTTGGGATCACCGGCAAAGAAGCCGCCGATATCGGTGTTCCAGTACGGCAGACCGGCGGAAATGAAATTCAATCCGGCCGGAATCTGACGACGGAAGGTTTCCCAGTCGCCGTGAATATCGCCCGACCAGGAAATGGCGCCGTTGCGCTGCTGCCCGGCCCACGCCGAACGCGTCAGGATCACCGGACGGCGATCGGGGAAGTCGCGGCGGTGGCCTTCGAACACGCCCATGGTGTGATAGAGCGGATAAGCGTTGTAGACGAGCGCGCCGGGACCTTGGGCGGTCTCGACATCGCGCATCTGGCCCCAGGCGCCACCGAGTTCGGCTTCGGAGGCATCGAGCCACCAGCCGTCGAAGCCGTTCTGGCCGAGACGCTTGGAAATCTGGTTCCAATAAAGATCGCGGCCCTTGCCGAAAGGATCGTACCAGCGGCCCTGGCCTACCGGATAAACGTTGGTGTAGGTCTCGGGATAGAGCACGCCCGCCGCGTCGAGCGCTTTGTAATTGTCGGTATCCTTATCGAAGCGCGGCCACACCGAAATGATGGTGTGGATGTCGAGCGCGTGAATGTCGGCAACCATCTTGGTCGGATCGGGGTAGCGCGTGGGATCGAACTGATGGGCGCCCCATTGGCCGTCCTTCCAGTACTGCCAATCCTGGATAATGCCGTCGATCGGAATGCCGCTGTCGCGATAGCGCTTGGCGACGCCGACGATTTCGTCCTGGGTGGCGTAATGCTCATAGGACTGCCAGAAGCCCAACGCCCAGCGCGGCAGCATCGGGGCTTCGCCGGTCAGCTTGCGATAACCCGCGATGATGGTGTCGGCATTGGCACCGGTGAGAAGATAATAGTCGGTCGCCTGCGCGGCTTCCGACGCGAACTGCAGATTGCCGCCTTCGGCCGGACGCTGCACCGACACGTCGGTCACCGAGGCATTGTCCCACAACACGCCCCAGCCGCCGCTGGTAAGCACCATCGGCAATCCGGTGTCGCCGTTGGCCTGCTGCAGATGCACACCTTGCTTCTGCCAATCGAGACCACCGGCCGGGTGCTGGCCAAGGCCGTAATAGTGCAAGCCGGCGCCGAACGGCACGCCGAACGCCTGGGTGATGTGGTAAAGCCCGCCCTTTGCTGGCGCCGCCTCATTGCGCGCTTCGGACACGAACGGCTTCGTCTCGCCGGGCTTGTAGAATTCGAGATGACCATCCTTACGGGTGATCGTGATCTTGAGCGAAGCGGTGGTGGCGACGATCTCGTCGCCGGTCTGGGAAACGGCGAAGGACGTGGCCGCCTTCTTGCCGTTGACGATCAGGCTCGGTCGCGGCTCTGGCGCCCCGGCGGGCAGACGGCGGACGCGGAGAATGTTGTCGCCCCAGGGTTCGACCAAAGTCGCACCGCAGCCGCTTTGCAGCGTCAGGTTGGCGACGGATGGCGTCACACTAGTGATGGCGGACGAACATGGCGCCCCCCAGCCGGCTGCCGCCAACAGAGGCAGCAGCGAAATTCCCTTCAGAAGCGCGCGCTTGGTTCTGGCCATTTTCCCCTCGACCGATTTGTCTGATAATTCCCTATAGCCTACCTTGACCGGTCAGGGAAGGCACCGGGGAAAAACGAAAAAAAGGGGCGAAGCCGCAGCTCCGCCCCTCTTCTCAACATTCTACCAAAATCAGGCGGCTGCGAACTCGTACAGCACGATGCTGATCGGTGCGACCGCGATGGACTTCGAGCCCGTCGCAAACGTCCCTTCCACGATCGTCACGCCCGGCGCCTTGCCGACATTGTTCTGGGCTTCGAGACTGGCGCCCTTCAGCGTCCAGGTCCGGCCCGTCGGTGCAGCTTTGAAGCCGGCGAGATTGAGATCCAGCGTGCTGGCCTCTTCGCTTGCGTTGACCACCGCCACAACCAGCTTCTTGCGGTCGGACGTGAGAGCGGCCGAAACGTCGACCGGCCAGGTCGCACTGCCGGTGTTGACCTTCGGCTGATCGCCGCCGATCGGATATTTCGGCGCCGGTACCGGCGAATTGCCGCCGACCGCCACCGGAATCTTGCCGAAGTGCTTGTTGTAGAGCTGGAACACACGGCCCGTCGCACTGATGGTCGAACGGGTGCGATCCATATCCAGCCACGCGGTACCCATCGTGTAGGCGCCCATATCGATGAAATCGGTATGGCGGAAGAATTCATGGAACGTGCGGGCGATCGCCAGACATCCCTTGAAATCCTGTTGGAAGTGATAGGCCCACTCGTCGAAGAAGACGCGCACTTTGCCTTCGTTGAGCTTGGGATAGCGCTTTTTGTACTCTTCCCAGCAATCGGCCATGGTGGCGACGCGGTCGGCCGGCGCCTGGGCCCATTCGGTCAGTGTCTTCTTGACGTCCTCGTTCTTGCCGGTTTCGAGATTGAAGTGCTTATACTCGGCCTGATAGGCGTGGGTCGCCAGGGCGTCGAACTTGCCCCACGACTTCTGGAGCATGCCGCCGGCCCAATCGCGCTCCGAACCGAAGGCGACGAGGCGGCTGCCGGAATCAATCATCATGCCCTGCCCGGTCGTCATCTCATCGACGAAGCCGCCCGGCACGATGATGAACACCGACGGATCGACCTTGCGCATCGCGTCGGCGAACTTGTTGTGCTTGGCCGCGTATTGGTCGAGCGACATGTGGCCGAGCTGCCAATGGCCGTACATCTCGTTGCCGACGTTCCAATAATGGACCTTGTACGGATTGGGATGGCCGTTGGCGACGCGCTTGGCACCCCATTCGGTGGTGGCGGCGCCATTGACGTATTCAACCAGCTCGGCGCCCGAACGGGGCTCGCCGAAACCGGTGTTGATGCACCAATACGGCTCGACGCCGAGAATGTCCTGGCACATCTGCAGCAACTCATCGACGCCGAGGTCGTTGGGCTGCGGGAAGTTCCACTGCGGATCGAGAACGGGTGGACGCTTGTCGGGATCGCCGATCGTGTCCTTCCAGTCGTAGCCGGAGACGAAGTTGCCGCCCGGCATACGCAGGATCTTGCTGTCCATCTCCTTCATCGCGGCCATGACATCGGCGCGGAAGCCCTTGACGTTGTCCGCCGGCATCAGCGACACGGCGCCGACCTTGAACGTGCCGGTACCCTTGCCGGTGATTTCGAGACGGCCGTCTTTGGTATCGGCCTTGCAGTCGAACTTGAGCGGAACCTTCGCCCATTCCTTGCCCGCCGCAACCTTGACGGTCTGGCGATCGCCAGCACCCTTGCCCCAGATCAGGGTGGCGGAAATCTCGGCACCAGCGTCGGCCATGATGACGACGCGCCCGACATAACCTTTCTTCGCCAGTACGAGACCGGACTGGGCGATGCCGCGCGCGCCCTTGCCGGCGAGACGCACGACCGGGGTCTGCGCTCCGACATACGGCGTGACGGTATCCATCGTGACATCGGCGGCGCCGCCAACCGACGTCCAGCGATTGGGTTGCGGCATCATCCGGCGCATGCCTTCCGGCCTCGGCTCCGGCTTGGAATCGACCGCATAGAAGAACTTGCGGTCATCCAACACCTCGCTCCAGAGGCTGTTGTTCATCAGGTTGGCGATGTGTTCGAGGAAGCCGCCGTAGATAAAGGGATTGATCGCCGGCGCGGTCTTGCCGACATCGACGGTTGCAGCGATGGCTTTCGCCGCCGCAGCGTGCAGCGGCATGGCAGTCGCCAAACCCAGCGCTACCGAGCCCTGGATCGCGTGCCGGCGCGACATCTGGAAGTTCTGTTTTTCTGTCATTGTTCTGGTTTCCTTACCCTGGCAATCCGACTGGCCCGGCGCATCTCAATGCGTTGCATTCGCGGCGGGCAGCCCAGATATCAGCCTCATTTGTCCGAGATTACGAGCCATTTGTGCGAAGGCTGCACGCAAATTTCAGTGAGCAAAAAAAATGGACCGGTGGGGTTGCCACCGGTCCATGAAGCGAGAAGGGAGAGGATTACAGCTTGAAGTGCACACCGGCCGTGAACGAACGACCGATGTCGACCACGTCGAGGACCTGATCGTTGTACCGGCCACGCGTGCTGTAGCCGAAGTCGAGCAGGTTGCTGGCCTCGAAGTAGACGTTGATGTTGTCGGTGATGTCGTAGCTGGTGCTGGCGTCGAGCGTCCAACCACCATTCACGAACACCGGTTCCGCACCATACTGCGTGCCGGAGCTCTGGCCCTGGCCGAAGTTGTTGAGGTAGGTGTCGCGCCAGTTGGCAGCAAAGCGAAGCTGGAAGCCGTCCTTATCATAGAAGGCTACGAAGTTCGCCGAGTTGGCCAAACCGGTGATGGCAAACGCATTGGTCGTCAGGTTGTTCGGGTTATACGGCTTGTCGGACTGCACGATCGTGCCGTTCAACTGGTAGCCGAAGCCCGTGTCGCCGAACATGTGCTGCCACGCCAATTCCATACCATAAACGTTGGCCGTCGGCCCGTTGATGTTCTGGCTGAGCGTGAACTGGGCATAGGTCTGAGTGTACGGATCGATGACGAGCTGGTTGCCCTTGGTCCCGTCGAGAACCAGCGTGGAGCTGCCGCCGACCACGAAGTTGCTGATGCTCTTGAAGAAGACGTTACCCGCCAAATAGGAGTTCGGCGCGTAATACCATTCAATCGCCAAGTCAGCATTGTCGGACAGGAACGGAAGTTCCTGCGGGTTGCCGCCGGAGACGCCCAGCGCACCCTTACGGCCGCCCCAGTTCGAACGGTTCGGCTTGAGGTCGCCCAGGTTCGGACGGGTCATGGTGCGCGAAATGTCGGCGCGGACATGCAGATCGTCGGTAACCTGGAGGTTCAAGTCGAGGTTCGGCAGGAGATACTGATAGGTGTTCTTCTGCGAGGTCTGTTGCGACGGAGCGAAGTCATACGAATACGCCGTCAAGTCGCCCGTGACGAGGTGCAGACCGGTCAGAGGCTGGTCGAGGCCCATCGTATTGACGTTGGTGTATTCGTAACGAACACCCATGCCGACCTTCAGAGGCATACCAGCGAATTTCGTCTCGGTCTGCAAAGTCGCGTAGAACGAGAACGTATCTTCGTTGATCTGCTGGAAGGAACCCGCGCTGAAGGAGTTGATGCCTTCCGGGCTCATGCCGGTATAGGGATACTTCGAGAAGTTGCAGCAGCCGTAGTTGAAGCCCGGCAGGTTCGTCTTGCTGCCGTCAGCGTTGAACGGCTTGCCGAGGCTGTTGAGGTAGGACCAAACTTCGCCCTGATAGAACCGGATGAGGTTCGGGATCTTGTTGGACGAATCCCAGCCCGGCATGCTCGGCAGATTGACCTTGCCGTGGAACAGATTCGCCGGCAGTTCGACGCCGGTCGGATTGTTCGAATCCGGACCATAGCCCGACCACATCTGCCAACGGTTGCTTTCCCACGGACCCCAGTAATTGGTGTGATAGTGGTCAGTGATGTAGTTGCCGCCGAATTTTGCGGTGAAGCCGTCTTCCTTCCAGGCGAGTTCTGCGCGGACCTGGTTGACGGCATTGCGGTTACGCGAAGCCGACGTGGTGTCGACGTGCGTGCCCATGATCGAGGTGTCGTCAAAACGGGAGATGTCGCCGTTCGGGCCGAGGCCCTTGTAGTACGGCAGCGAGTGTCCGCCCGGCTGAATGACTTCGAACGTCGTACCATTGGTGCCGCCGGGGCCCGACGGACCATAGCCGATGTTCTCGCTCAGGCCGCTCCAGTGATTGTCAGGATTGAGCGACGACTGGGCCATATCATAGTCCAGCATGAGGGACAGCTTGTCGCTGACGTCATACTTGACGTTGATGCCGACATCGTAGGTCTGCTGGATACCGAGGTTGACGTTGTCGTCGAAGTCGGTCGGTGCAGCGCGCGTGAAGTCGACGATCGTGCCGACCTTCGACGTCTTGATGTTGCGCATTTCATCGCCGTTGTTCCAGATCGCGAACGCGAACTGGTTCTCGTTGATGGAATCGCGCGAATAGTTGCCGTCGATGGTGACCAGCAGCTTTTCGGTCGGCTGGAACTGCAGGGCGATGCGGGCGTTCTTCCGTTCTTCCTGGATCTGGTTGTAGTTGTAAGCCAAGTCCTGGGTGAACCAGATCGGCGTGGAAAGATCTTTGCCGGCCTGGAACGCGGCATTATCCGCATCCGACTGCTGCTTCGCCGTCGGGTTGGCAACCACACCAGTGATCGCCGCGCCGGTCGTGGGATTGTAACCCGTAATCTCGGTAACAGGCACGTTCTTCGGGCACGCCGGTCCGCCAACGCGCTGGCACGGATTGATGTGCTGGCCGATCCAGCCCCAGTTACCGGCCTGGAACTGCGTGGTGGCGATCTTCGTATAGGCGCCGGCGACGAGAACGCCGACCTTGCCACCGAAGAAGGTGTCGCTGAACAGGAAGTTGCCGTTCGGCGTCATGCGGCCGTCGTTCGGACGGTACTTGGCAGAGAACGCCGCGGTCACGGTCAGGCCGGGCTTGTCGAACGGATTCGGATATTTGACGTTGATCGTCGCGCCGATGGCGCCGGCGGACAGCGTCGCATCCGGCGACTTGTAGACTTCGAGGGCCTGGACCATGTCGGCCGACAGGCCGCTGAAGTCGAACGAACGACCGCCAACGCCCGACGGAATCTTGCGGCCGTTGAACAGGGTTTCGTTGAACGACGGGCCCATGCCGCGGACGGTGATCTGCGTCGCTTCACCGGTCGTCGTGGCAGCCATCATCGACGCGCGAGTGATCGTCACGCCAGGAATACGCTGCAGAGCGGCGGCGAGGTTCGCATCCGGGAACTTGCCGATATCTTCCATCGAAATGGCGTCGACCAAGCCCTGCGAGTCGCGCTTAATGTCCAAGCTGCGCTGCAACGATCCACGGATACCGGTGACGACCACCGTTTCCATCGATTGCGAGTCCTGCGCAAGCGACGGCAGAGTGAACGCGGCCAAGCCGACGCCACCCAATAAAGCCGCACGCAAGCCGGAACTGAGTTTACGATTCATACCAATTCCCTCCCTTTGTGGTTTGTGATTGTTCGACCGCCCCTGAACAGCGCCGATTGAGCGCTGCCGACGCAGGAATTCGTGCTGGTACGCACGTTCATCGGTCCGTCGGACATGAAGCCAACTCCCGAACTGCCCGTCGCCTTGAACGATCCGGCGGCGAAACGGCCGAACAGCGGAAGCACAGATACCGGCGTATTTTTCGAATATTTCGGCAAATCGTGCCCCCGAGGACAGCCCTACCGATCAAGTACGGTAACGCTACCTTTCCCAACACTAGGGAGGCGACACGCCTCTGTCTATTGAACAAACGTCCGTCTTTGTTTGGAGATGACTTTTTTATCAGACAATACCATCAAAGCTACACACATGAATTCTTGAGAAAAATGGAGTTGTTGCACTTATGCAACAATATAGTACGGCGCTTACCCCTACGTTGATATAGACGTTTCAGGGCCCGTCATCCCCACACGAAAAATGACAATTCCATGTCTTTTTTTGCGCTGGAGAGCTGGGGCGCCACATTCCGGCCACTCCCCGGCCCAAGACCCGGCAGCGCAGCCCTCGATTAGCGGTCTCGGACGGAATGCCGCCGCCTTACGATGTCGCTAACGGCCCGCTTTTCCTGAAAGCTGTTTTTACAGCTTGTAATGGAGCCCGACGGTGATACGGCGGCCGTAATCGACCACGTTGAGCACCTGCTCGTGGAAACGGCCACGGGTGCTGTAGGTCGCGTTGAGCAGGTTGGTCGCCTCGAGATACCCCGTGAGCTCGCGCGAGAGCGACAGGCCCATGTTCAGCGTCATGTCCCAGGCCGGGTCGACAATGACGGGTTCGGCCCCGAATGCCGAATTCGGCTGCATCTGGCCAAAGTGCTCGAGAAAACTGTCGTGCCAGTTGGCGGACAGGCGAACCTGAAAGCCGTTCTTGTCGTAGAACGCCACCATGTTCGCGGAATCGGCCAGTCCGGTGACCGCAAAATTGCTGGTCGAAATATCCTTCGGGTTATAGGGACGGTCCGTTCCGACCAGGGTAGCGTTCATCTGGACCCCGAAGCCGGTATCGCCCAACACCTGCTGCAACGCGAATTCGACACCGTAGACATTGGCGGAGGGACCGTTGATGTAGGACGAAACGCGGAACTGGGCCAGACGGCCGGTCGTCGGGTCGATGACGTCGTTGATCGAGCGCTCAACCGTCGTCGCGATCACGAAATTGGAGACGTTCTTGAAAAACGCGTCGACTGACACATAGGAATTCGCCGCGTTGTACCATTCGCCGGTGATATCGAAATTGTTCGATACGTAGGGCTCCAGGTACGGGTTCTGGCCGGTCGCGACCAGCGAACCGACGCGCTCCGAAGACGACAGCGTGGTGGCCGGACTGATGTTGGTCAATGGCGGGCGCGTCAGCGTCCGGGACGCATTGAGCCGGATCTGCACTTCCGGCGTCGGATGCGCCGTCAAGTCGACATTCGGCAAAAGGTATTCATATTCGCGCGCCGCGGCGACCTGCGTCACGGGACCGTAAGAGGTCAGAAAGGCGGTATGGTCCGCCGCCATCACCGTCAAGGCGGTCGGCAGACGCTCGCGTCCTTCGGAATAGAGCTCGGTCCGTTCCAGGCGGAGACCGGCATGATAGGTGAGCGGAATGCCCGCCAATGCTGCTTCCCCGGTGACCGTGATATAGCCCGACAGATTGTTCTCGAAAATGCGCTGATAACCCGCGGGATTGCTGACGGCCTCGAATTTGCCGTGGTAGGCAGGATCGCAACATCCCCAGTTGAACCCGGGAATGGTGGTCGGCGTGACCGGATCGCCGAGCGCCTCGAGATAGTTGAACACGGAAAGCACATCGTATTTCAGGATCCGCGGCGGCAGTTGATTGCCTCCCGACCATCCTGGCAGGAAGTTCGCCGTCGAGAAACTCGAACCGAACAACTCCTTGGGCAGATGCACGCCCGCCGGCAGGCCCGCATTAGGACCGGATACATAGTAATTGCGCGAATCCGGTCCGTAACCCGCATACGCCTGCCATGCGTTGTTGCTGAAGTCGTCGACAGACTCCAGCCGCATGTGGTTGGCGAGGTATTGAACGCCAAACACAACGCCGATGCCTTCGCCGTCCCATTTCGCCTGCAGACGGGCCTGCCCGACGGAATTGCGGTTGTGCACGGTAGTGATCACCATCACATGCGAACCGATGATGGTAGGATCGACAAACCGCGAAGCATCGTCGTTTGGACCGTACGAGGTGTAATGCGGCAAGACGTGTCCGCCGGTCGCCGCAACGGCGATGCCGATGGTCGCTCCGTTGATCGGCGGGACCGGACAATCGCCGGCGCAGGACGGTCCGTATCCCACATCGGCCGAATAGGTCCCCTGGTGATTGCCGGGGTTCTGCGACGACAACGCCAGATCGCCGTCCGCCTCGATCGTCCAGCGCGAATTGACGTTCCAAAGCGCATTGAGGCCGACGTCGTAGCTTTGCTGCACGGTCTCGTTGATCTGCGAATGGAAATCCGTGGGCGTGTTGGCGCGCGTGAAATCGACGATCGTTCCGTTCGTGCTCGTCTTCACATTGCGCATTTCGCTGGCGTTGTTCCAGATCGCCACGGCGTATTGCCATTCCTTGAGATCGTTCCTGGCGAAATCGGCATTGAGCGTGACGAGGAGCGCCTCCGACGGCGTCCATTGCGCGGCGAAGCGGCCGTTCTCGCGCATGGACCAGTTGTCGATCTTGTAGACGCCGTAGTCCTGGATGAACCACACCGGCCTTGAGGTATCCGGCGTGAGCGAAGCCCCGCAAGCGCCGCCGCCGGCGAACTGGCAGGCATCCATATAGGTGCCCTCCCAGCCCCAAACGGCCACTTCGTTGGTGCGGCTGGAGATCTCGTTGTAGGTCGCCGCCACCAGCACGCCCAACCGGTCGTGCGCAAAGGTGTCGCTGAACAACACCATGCCGTTGGGCGTGAACTTCCCCGCCTCGGGAGAATAGGTGGTCGACACCGACGCGGCGGAGCGCAAACCCAATTGATCGAACGGTCGCGGATTTTTGATATTGATGGTCGCGCCGATGGCGCCGGCCGTCAGCGAAGCATCCGGCGACTTGTGGACGTCGACTTCCTCGACCATGTCGCCGGCGAGCAGGCTGAAGTCGAACGACCGCGTCCCGATGCTGGAGCCGATGTTGCGGCCGTCCATCAGGACCACGTTGAACGTCGGGCCGAAGCCGCGCACCGTGATCTCCGTCGGATCACCGATCGAGGAATCGATGCCGACCATCCCGACGATGCGGCGGTTCACGTTGACGCCGGGGACCCGCATGATCGCCGACGCTAGGTTCGTTTCCGGAAACTTGCCGATCGTTTCTTTGGTGATCACGTCGACCAGCCCGATCGAATCGCGTTTGACGTTGAGATCCCTTTGCCACGCCTCCCGGATGCCGGTGATGGTGATGGTTTCGCCGTCAAACGTGTTCGTAATGATCCGTTCGGCCGGTTTCGGCTGGGGGGGAGCGGCGGCGGCCTTGGCTTTGACGATCAATCCGCCCTTGTCCCAAACCGCCTCCAGATCCGTTCCGGCGATCAGGCGTCGAACGGCATCTTGCACGGTCAATACGCCGTCAAGCGCGGGGGCGCGGACATTGGGAATGTCCCCTGGCGAAAACAGGATGTTGGTCTTGGTCAGGCGAGCGACGTCGTTGAGCGAGCGCGACAGCGGCTGCTCGGGAATGTGAAAGGCAAGCGGATCGGCCAGCCCAGCACGGAACGCGACGATCCCGACGAGGGTCGCGGCCAGCCAGAAGCGGCTCTTTCCAATTATTGCCTTTGTCGCACCCCTCACGCGACCTGCCCCCTGACGTTATTTTGTTTTTTTAAGCCGCTTGTTCCAAGCCGCTCGACGTCATCCTTTTCTTTCGCGCGGAGCAGATCTCACGAGTTGAACCCGATCGTTCTCGACGTGCACGGAAATCGGCAATAGCTGCGCCGCGAGTTGGGCAAACGCTACGTTGTCCCCTACGTGGAAAACCCCGCTGATCCGCAACGGCGCCACCGACAGGTCGGTATCGATCTTGACGACGGAATAGCGATTGAGTTCCCGCGCCGCCTCCGCGAGCGTGACGTTTTCGAATACGATCTGGCCAGTTTGCCACGCCAGCGCCCGTGCCAAATCCGGCTTGTCGAGATGCATTCCGGAGCGCTGCAGAACCAGCCGCTCGCCCGGCTTCAGGACACAGGGTTTCTCGGCAGCAAGCCGGCCGCCACTGACCGACGCCGATCCGCGGATGAGAACCACCGTCACGTCTTCGCCATTGCGCGCCACATCGAGTGTCGTACGTCCGGCGACGATCTTGGTATCCGCAGCGTTCACCACGAACGGCCGCTTGTCGCTGGCCATGACATCAAAATTGCAGCGGCCGCATTCGAGATCGATCTGCCGCGTGGTGCCGTCGTAGGCCATGCGCAAGCGCGTCGACGTATCCAGAAATGCCTGCGTGCCGTCGCCCAGAACGACATGGCGCTGCTCGCCGACACCGGTCTTGTAAACCGCCGCTTCGGCGCCGCCCCTGATGACCAGCCCGGCCGTCACCACGGCCACCGCCGCGCCACCGGCCATCACCAAGCGCCGCCGGGAAATGAAATGGGATTCCACGGGAGCCTCAACCGGCCGGCGACGAGCGCGGCCCAGCGTCTCCCAGATATCCGTCATTGCCTCGAAGGCCGCAGCATTCGCCGGATGTTCGCTCAGCCAGGTGCGGAACGCGGTCTCGTCGGCGGCCGACTTGGAATCGGCTCGCAGCCGAGCAAGCCAAAACGCGGCTTCGGCTCTTGCTTCCTCAGGCGACTTAACTAACGCGGACATTTCACCAATCTCGGGTCCATTGAGCAAGAAACAGCATTGCCCGAGAAATGTGCTTTTCTACGGCACTCGGGCTGATGCGATAATGGGCCGCGATTTCACGATACGTCATTCCATCCAGCCGGTGCATCAGCAAAATTTCGCGCGTCCGCGTGGGCAGCTTGTCCAGCCCTTCGTTGACCCTTAGTAACCGTTCGCGCGCTTCCAGCACCTCGTCCGGCAACGGTGCCTCGTCGGCAGCCTGATCCCAGTCCTCGGTGCCCCCCGTCGACCCGCGCACCTTTTCCCGCCGATGCTGGTCAATCGAGATATTGACCGCCGTCTGGACAAGAAATGCGCGCGGATTATCAACGGATTGCTGCGATCGATAGTCCTCCATACGCACATACGCCGATTGGAGCAGATCCTCCGCATCGGGATTTCCATGCGTATAGCGTTTCACGAGTCCCAATAGACCGGCCCAATACGCCCGGTCGAGCGTTGCCCTCGTCATCAAGCCTTCCCCGCGGAACCCCTTTTGCTGATTTTTTATCGAGTCGTGGGGTTCTCAATTTGTGTAACTGTATCATGGGAGCGTTGGGGGCCCGGCAAAAGAATCTTAGCGTCGCACGTGTGGATCGGGTGGGACTAAACGTCGATGCATTGTGCAGGTGTAGAAACAATTCTCCCGACCATCTTCCACCACGGATGAGGAAGCTTGGATCGGGATTTTTTGTTTTCTTGCAGGAAGTTATTGAGAAGGCGCCGGTCCAGACCTGGAAGCACCGTCAGGCATGATCTGGCGAACAATCCGGCCGATTTCGGCTGTCTTGAGGGGCCCCAGAGCACGGTGTGAAACCACCCTGGACGCCCCCCACAATCCCTTTCGGTGTGTTATTCCGGCAACTTGACGGTTTTGGTCGCCGTTACGGTTGCCATCTGATGCGACACATCCGGGGCCGGCTGACCCGATCCGACGTCCACTTTGTATTGGCCCGGCATGATCTGGCGCGTGCCGTCAGCGGCAACAAAACTGAGGTCACGCGGCGACAGGACGAAGCTGACAGTCTTGTGCTCGCCCGCTTTGAGACTGAGACGCTGAAACCCGCGCAGGGCGAGCCGCGGGGCGCCATCGAACGCCGGGGGCGTCAGATAGAGCTGGGCGACCTCTTCGCCGTCACGCCGTCCCGTGTTGGCGACTTCGGTGGTGACCTTGAGACCGTTTTCCACGGCGCCGTTCACCGGTTCGGTAGTGACCGGCCCATAGGAGAAAGTCGTGTAGCTTAGGCCGTAGCCGAACGGATAAACCGGCGTGCCTTGGAAGTAGCGATAGGTCCGCCCCTTCATCGAGTAATCGTCGAACGGCGGCAGATCGTTGACCGAGGCATAGAAGGTCAGCGGCAAACGGCCGGCAGGGTTGGTCTTGCCGGCCAGGACATTGGCGATCGCCTGCCCGCCCGCTTCGCCGGAATACCAGGTCTCGACGATGGCCGCGGCGTTCGCCTTGGCCCACTGCAGCGCAACCGGGCTGCCGTTCATCACCACGACCACCAGCGGTTTGCCGGTCGCCTTGGCCTGTTCCAGCATCGCGCGCTGGTCGGCGGGCAAATCCAGCGAGGTTTTGTCGCCACCCGCGAAGCCTTCGACCTTCACCGGCATCTCTTCGCCTTCGAGATCGGAGGAAAGACCGACCACGGCGACGATCACATCGGACTTGGCGGCCGCGGCCTTCATCTCCTCATCGGGATGATCGGAGACGCGCTGCCATTTGACGTCGATGCCCGACATGCCATGCGCTTCAGAGACGACGCGGATGGTGTAGCGCTTGCCTTTGACCAGCTTGATATCGGTCATTTCGGGCATGCCGCCCCATTGCGCATGTTTCAGCGAGGCGATTTCTTTGCCGTCGAGCGCGACGGAGCCCATATAGCCGGTCAATCCCACGCGATAGGTGCCGCTCTCCGGCGGAACCAGAAAGCCTGTCCAGACCACGCGATGATTGTCGGAAGTCGCCGCCAGCGAGTTGCCGCGCGCTGCGATCCCCGGTTCGACACGGGAGACGACCGGCTTGGCGGCGTACTTGAACTTCGCCAGCCGCGCTTTCTCCTGTTCGACCCGTTCCCAATAGGTGCCGGTAATAGCGCTGAGCGGCGGCGGAACGTAGGTCGCGTTGAAGTACTCGGCTTTCAGTCCGGGCTTGCCGTCGGGCGTGCGCAACGCCGACACTGGAATGGAATCGCCATCGGTCAATGACGGTCCGAACGGCACGTGGTTGACGGTCGCGCCCGGCATCGCCTTCTTGATACCGGCCAGCACCGAAACCGGCGGCGCCGACTGCATCGACGAATAGTTGCCGCGCAGCACATGGGTGGAGTCGGCGAGCGGTCCGATCAGTGCGATCTTCATGCCGGGCTTATCGAGCGGCAGAAGGCCGTCGTTCTTGAGCAGCACGATGCTCTTTTCCGCGGTCTTGAGCGCCAAGGCGCCGTGCTCCGGCGTGGTGAGCGGCAGACCGGGCGCACTGATGGTCTTGAACCCGGCAAGATCGCCGTTGCGGTAACGCGCCGAGAACAGGCGCACCAACGCGCGATCGATATCCGCCGCGGTGAGCAGTCCGCGCTGCACGGCTTCCCGGTAGCGATCGACGACGGCCGCGCCATTGGCGCCGAGGGTATCGTTGTGGCACTCGTTGTCGACGCCGAGTTTCATTGCGGCAGCAACGGCGGTGGCCTGATCGGGCGTGTATTTGTGATTGTCGGCGATGTCCTTCACGGCATCGCAGTCGGACACCACATAGCCCTTGAAGCCCCAGGCGCCGCGCAAACGGTTCTGCAGCAGCAATTCGCTGGCGCAAGCCGGCTGGCCGTCGACACGGTTGTAGGCGCACATGATCGAGCCGGCATGCCCCTCGACGATGGCGGCGCGGAAGGCGGGCAGATAGGTGTCTTCGAGATCGTGCGCGGACACCGGTACGTCGGCGACATGACGGGTCGATTCCGGACCGGAATGCACCGCATAATGCTTCGGCGTCGCGATGATATCGGGAAGATCGGGATTGGGTCCCTGCATGCCGGTGACATAGGCCACGCCCATGCGCGCCGTCAGATACGGATCCTCGCCATAGGTTTCCTGGCCGCGGCCCCAGCGCGGATCGCGGAACAGATTGATGTTGGGCGACCAGGTATCGAGACCGGTGCCGATCCGTCCGAGATGGCCCGTCTGGCGCGACAACACATGCAGTGCGCGGTTTTCCTTGCTGATCACCGCCGCCACGGAATTGATGAGCGGCGCATCGAACGTCGCCGCCAAGCCGACCGGCTCGGGGAAATTCGTGGTCGGCACCGACCCCATCGCGCCATGCAGGGATTCGGTCCACCAGTTGTAGGCCGGAATGCCAAGCCGCGAAATCGCCGGCGCGACGTTGACGAGCTGTCCGACTTTCTCGTCCATCGTCATCTTGGCGACCAGCGCACTGGCGCGCGCGTCTGCCTGGGCGCGGACATCGCCCTGTTCCGGTTTTTCTGCAGCGCCGGCAGCGCCAAGAGTCAAAGCACAACTGGCCAACAGAACGGCAGTGAATTTCGACAGGCGCATCGCACTACATCTCCCCAGTGCGGGAGACGGCCACCGGCCGCCTCCCAGTTGTTATGATACCGAACCGATCAGGGCTCGAGCGCCACGACCGTCACGGAGGCTGGCGCCAAAGTAAGCGACAGCTTGCCGCCCGTGGCCGCGACCGAAATCGGCTTCGGCGCCACCGTGTTCGGCGCATCGAACGTATTGAACGCGTCGATCTTCGCCGCGCTCAACGTCTCGCCCACCGCCTTGGTCGCGGTTATGCCCGGCACCGAAATGTCGAACGTGGCCGGCTTGTTAGGATCGACGTTGGTGATGGCGAGCCAGATCTTGCCCGACTTGTCGCGCGCCGCGATCGCATCGACGCGCTGCAGCGAGTACTTGTCGAACGCATACTTGCCGGCGTCATAGCTGAGCGGGATGAAGGTGGCGTCCTGGAACGGCACGTACATCTTGAAGACATGATAGGTCGGCGTCAGCAGCATCTTCGGTCCATCGGTCAGGATCATCGCCTGCAGGACGTTGATCATCTGGGCGATGTTGGCCATGCGCACGCGATCGGCGTGACGGGCGAAGATGTTGAAGTTGAGGGCCGCGAGCACCGCATCGCGCTGGGTGTTCTGCTGCACCAGGAAGCCCGGATTGGTGCCAGGATCGGCCTTGTACCACGCGCCCCATTCGTCGACCGTCAACGACACCTTCTTCTCGGGATCGTACTTGTCCATGATGGCGCCGTGCTTCTTGATCAGGTCTTCCATCCCGACCGTATCGCTCAGCATCCAGGCATATTCGCGCTCGCCGAAGCCGGTCGAGGGCTGCGCCAGCGGCCAGCCGCCGCCAGTCGTATAGCTGTGCAGCGACAGGCCTTCGATGTTCCAGGCCCAGGTATGGCCTTTGTAGGCCTTCATCACGGCTTCGGTGTAAGACGTGTCGCCAGCATTGGGACCGACCGCGATGCGCTTCATCGGATCGCCCTTTTCGCTCTGGGCCGGGTTGTAGTTACGGACAAAGCGGGAATAGCGCTTCATCTGGCTGACGTAATAGTCGGGGCTCATGCCGCCGCCGCAATCCCAGCTTTCGTTGCCGAGACCGACGAACGCGACCTTGTAGGGCTCGGGATGGCCGTTCTTGGCGCGCTCGGCACCAATCGCGTCGTCCTTGCTGGCGGTCATGTATTCGAGCCACTCGGCCGCTTCGGCGGGCGAACCCGAACCGATGTTCACCGAAACATACGCCTCGGTGCCGATCTGGCCGGCAAAATCGAAGAACTCGTCAGTACCGAACGTCAACGGATCGACTACACCGCCCCAGTCGGCATTCATCATCGGCTGGCGCGTCGGGCCGATGGCGCGGCGCCAGTGATAGTAGTCGGCGAAGCAGCCGCCCGGCCAGCGCACGTTCGGAACATGCAACGCCTTGAGGGCGCCGACGACGTCGTTGCGGATGCCGCGGGTGTTGGGGATCTTGGAATCCTTGCCGACCCAAATGCCTTCATAGACGCCATGCCCCAGATGCTCGGCAAACTGGCCAAAGATGTTGCGGTCGATGACCGGGCCGGACTTGCCGGCCTCCACCGTTAGCTGCACGGGGCGAGCGGAGTCCGCGGCCGTTGCGGCTGGTATCAGCGCGACGGCGGCGACGGACAGACTGAGCAGGAGACGGCGCATGGATTTCCTCATTATGGCTCGGCCGCCGACGCCCTCCCCACCACAGGGGGGCATGATCGGCACAGGCGATCTCGACAACGTTACGATAAGCGACGACTAGCGCCACACGGCTTTCCCGCTCGCATCACAGCGAAGCGTCTTGACCATGTCGCGATAACGAACCTTGAAGTCACGGCCCGGCGGGCCCTGCAAAACCAGGGATTTCAGAGCGCCGTCTTGCCACGCCAGCGAAACTTCCGCCCCGCCGCGCACGCGCAGACCTTTCACGCTGCCTTCGCTCCACGCCGCGGGCAGAGCCGGCAAGATGTGAACCTCGCCGCCCCACGACTGCACGACCATTTCGAGAATCCCGGCGCTGCCGCCGAAATTGCCGTCGATCTGGAACGGCGGATGGGCATCGAACAGATTGGGATAGGAGCGCAACGGTCCGAGAAGCCCCTTGAGCACACTGTAGGCACGCTCGCCCTCGCCCATGCGGGCCCAAAGACAGATGCGCCACGCCGTGGCCCAGCCGGTCGAAAGATCGCCGCGTTTGTTGAGCGTCACTTTGGCCGCCGCAATCAGGTCGGGCGTGTCGCGGACATTGATCTGATTGCTGGGATACACCCCCCAAAGGTGCGAGACGTGACGGTGTTGCTGTTCAACCGCGATGGCGTCCCAATCGTCCAGCCATTCCTGCAACTGGCCCTGGGCGCCGACGCGATCCTTGGGAAGACGCGCGCGCTTGTCGGCCAATACCGCTGCGAAGTTCGCATCGGCGTCCTTCGACAAGGCATGGGCTTCGAGCGTGTTGGCGAAAAGATCGCGCAAAATCTGGCGGTCCATCGCCGGTCCGGCACAGAGCGAAACATCCTTGTGATGGGAATTTTCCGGCGACAGCGACGGCGACGTCACCAGTCCGCGCCCCTTCGGATCTTCCACCAGCGTATCGACGAAGAACGTGCTGGCACCTTTCATCAGCGGATAAAGGCGTTTCAGCAGTGCCGGATCACGGGTGTAGTCGTAGTGATCCCACAGCGCATTGCACAGCCACGCTCCGCCCATCGGCCACAAGCCCCAGGACGGACCATCGATCGGCGCCGAGGCGCGCCACAAATCGGTATTGTGATGGGCGACCCAGCCGCGGGCGCCATACATCGCCTTGGCGGTGTGCGCGCCAGTGACGGCCAGTTCTTCGACCATCCGGATCAGCGGCTCATAGCACTCGCCAAGATTGGCCGGACCGACCGGCCAGTAATTCATCTCGGTGTTGATGTTGATCGTGTACTTCGATCCCCACGGCGGATTGACGCCTTCGTTCCAAAGCCCTTGCAGATTGGCGGGCTGGCCGGTGCCACGCGAGGAGGAAATCATCAGATAGCGGGCGTATTGCACATACAGAGCGGCGAGACTTTCGCCGTCATGCAGCACACGGCGGTCGGTGGGTTCGTTAGTCGCCGACGGCTTGCCGAGGGTGATCGCAAAGCGGTCGAACAAACGGCGATGAGCGGCGATGTGATCGCGGCGCAAGGCGGCGTAGCGCTTGACCAGCGCGGAATCAGTCTTCTGGCGCACCGGCGCAACCGGATCGGCGTCGACCCGCGCCGGAGAAACAAAACTCGTGGCGGCGGCAATGACGAGCGTCACCGCGCGGGCGCCCCGCACCGACAGGACACCGTCATTCGTCGTAATCTGACCATCGCCAGCCGCCGCGACACGGACGGCATAGCTGAGGCCGGCGGCAATACCGTCGGAGGCGACATTGCGGCCGGTGATCAAAAGCGATTTCGGCCCATCGGCCTTGATCGCCAGATCGGCCGGTCGTCCGGCGCGGTCGAGGTCTTCGTGCAGATCCCAATCGACCGGATCGGTCTTTTCACGCGTGACGATGCCGTCCTTCGGGCGCCAGTCGTACTCCGCTTTCCTGGGGTGGCGATAACCGACATCGAAGGCGAGCTTGGCGCCACCTTTGGCGGTCAATTGAACAACAATCACCTGATCGGGTTCGCTGGCGAACACTTCGCGGGTGATCGTTCCGCCCTTCACCTGATATGCGGTGCTGGCGACGGCAGTCGCCAGATCGAGCGAACGGCGATAGCTGCCGGGCAATTGCGGCTCGAGGAAATCGAGGAACACGTCGCCCGCCGAGCCATAAGGCATCTGCGACAGCGGCTTGGCCATCATGGATTTGGAGGCGAGATCGGTCGCTTCCTTGAAACGCTCTTCGTTGACGAGGCGGCAGACTTCCGGCAGCGCCGCCAGCGCATCCGGATTGACCGGATCATACGGCGATCCGGCCCACAGCGTGCCTTCGTTAAGCGACAACCGCTCCTGGCGCACGCGGCCGAACACCATGGCGCCGATCCGGCCGTTGCCGACCGGCAAGGCTTCGAGCCAGCGCTCGGCCGGGCGGTCGTACCACAGCTCCAGACCGGCATTCTTCGACTTGCCGGCTGGTGCTGCAGAAGCCGTCCCGGCCAGCGCGCACGCGCCTGAGGCCGCCAAAAACGTCCGGCGTTTAAGCGGCGCCCAACCGCGTGCGTTGGTCATGATAATTTACTCGCGTGCCAGATTCTTGGAGAAGAACGGCATCACATGGTTCTGCCAACGGTCCGCGACGGCGCTAACGTGATCGCCGCTGTAGATCTCGAACTGGTTGACGATGCCATAGCTGTCCATGATGCGGTGCAGTTCGGCGGTATCGGTCTTGAGACCGTCGAGATCGCCGACATCAAGCGCGATGGCTTTGTACTGGCGCAGATTGGCGATGTACTGGTCGACCATGGCGAGCGGCGCATTGGCGGCCCACTTGGCGATGATCGCCGGTTGCGGCACGCCGTCCTTGGTCGGCAGATCGAGATAAAGCGGCGGATCTTTCGGGTTCGGCGACCAGGCTGCGGCTGCCGCGAAGGTGGCGCGCGCCATGAAATCGTTGTCGGCGGCCCCGCCTGCGGCCTTGGCGGCTTCGACCTTCTTGGCCATTTCCAGCGGCGGCGCTTCGCGGGCCGACATGCAGCACGGGCTCATCGCATAGAACACCGAGAAGACGTCGGGATGGCGCATGGCGATGCGCGACGTGCCGTAGCCGCCCATTGAGTGACCGGCGATGCCGCGGCTCTCCCGCTTCGCCAGGGTGCGGTAATGGCTGTCGATGTAGGAGACCAGATCATGGGAGATGAAGTCTTCCCAGTTCCCGGTGGTCGCCGAGTTCGAATACATCGAGCCGTTGTGCTTGGTCTGGGCATTCGCCAGCACCACGATCATCTCGCGCGAACCGGTGGCGAAGGCGCCTTCGATGGTCTGCGGGGTGTGGATTTCGGTCGTCCACTTCTCATTGCTGATCGAATAGCCGTGCAGCGCGTAGAGCACCGGGAAGCGGTGCTTGGTGTCCTTGTTGTAGCTCGGCGGCAGATAGACGATCACGTCGCGGTCGGGCGAATCGCCTTCGAGATTGCCTTCCAGCGAGACGCCGTGGACCTTGATCTTTTCGACGATGACAGGGGCGGCGCCCGGAACCGGTGCGGGGACGATCAGCGGCGGACGGGGCGGCGTCGCGGCCCCCTGCTGAGCGCCGGCAGCCGAAGCCAGAACGGCAAAAACGCTTCCCATCAACGCAAGATGGCCAATACGCATACGAATACCCTCCCGAACGTCCGCTTGGTGCGGTTCTGTCGCGGGATACTACTTATTGTCTGAGTATTCTGAAAGGGCGGAACGCCGCAGATGGGCCGCTCCGGCGCAGGTGTCGCGGCTCTGCCCACAAAAAAAGAGGCGGCACCTCGCTTGGGGTGCCGCCAGTGAGCCAAGGGGAGGAATTTCCCTAGGCAGTCCGCAAAGTCGCTCGGCCCGCGTCGGAGAGAGCGCGGGCCGGCGCTGTAGAGAGGATTACAGGTTGCCTCTGATGCCGAGCAGGAACAGAGAGCCGCCGTCGTAGGAGTAGTTCATCAACTGCGGAGTCTGCTTGTACGAACGGCCGTTCAGGGCGTGCGTCAGGTTCTGGATGTCGAACGTGACTTCCGGATCCGTCGGCAGTTCGCCGAAGAACTTGCTGAGCTTCACGCTCGTCGACAGATCGACCGTGCCGAAGTCCATCGAGTATTCGGACGTGAGATACGGCGCCGCAGAGATGATGCCGTAGACGTTCGAATTGGTGATCGTGCCGCGCTGGTAGCTGTACGACAGTTTCACCATGACGCCTTCGTTTTCGTAATAGCCGGTCAGGTTCATCGTGAACGGCGACACGCCGAGGACCACTGCCGGAGCGGCGCTGTTCGGCGTCGTCTTGGCACTGACCCAGGTCGCATTCGCGGTCCAGCCGAAGCCTTCAAGCCCGTAGTCCTTGAGCACGAAGTCGAGCGGCTGCACCCAGTTCAACTCGAGGCCCTTGATGGTCTCGAGACCCGCGGCGTTGCGCGCCTGGGTGATCTGGATGTTGACGCAATCGAGCGTGTTGGCCGAACCGGCCGCATCGCTCCAGCAACCGCCCGCGGTCGCCAGGTTCTTCAGGTTGTTGTAGGCCGAGGAACCCGCCGCGTTGCCGGCGAAGACGGTGCCGTACTGCGCGAGCCACGGATACTTGACGTTGTAGGAGTAGTTGCTCGGGAAGCCCGTCAGCATCTTCCTGAAGACGCCCACGCCGATATAGCCTTCGCCGCCGGTGTAGAGGTTGGCGCCGAAGTCGATATTGGTCGAGTAGTACGGCTTCAACTGCGGATTGCCGAGGCTGTAGGAGTCACCGCCCGAACCGCCGCCGCCGAGCTGCGGCAGCATGGAGGCCGGGTTGGCCCGGGTCATGGTGCGCGAAGCCGCGGCACGGAATTCGAGGTCGTCGAGCACCTGCCAGACCAAGTTCACCGACGGCAGGAACGCCGAGTAGGAACCCTTCGCCACGCTCGGGAGGATGTAGTTCGGATAGCGCGTGCCGTCCGGCGCCGCGACCGTGGTCGTGCCGCTGGTGCAAGTCACTACGCCATTGGCATCCTTCGGACGCAGGCCGGCATAGATCGGGTTGGCGCAGTCGATGGTCCAGACGTTACGCGGATCGGTGACGCTGGTGTAGCCGGTGAGTTCCTGCAAAGTGCGGACCCAACGGAAGCCGACGTTATACCGAACCTTCTGCTCGCCGCGATGCAGCGTGCCGAACACCTCGCCATAGAAGCCCATCGTCTTTTCGTCGATGATCGACGACGAGATGTTGGTGTTGGTACCGGCCGAGAAGTTGGTGTGACCGGGATCCTGCAGGTTGGCAGCCGCACCCAGCGACGGGGTGGTGGCATAGTAGTTGTAGTTCGTCGCGGCCTTGAAGGCGTCGTAGTTGACGCGAGCAAAGCCGTTCGGACCGGTCGTCAGGAAGCTCGGAACCGCCGAGCTCGGCACGAGCGGAGCCTGCGCCGTCGGGAGCGCGAGGCCGAGCGACTTCGGATAGTTATATCCGTTGAGGTCGGTCACGTTCCAATACTGCGTCCACGCCGACGGCATGGTGCCGACCGGACCGCAGCCGGCGGTGGTGTTCGGGCCCGGCAGATAGGTCGTCGGGTTCCACTGGCAGTTGGCTTCCGCGAAGAGGCCGTCGTTGTTGTAGCCGCGGATCAGACGATGGGTTTCGTCATAGGCGACACCGCCCTGCACCTTGAACTCGTCGCCGCCGTAAGACGCATTGGCATGCGCACCTTTGGTCCACTGCGAACGGCGTTCCTGCGCCACGCTCAGACGCGAGTTGGCGTTCCAGCCGTAGTTGTCCGGATTCTGGAAGCCGCCCGGCAGCGTGGTGCTGAAGGTCGGAACCGATCCGGTGTTGTCATAGTGAATGACGCCCGGAGCCGTCGACGGCATGAAGGTCGGCGAGTCGCGGAAGAAGTGCGACCGGCTGTAGTTCACGTTGGCATCGACATGCAGCTTGTCGGTGATCTGCCAATCCATGCCCGGATTGACACTGAGGTAGAACGACTTTTCCTTGTAGGGACGGGCTTCCAACGCCATCTGGGCATTGGCGAAATCGGCCGAAGTCACGGCATAGTCGCCGTAATTGTCGATCTTCGCGACCTGCATGTTCATCGGGATCGCGTTGCCCGAACGGCCAACGAACATAAGGTCTTCGCGGTCGAGGTTGTTCTCGCTGACGCCGAGGATGTTGTCCATGTAGAAATGGAGTTCATCGGTCGGACGATATTCGAGAGCCAGGATGCCGTTGTAACGGTTGCGGACGCCCTTTTCGAACATCGGACGGCCGGTGCGCGGAATGAAGGCGGAGCCGATCTGGTTGATGTTCAGGCCCGGGTTCAACGCGATCAACGCATCGGGGGTGATGGTCTGGCCGACATAGCCGGCCGGAACGCCGGTATTCGGGAAGGTGTTCGGGAGCGACCAGCCGTTCTGACCGTTGACCGGGTTACAGGTCGACACAGTGCCGACCGAGCTCGTGCCCGGAGACGTCACATTCGAAATGGCAGACGGCGCATTACACCAGTTGGTGTACAGGTACGGGTTCGTAACCTTGTCCATCGGCTTGGACGGATCCTTCACCGGATAGGTTCCGGGGGCTACGCCATTCTTCTTTTCCAGATCAGCGATCTGGGCAGCCGTGTAGTACTGCTTGTCGTTCAGCGAAAGCGTCGTGACGTTGTTGAAGGCGCCTTCATAGCCCTTGATCAGGACGCGGTTCCACTGGCCGGATGCGCCAAGCAGAACGCCGAACGGACCTTCGGTATCGCTGACGATCAGGTGACCGCGGCCGCCGATGTTGCCGTTATTCTCGTAGTCCGAGCCCTGGACGTTGTAGTTCAGATGGAAGCCCGGATTGTCGAACGGACGGGCGCTGCGCATGTCGATGTTACCGGCGGCGCCACCTTCCATCAGGTCGGCGCGGGAGGTCTTGTCGACCGTCAGCTTGGTGAAGAGTTCGATCGGGAAGATGTTGAGGTCGACTTCGCGGTTGGCGCCGCCGGCATCGGTACCGCCAGTCGAGGCGGTCATCACGGTCGCGCCGTTCAAGGTCACCTTGGCGTGGTTGGTGTCGAGGCCGCGGATGGCCACGCGCACGCCCGAGCCGTCGTTTTCACGGGAAATCGTGATACCCGGAATACGGTTGAACGCTTCGGCGATGTTGGTGTCGGGGAACTTGCCGATATCTTCGGCGAAGACCGAGTCGGTGAAGCCGACGGCATCGCGCTTGGCGTTGGTCGACGAGGCCAAGCTGGCGCGGTAGCCGGTGACCGTCACCGTTTCCATTTCTTGTGCGAACGCCGGGGCAATCGCCAGGAGTGTTGCCACCCCTGCGAGCACGCTCGTCCCCATCAAAACGGCACGTCGGCCGTTTGAAATTCTTGTCTTACTTTGCATCCTACTCCCTCCCAGGATCGGTTGGTTTACTCGCTTCATCGGCGCCCGGAGGCGCTTCGATCTGGGAAAGGCTGCATGTCACAACGAGCGATGTTATCGGTATCATCAAAACACAAAAAGATACCGCGACACGAACGAATCCGTGCACGCACCGCACGCCTGCGTTTGCATACCCCTCCTGAAGAGGAGGACACGGCACCCCGACGAATCCCTTCCGCTTTTTCGCAAGCAGTCGGGCGGTGTTGCCGTAGGGTGACACTTCTGTGAAGCAGCCCGCGGAAAACCTAGGAAAAAGGCCGGACGAACCGGCCGGCCTTTTTCGCCATCAGGGAAGCGCAGCGGGCTCCGGCGGCCCGAAATACGAGGCCGGCAAATCGCCGTCGTGGACGATGATCTTCTGCACCACGATCGCCGGATCGATCATGCCCAGCTTCAAGACATGGCGGCCGGCGCGATCGGCGGAGACGGTGAAATGCATCGTGCGCGCATTGTTCAGCGCATTCTCCTGGAAGGCCTTGCCGAGGAACGTCTCGGAAGCCCGCGTTTCCGGCGTAAACACATAGCGGACATCCGGCGCACCCGCATCGAGAGAAACCGCCAGTCCAAGATTGTTGTCGGGGTGGAAATCGAGGGTCGGCCCGATCACGACATCGACCTGATAGGTGCCCGGCTTGGCAAGATAGATGTCGTATTCCAGTCGCGGCGCCGCCTCCCCCGGTTTGACCGCTGCGGCCGTGACCGGGAACACCTCCATCGAGGCGCGACTGCGCCCGTAATCGGGAATGGCCTCCCATTTGGCGCCACCCGCGGCAACGGTGCGATTGGCATCCGACGCGGCGATGGCAATCGGACCGGTCAAACCGCCGAAAGCACCGCGCGCCTCCTTCTCCTGTTGCGCCGTGGCTTTGATCGCCGTCACCTTGATGCGGATGGTCTCTTTGCCATCGGTGACGGAGATAAAGCCGCTCGCCTGACCGGCGGGCGCTTTCTTCCAATCGATATCGACGACGACGCGGCGGTCATACTTGCCGGCCGAGAACGCCTTGGTCTCGGTCAGCGCGATCCACGACTGATCGGCCTTGTAGGAAACCTGCACCGGCTCCGAACCGTAGGGATAGATCTCGAAATAGGTGGCACGCCGCGACAGGGAATCGATCGGCTTGAATTCCGGCGGCAGCCAGAATCCCGGCCACGACTGCGGCCGCCCTTCGACGGCGATCGCGAACAAGCTCGCCTTGGCGGGAAGAACTTGCGACACCGCCGGGCTGACATTCACCAGCGGCGGATACCAATCGGTATAGCCCTGATGGGTCTGATCCATCATGTGGTTCCAGCGGCCGCCGCCGAGCTTGTGATTGTAGAAGTCGGTGAGTTCCTGGTCCTTGACGAACAGGTCGTGCACCAGAGCGGCTTCGTCGTTGGTCGAGGCCCTGCCCTCAGCCGCAAAAACGTGATTGCGGCCCGCCGCGATGTTCATCAGCACGACATTGCCGCACGCTTTCACCGGATGCAGCACGAGCTGGTAATAGGCGTCCTGCGCCTCCGGCGGCAGTTTGGCGCCGACCGCTTCGGCGCGCGCGATCAAATCCTTCCACGCGGCTTCGACGCGCTCGGCTTCGCGATAATTGAGGACGGAATAGGTTTCGGGGCGCATCTGCTCCGGTTTGCGCCAGCCGTTATACTTGCCGTACTTGGCGACGATGTCGGCGATTTCGCTGGCGTGTTCCGGCCCGAATTCGCGGCGAGCCCAAGCCTTCGTCCAGTCGGCGATGCGATCCTTCGACATTTCGTCAGGATTCCAGCCGAGGCGGAGGAAGAATTCGATCGGCACTTCGAGCGGTTTGATATCGCCGATGTTGACGATCCAGATGCGGTCGGCGCCGTAGCGATAAGCGAGCGACATCTGATCCCAGATCTTCGGCAGCGGATTCGAGTTGAGCCACTGGTACGAATACGGGCCGCCGTGCATATCCGTGTGATAGTAGATGCCTGCCCCGCCGGAGCGCTTGGCTTCGGCCGCGGTCGGCAGGCGGCGGATGTCGCCGACATTGTCGTCGGGAAACAGAATGGTGACGTCGTCGGGCACCTTCATGCCGGCGTCGTAGTATTTCAGCACTTCGGAGAAGAGCGCCCAGACCTGCGGGATATCCTTCGGATCCTTGCCCGTCACGTCGTGCAGGATTTGGCGCTGGTCGGCGATGATCTGCTCCAACTGGGCTTTGTCGGATTCGAAGCTGCCGGTCGACGCCATGCTGACGTCGTTCTCGCCGCGCATACCCATGGTGACGATGGCTTCGTAGTTCTTGCCGTTCTCGATGCCTTCGCGGAAGAACTGCTGGATCGCCGCCTTGTTGCTGGCGTAGTCCCATTGGCCGTTGCCGAGATGGGCCTTCCTGTGCATCCACTCCTGATAGGAACGCATCATCGGCTCGTGATGCGACGTGCCCATGACGACGCCGTATTCGTCGGCGAGACGCGGATTTTCCGGATCGTCCTCGTTGAAGGCGTTGTCCCACATCGCAGGCCACAGATAATTGCCGCGCAGACGCAGGATCAGTTCGAAGACGTGGGTGTACATTTTCGAATTGAGGCCGCCGAATTTCTCCTTGGCCCACCCGGTGAACGCAGGGGCTTCGTCGTTGATGAAGATGCCGCGATATTTGACGGCCGGCGGTCCCTGCACATAGGAGCCGGACAGGATCGACAGCGCCGCGCGATGACGGACCGGAACGTCGGCCCACCAGTACCAGGGCGATACGCCGATCTGCTCCGATACTTCATAGATGCCGTAGATGGTGCCGCGCTTGTCGCTGCCCGCGATGACCAGCGCCTGCTTCACGCCCGGAAGCGGATCGGCGACCGTGGCGATCAGGAACGACTCCCACTTGCCTTTGATCGCATCGACGTTGAGCTTGCCCGCCTTCACCAGTCCGTCGATCACGGCGCTTTTGCCCACGGTGCCGATCAGCACGACATTGGCACCGGTAGGAGTATTGGCGATCTGCGGCTTGACGCCGGTGACGCGTTCGACGTCGGCCTGCAGGTCGCCCGCAGCGCGGACTACACCTTTGTGATCGGCCGTATCGACGACCAGCGTCGCCGCCGCATGATTGCGGACCAGAGCGAAACTGCCCTTGTCCGCTTTCTCGGTGACGAAGCTGCCGAACGGCAGCAGCCGGCTGGCCGGCGCCGCCAGAGCGGTACCGGTAACAGTGACGGCCAAAACGAACAGGGCGACGAGGCGGAGCATGCGCATGATCTCACTCGCAATTAACGGCTGAACTGCCAAACAAATCGAACGCCGTCCTTGCCGTCAGGCTTGGGCCCGGCGGCATCGGCGATGATGGATCCGTCGGCGGCGATCCGAAGATAACGATCGGTCACCAGCGACATCAGGATAAGTTCGCCCGACGGCGTTTCCATCCATTGGAAGGATTCGCTCTTGCCCGGCTTCGCGGCGGTCGTCGCGACGCGGCCGTCCGCAGCGACCGTCAACGCGGTTTTGCCGCTCACGAGCGCGACGCGGCCAAGGCCCATATCCACGACTTTGAATGCGGACGGCACACCGCGCGCGATGCCGCCAGCGAGATGCAGCCCCGCCTGTTGGCCAAACGAGGTCAGCGTGATCTCGCTTCCGAACGGAATGGGGCGGCGCAAGCCGTGCGGGTATGCTTCATCGACCGAGAAGCTGTCGAAATCGGCGAAGCCGCCAGCGCCCTTGGTGTTATAGGCGAACAGCGAATTGCGCACGCCTTGGAAGGTTGTGAGCTGATAGGGCTGGATCAGTTCGGCGCCGAAACGGGTGAACGCCTTGCCGTCGAGCGAATAGGAAAAGACCGAGGTGTCCTTGAGATAATCGCTCTCGGCGCGCAGCCAGATGCGCGTTTGCGTCAGCGCTTGGCGTACCGATTTGCCCGACTGCTGGTCAAACTGCACCAGCGTCGTGCCGCTGTCGCTGCGCTCGACGCCGATCCAGGCGTAAGGCAGGTTGAGCAAAGCCATTCCCGCGACATCGCCCGGCTTCAGCCCATTGGTTTCCAGAACCGTCGTGACGGTCGATACCGGCCCGATAGCGCGCTGGGTCAGGCTGTTCTTGGCTTCCCAGAAATTCGGGGCAGCCAAAGTGTGCAGACGCAGATAGCCGACGCGTTCGGACAACGACCACGCACTGTCGACCGGCACATGGTTCCACTGCCAGACGTTCTTCAACGGGCCGGAGAAATCGTCGTTGCGTTCGAACGGCGCGCGCGGCGCCTCGCTGGCACCCGTATTCGGTTTGACCAAGATCCGCGGTGTGCGGGTGAGATTGCCGGCCAGACCGAAATAGGGCCAGCCGTCCTTCCAGGTCACCGGCGACAGGATGGTCACGCGGCCGAGCGAATTGTGCTCCATCATCGACCAGCCCCACCAATCGCCCGTGGCGGTTTGGACGATGCCGCCCTGATGCGACGACATATGGCCAGTTTCTTCCGGTTTCGGCGGCGTGATGTCGAACGGCGGAATTTTCTGCGCCGGCTGCTTGTAAGCGATGCGATAGCTTTCGGCGAGGCCGAAGTCCTCGTCCATGGTGATCGCCGGCAACACCTCGTAAGGCCCGAACACGTGATCGGAACGTCCGGCCGCCATACGCATGCGCTTGTCGTACCAAGCGCTGGTGATGATGTACTTGCCGTTCACCTTATAGAAGTGCGAACCCTCGCCGATCAGGCTGTCGGTGCCGAACGGGGTGTGCTCCGTACCCGGAACGATGTCGGTGAGGTCGTCGTTGAGCTGGGCGATGTGCAGGTCGCGATAGCCCCAGACGATGTAAGCCTTGCCATCGTCATCGAACAGTACGGACAGGTCGTGGAACGACTGCTTCATCGCCGTATGCGTCCACGGCCCCTTGGGATTGGTGGCGCGGAAGACTTGCGTCGTGGCGCGGTTCACGTTCGAGAAAATGTAGTACACGCCATTGTGATAGCGAAAGCACGGCGCCCAGATCCCCTTGCCATAGGCGTTCTCGCCGTTTTCGAGGCGATAGGCCGGGCCGAGATCGAGCTTGTCGAGGGCGTAACCGAGCAGCTCCCAGTTGACCAAATCCTTGGAATGCAGGATCGGCAGCCCGGGCATGGCATGCATCGTGGTGCCGGTGAGATAATAGTCAGTCCCTACCCGGATCAGATCAGGATCGGAAAACTCTTCGTAAAATAGAGGATTGGTGAAGGTGCCGTTGCCGTTGTCGGCCGTCCAAGTCGGCGCGGAATGGCCGCCGACCATGCTCGACATCGCGATCAGAACTACCGCCAAGCGCTTCAGCACATCCCTCTCCATCGCAGCCAGGACGACATCACGTCCGGGGCGGAGTTATATCCGTTTTGTAGGACAATTTCTCCCGCCAAATCCCTACGGACCCGGCCGCGCAAATGCGCGCAGGCTCAGAACGAACCGCGCAGTCCGACGAGGTAGTTGCGGCCCTTGATGTAATAGGTGTGGACCGTGTCCGGATACATCAGGTAGCTGCGCTGCTTGGCGTTGAACAGATTCTGGATGTCGAAGGTCAGTTGCGGATCGGTCGGCAGTTCGCCGAAAGCCTGTGACAGCTTGAAACTCGAGGAAAAATCCGCCTGGCCGTAGGACTTGTTGAACTGGTAGGCCCCGCCGGGACACTCGGCCGACTTGGTGCCGTCGGGCGCGGCTGGAAAACACGTGCCTCCCGACTGGCTGGCCGATCCGTACGACGTGTCGTTCCAGTTGTACGCGAGACGCAGCATGAGGCCGTCGGCCTCGTAATAACCCGTGACGTTGTACTGGTACGGCGAGACCCCTTGGGCGTAGGTCGGCACGCTTCCGGTCGAATACTGATCCACCATCGTCCAGTTGCCAGCGACGCCGAACCCTTCGATGCCGAAATAAGGAGCGGTGATCCAATCGAGCGGCTGCACGACACTGAATTCGACGCCGTTGATGATCTCCAACCCCGGCAGATTGACCTGCTGATTGACATAGACCGGGTGATCGCCGCAGGTCGTATCCGAATTGCAACTTTGGCCCGACGGACCGCCGAGAGCGTAAGCATTCTTCTGGGTCTGAGCCAGCGTGTTGTAGGTGATGCCGTAGCGCGCCAGATACGCGAACGTGCGCTGGGTCGTGATCTGCGCGCTGAAACCGCTGATCGCCTTGCGGAAGTAGGTGAGACCGACATAGCCCTCACCACCGGTGTAGACCTCGGCGCCGACGTCGATGTTGTCCGAAAAAAACGGTTTCAGTTTCGGATTGCCGAGAGTCGCGATCGACACGGTGGGATCGCCGAAGTCCATCGTGCCGCGCATGTCGCCCGGATTGGCGCGAGTCATGGTGCGCGACACTGAGGCCCGGACCATCACATTTTCCGCAATTCCATACGCCACCGATGCCGACGGCAGGAACGCCTGATACCGTGTGGTCAGTCCCGACAGCTGTTGATAGCTTGGATAATACCCGCCATCAGCGAGGGTTGCGTTGCGCGGATCGTTGGTCGTGGTCGGCGACAGGATGAACTGGCGCGTCTCGACCCAGCGCAAGCCGACGTCGTATTTGAGGTCGCGGCCCACAACGCCGACGGTGCCGAAAATCTTGGTGTAGAAGCCGAGCGTGCGCTCATCAATCGCCGAGGTAAGAGAAGTCGGGTATTCGACGGCAGCCCTGGTGTTGCACCGCGGCACGCACGAAAGCGCGTCGACCGCCCGCTGCATGATCGGCCAATAGTTCGAAACCGCGAAGATCTTGTCGTAATCGACCGCGATGAAGCCGGTCGGACCGGGTTTCAGGTAGTGATAGAGTTGCGAAGACGGAACCAGCGAGCCCGAGAAACTGAGCGGCGGCTGGCCCGCCGTGTAGCCCGTACCCCAACCGGGATATTCCGAAACCGGCCAGCCGACCGGCGCCGACGTCGTATTCTGCCCGGTGCAGGACGGCATGCTGGAATTGGGTCCGTAGACCACGAACGACGGATTGTTGCCGCAGATCGCCGCCAGCCAACTCGTTGAATCGTCGTAGCCGCGGATCAGACGATAGGCGACATCGTAAGCCACACCGGCTTTCAGCGCGATTTTCTCGCCGCCATAGGTGGCGTCCAGATGCACGCCGTGCGTCGTCGTCCAGCGCTTTTCGCCGTTGAGATTCACGCGGCCCAGATTCCACTCGAAGTTCCGCGGATCGTTGAGGTCGATGTTGGGGTTCGCAGTGGGAAACGCACCGGTGGCATCGAATTGAAGCACGGTACCGGTGGCGGGAAAGCCGTTGGGACAATTGTCGATACCGTCGACCGGAAGCGGCCCGCCGGTACATGACGAAACCATCACGGTCGGGTTGCGGCGGAAGAAGTGGCTGGAGGAATAGTTGGCCTGGAAATCGATCTTCCACAAATCGCTCGGCCGCCACGTCACGCCGGGATTGAGATTGATGAAGTCGCTGGTCTCGCGATAGTCGCGGCCTTCGAGGCCGAATGTCGGATTGTAGAACGTGCCCTGGCGCACCGCACCGCCGAGCCCGCTGGTTTGCGGCGACGCCAGCCAAGCCGGTGACAACTCCACTCCCGCCGGCACCATCTGGCTCGACGCATTGCCGGTGCGCACGCCCCATCCCATGTCGGCGCGGTCCATATGGTTTTCGAACTTGCCGAACACGAAATCGAGATAGGCATTCACCGCCTCGCCCGGCCGGTATTCGAACGCCAGCACGGCGTTGTAGCGGTCGCGTGAACCCTTTTCGTACATCGGCCGTCCCAGACGCGGCAGCAGCGCATTGGAAAGCGCCGTCGACATCTGATTGAGGCAAGCGGGCGAAGGAGCGCTCTTGCTGCAGTTCGGGCCGGCAAGCGCCGGGTTCAATGCGTAGAGCAGGCGCTGGCTGACGGGATAGCCGCTCGGCAGATAGGCCGTGCCGTTCTTCACCTGCGCCGACCAGCCGGAATCGAGGGTATAGCCGGCCGGCACCGGCACGAACACGCCACTCTGGATGGCCGTCGGAATGGTCCAGGCGCTGGAGCCGAACTGGGAACAGGTGTTGCCCGTTCCAGGCGCAGTGCAAGTCCCCGGCGGGATGTTGGGGCCGTACCAGGAGGCATTGCCGTCCTCGAAGCCTTGCACGAACATGTTGCTCTGCACCCCGGCGACGGCGGCCAGCAGGCCCCAGGGCCCGATCGTATCGGACACCACGGCGGCGCCGCGTTTGCCGATGGCGAAATTGGTCGTCGACTGGTCGGTGAGCTGGAGGTTGTAGTTGACGTGAAAGCCGGGATTGTCGAACGGATGCGGCGTATGCAGCCACACCACGCCTGCGGCGCCGCCCTCGATCATGTCGGCCATCGGCGACTTCGATACCGTGAGCCGGCTGAACAGTTCCGTCGGGAACATGTTGAGGTCGACTTCACGATTGGTGTTGGTGGAGTCGATAATGCCGGTGGAGGCCACCGCGATCGGATTGCCGTTCAAGAGAATGCGGGTGAAGTTGGTGTTCAGGCCGCGGATCTGGATGTTGACGCCTTCGCCGTTGACGTCGCGCGAAATGGTGATGCCCGGAATGCGGTTGAGAGACTCGGCGATGTTGTTGTCGGAGAACTTGCCGATGTCTTCGGCAAAAACGGCATCGGTGAAGCCGATCGATGCGCGCTTGGTCTTGGTTGAGTCAGCCAAGGCGGCGCGAAAACCCGCAACGGTCACAATCTCGTGAGGAAGCACGTCCTCAACCGGTTCGGGGGCCGGTCCGGCCGCCACGACCCGCCGCTTCAAGAGGACGGTGCGGCCGTCATCGGAGACGATTTCGATGCCGGTGTCCCGCAACAACTGCTTGAGCGCGTCGTCCGGCAGCAAGACGCCCTTCAAACCTGCGGTCTTGAACGTAACCAGCGCGTCGCCGGGCGCCAGAACCAAGCGGTTGGTCTGATGCGAAAACGCCAGGATTGCGTCTTCCAGGCTGCCCGCGGGAATATCGATGGCAAAGGCTTCGTCGCCCGCGAGCATCGGCGCGCAGACGGCTACAAGGCACACAACCGCTGCCGTGATTGCCTCGGCCTTCATACTGCCTTAGGTCCCGAATTCCCTGTTACGCGCAGCTGAATTCAAGAACGGTTGGCAGCCGGCGCACTATGCCTTCTTCTGCCTGAGATAGAGCTTATTGCCGGCCGTCTCAAGGCGCAGGTCCATCAGGACTGCGACGACTTTGGCAAAGCCGGCCGGATCGTTTGCCTGATAGGTGCCGGTGATCGTGCGACTGGCGATTGCAGGATCGGCAATAACGATCCGCAAACTGCTGTAACGCTCGAATTCGTGCGCTGCCGCGGCCAGGGTCTGGCGACGGAAGAACACACGGCCTTCGAGCCACGCCAAATCGTGCGAAAGTTGTGCCGGCTGAACCTCTACACCGCCGGCAGAAGCGACGGCCTGCGAGCCCGCCGAAACCATCGTGGTTCCCGCAACACGAGAACCGGAAATCGCCACGGTGCCTTCACGAACCGTTACCGTAAGCGGCCGCTGCTCAATTCTGGTCACCGCGAAGCTGGTGCCGACCGCACGCACGGAGAAATCTCCGGCCGCCACGGTGAACGGACGCGCCTTGTTCTTGGCGACGTCGAAAAGCGCTTCGCCTTTGTCGAGGGTCACATCGCGCGCCCAAAGGCTGTAGTGAACCTCGGCCCGCGTGCCGGTGTTCAGGGTGATCGACGAACCATCCGGCAAGCCGACGGTCCGCATCTCGCCGATGCCGGTCTCATAAGCTGCCGCAAAGGAATTCGCCTTCCACACCGTGCCACCCGCGACCACGAGCGTTAAGCAAGCGGCAATCGCGCCAACCATGATCCAGCGGCGGCGATTCACGGCGCGGAGAGGAACGACGGTGTCGGCATCAAGTCGCGATTGGGCTTCGGCACCAAGGCGGGTCACCCGGGCGAGCGCCGCTTCGACCTTGAGATAGCCTCCGAGATGGCGGGGATCGGCGGCCAACCACGCGTCGAACGCCGGCCGCAGGTCGGCAGGCATTTCGCCCCCGTCGACCTTGGCCGCCCATTCCGCGGCTGCACGTTCGATCTCGTTAACCGGAAGTACCATCGTCTTTGCCGAACACCCTTGCCTTTGAAGACGCTCCAGGCTTCGGTTTCCCCCCGCGGCCAAAATGCGCCGACAGGTATTGTGCCGCCTGCGCCATGTGTTTTTCTACTGTTTTCTCGGCAATCTCGAGCCGCTTTGCCGTCTCGCGCTGCGACAATCCTTCGACGCGCCGCAACAAAAGAACCTCGCGCGTGCGCTCGGGCAGCTCCCGCAAGGCCCTGATCACCACGTAAACCTCGTCGCGAAACGCGACCTCGTCCTCGGGCGAGCGCTCGGGCGACGGTATATCGAAGTCGTCGAGATCGCCGACGCTCGCGATCGACACGATGTGGGAGCGGCGGATGCGGTTCAGCAGAATCGATTGCGCCACCTTGATCGCATAGAGAACCGGATCGCGGATCTCGTCGACGTTGTCGACCGATCCGACCCGGGCGTACATCTCCTGGATAATATCATCGGCATCGACGCCGGTGACGCGCTTGCGATTGAGCCAGGCACGAACCCGCGGTTCGATCGGCAGGAGATGGCGCTCCATCCATTGGGCACGCGCAAGCAGACGATCCATGCTCAGGACGCTCCACCCACAGCTCTGCCGCACGACAAAGTCCGCGCCCGGGAAGCGGTTGCTGCCGTCTCCAGGCACGCCCTGGTCGTAAAAGCTGCCAGCGATGTGCATCCGCCTAACATGCGATGCGACTGTCCTCCCCTTTAGCTCGCAACAGGCACGCCTAACGCGTTATGTTTTTTCTGCCTGTCGCGCCCTACATACTCCCCGCTTTATTGCTGGAACATCCCCTCAGCCGCGGCGTGAGCGCGTGTTGGCGCCCGAAAGGGCAGCGTCAAAAAAGCCCACAGCTTTAAGCGCGTTTCTAATAGGGATTTGTCGCAGTGGCGTGTCTAAATTTTTGTTAGTTGTATCCAGATTACGCCATAATTACGCCCGTCAAGCGGGTGCGCGCCGCGAATCCGAGCGACCCGCAGCGCTGCACTCGCGACCAGATGATCAATTTCCGTTCAGGGCTTGATCGTCAGCATCACGACGGCGTGGCGTCCGACCTCCGCACTGACCTGCCCTTTGGCGCTTGCAAGATTTATGTGCAGCCACAGATCGCGCACCGCCGCCGCCAGTCCGGCGGGATAATGGAGCTGCTCCCACGTCACGGCGATCTTGCGAGAGGCATCGCCGCGGTTGAACAGCAGTACGGCGCGGCCACCGCCCTTCAAGGGACGCGTCCACACTTCCGCATCGCCATCCTTCCAGACGCGCGACGCCGCAACACCAAGCGGATCCTGATCAACGGCGATGACGTCCTTGTTGGTCAGGATGGCCTTGGTCGCCGGACTCATAGCGGCCAGATCGTTGCCGGCCATCAGGGGAGCGGCAAACATCGCC
The DNA here is from genome assembly GCA_023259375.1 of Alphaproteobacteria bacterium. Lineage (GTDB taxonomy): Bacteria > Pseudomonadota > Alphaproteobacteria > Micropepsales > Micropepsaceae > Rhizomicrobium. The sequence goes on from JAHFQC010000017.1 coordinate 50,285, forward strand.
CACAGACTGAAATGGGCGCGGTATTCGCTGTCGGTCATGCCGCCGTTGCCGACTTCCAGCATATCGGGGTCGTTCCAGTGGCCCGGGCCGGCGTAAGGCGCAAGCTCGGCCTGCATGTCGACGATCTTGAGCATGCCCATGCTGTAGCCGTTCGGATGCATACCGTCCCACTGGTCGGTGATGTCGCCGGTCGTCCGCCACAGGTTGCCGATGTTGCGCGCCCACAGCCACGGCTTGGAATTGCCCCACTCGCACAGCGAGAACACGATCGGCCGGCCGCTCGCCTGCAACGCCTGGCTCATGGTGAGATACGAGGATTGGGCATCCTGGGTATCGGTGTTGCACCAATCGAATTTCAGGTAATCGACGCCCCACGCGGCGTATTGCTTGGCATCCTGGAATTCGTGGCCGCGGCTGGCGGGAAAGCCGCCGCAGGTCTTGGTCCCGGCGTCGGAGTAGATGCCGAACTTCAGGCCCTTCGCATGGATGTAATCGCCCAGCGCCTTCATGCCGGAGGGAAGCTTCTTGGCATCGGGCTGGATATTGCCCGCCGCATCGCGCTCGCCCTGCCAGCAATCGTCGATCACGACATAGGTGTAGCCGGCCTCCTTCATGCCCGACGATGCCATCGCATCGGCCGCGCCGCGGATCAGCTTTTCGTCCACGTTGCAGGCGAACTTGTTCCAGCTGTTCCAGCCCATCGGCGGCGTCAGCGCCAGCCCGTTGGGTGTTCCCAGCAACGGATCGGCATGATCGCGCGCCGCCGCGGCACCGCAGACGAGAACGCCCGCAACCATGAGAAACAGAAATTTCCGCACCGCGTCGATCACCATCACACACCTGTTTCGTGGCTGCGCCGGAGCAAAGACATGCACCAGCCAACGGAGTGTCCTAGGTCCGCTCGTACCGCGAATCCCCCATCACCCCCTGCTCTTCATATATCATATAAATGACGAGTGGCGGAAGCGGAAGCCCGGGCGCGATACCGATCGCATGCGATCGCACTGTCGCGGTGGGGCAACGGCGGGCTCGGGCTTGAGCACGGCGCCGCCGGCAGCATAATGCGCCGTCAGGACTTGGATACGACTCATTGGCCACCACTCATCAGGCGGGCGTCATCGCCTATCGCGGCGAACGGGGACAGCGGGAGATCCTGCTGATCACGTCGCGCGAGACCCACCGCTGGATCATTCCCAAAGGCAATATCGGCCGGGGCAAGACCGCGCGCAAAGCCGCCAAACTCGAAGCCTTCGAGGAAGCCGGTCTGCGCGGCAAGATCGACAGCGAGATCCCGATCGGCTTCTACACCTATTTCAAGCGGCGCCGGGACCAGTCCACCTACCCGGTCAGTGTCGAAGTGTTCCTCATGCATGCCGACCGCCAGCGCAAGAAGTGGCCCGAGAAAGGCAAGCGTGAACTCTGCTGGCTGCCGATCAAAGACGCCATTGCCAAAGTCCAGGAACCCGGCGTGGTGCCGCTCTTGAAGCGTCTTGGCGAACTGCCGGACTTCCGGGCCGCGAAATAGACCCGACGCATTCGTACGCGGTGCATGCCGCGGCCGGCCACGTCACGACCGCGCTGAGACCGCCGGTTTTCCGGTTGGACAGCACCAAGCCGGCGCCTTGGCTCTTGGCGATGGCGTCGGCGATCGACAGACCGAGACCAGTGCCGCCGGTCAGCCGGCTGCGTGACGTGTCGAGGCGTGTGAACGGCTGCAGCACATCGCCAAGCCGGGCCTCGGGAATGCCGGGCCCATGGTCTTCCACGACCAGAGCCACCGCGCCGGCCCGGTTCTGCAGCGACACTTCGGTCTGCCCGCCGTACTTCACCGCATTATCGATCAGGTTGCGCAGCAGGCGCCGTACCGAATTGACTTGCAGCGTCAGCGTGGTCCGGGGGGCCTCGACGAAGGTCACATCCTTGCCGAGAGCGCGGAACTCCTCGACCACGGAATCAGCAAGCGCCGACAGGTCGACCAGTTGCTTCGGCTCGGTCGAATAGCCGAGGCGGACGAGGCTCAGGATTTCCTCCACCACGGCGGTCATGTTGTCTATGGTCTCGACAAATTTCTCACGCTCGGCCTCCGGCTCGACGCTTTCGGCACGGATCCGCAGCGAAGCCAGCGGCGTGCGCAGGTCGTGACCGATGGCCGTCAGCATACGGTCCTTTTCGGTGATAAGATCGCGGACGCGGCGCGCCATGGCGTTGAACGAACTGATCGCCACACGCACCTCGCGCGGTCCTTCCACGGGAATGGGCTCGAAGCCGTCCTGCGGCTGCAACGTCTGGGCGGCCTCGGCCAGGATGCGCAAGGGACGCGAAATCCGCGACGCCCAGAACAACGTCGCGCCCAGAAGGATCACAAACAGCGCGATCTGCGACAGGAACAGCGGGTTCAGCAGCATCGGAAACGGCCGTGCGGCGCGAAACGCGGCGACGAGCCATT
>JAHFQC010000017.1:52740-72473 GCA_023259375.1 Alphaproteobacteria bacterium
CACCGCCCCGGTGATCGGGCGGCGGACCTTCAAAGCGTCCGGGCGGAGGATTTTCGAACGGTCTTGCACCGAAACCGTCCGGCTTGGGCGGGCGGGCAAACGGCAGCCCGTGCCGGTCGCCAAATTCCCGGTGAAAAACCAGCACCGACGAAAACCCGACCGCGCGCTTCGTCAATTCCGCGACCAGATTGTTCTCGAACGCGCGTTCGCGTTGTTGCGGGAGCGCCCGCATTGCCGGCGCCAGCCAGAAACGCCCATCAGCACCCTGCGCCGCCTGCAGGACCGAAGCGCGGCGCTCCGGCGGCGTCCCCGCGAGCGTCGCGGCGACACCGGCAAAGCGGCTCAGGGCCGGCTCGATCACGCTTGTGACGCGCCATTCGTCAATGACGCTGCGCATCACGAAAAACGTAAAAACCTGCGCCAGGAGCAGTGCCGCAACGATGAGCAGTGCAGTCTGCCCGAACGTGCTCCACGAGCCGACGGTAAGGCGCGCGCGGCCGATCACACGATCCTGACCTCGGCCACGAAACTGTAGCCGCCGCCCCAGACCGTTTTGATGTAGGTGGGGTCCTTGGAATCGGGCTCGATCTTCCGGCGCACGCGGCTGATAAGGTTGTCGATCGAACGATCAAAGGCCGACGCCTCGCGGCCCTGGGTAAGGTCAAGCAACTGGTCACGCGACAGCACGATGTGCGGCCGCTCCAGAAATGCCAGCAGGATATTGAATTCGCCGGTCGACAGCGGCACCACGACTCCATCGTCGCCGAGCAGCTGGCGGGCACCTGTCTTCAGTTTCCAGGTGCCGAACTGCATCGTCTTCGTGACCGGCAGGTGGCGCGAGCGCGGCACCGACTGTGCCCGGCGGATCACTGCCTTGGTGCGGGCCAACAGTTCCCGCGGAGCAAACGGTTTGACCACATAATCATCGGCACCCATTTCAAGACCGATGATGCGGTCGGTTTCCTCCGCCTTCGCCGAAAGCAGGATCGTGGGAATGTCGAGCTTCTCGCGGATCGACCGGCACAAGCTGAGACCGTCTTCGCCCGGCATCATGATGTCGAGAATGACGAGATCGAATTTGTACCGGTTCAGAAGGTGGCGCGCTTCCAGCGCGTGGCTCGCCATCGTAACGCGAAAGCCGCTGCGCTGGAGATAATGACCAAGCGGATCGCGAACGCTGCGCTCGTCTTCCACCAGAAGAATGTGATTGCCCTCTTCCGGCTTCGGGGCGATTTCGTAAACATCGTCTGGCTGGGTCATCATGAATTTCCCCGCCCGGAGAACGAAGCCGCAATCGGTAAATCACTCATCCGTGGCTCTCCCGCGACACGTTCCGTGTGTCCGTCCGCCCCCACCGCGCAACCAATTTATTAGCTCGGTTTGGCTTTGGACAACATGAAGAAATTGTTGCCTTGGCAGGCAATTGTATCAACCCATCCCAAGCGTTTCGCCACTTTCGCGCTCCCTGTCGCCGCAGCAGCAGTGCACCTGAGTCCGGCCATTTGATGCGGAAGTGCCCGAAAACCGCTGCAGACGGGAGAACCGGTCACGGTAGAAATTGCCCAGCAAGGCAGGAAAATCCTGGTTTGTCACACGAGTGTATTCGCGACAGATGGGTGACGCCGGTTTCCGCCATTTATCCGCGAGTACGCTGGCACATGGAATGCTTTTGACAGCCTACCCCTCCCGGTGTCGGGAGGCGGCAGTCTAGGAGACAATCATCATGTCCATAGCGAGTATCGGCTCGCAGGGATCGGGCAGTCTGTCCCAAATCCTATCGAGCCTGCTTACAAAGCTGGATACGTCGAAGACCACCAACACGACGTCAGATACAGCCAACACGCAAACAGCCACCGCTACTGCAACCGACGGCGGACTTACCGGAAGCACCAAGCCCAGCCTTTCGAGCATGATCCTGGGCGTGCTGATGCAGATGCAGCAGCAGTCATCCTCGTCGTCTACCGCCACGACCGATAGCGACGACACCACCACGGCGACGCAGTCGCAGGGGACGAACCCCATGTCGAAGCTGTTCTCGGCCATGGATACCGACTCCGACGGCTCGGTAACCCAATCGGAACTCGAGTCCTATATTACCGATGCCGGCGGCACGACCGACGAAGCGGACCAGCTCTATTCGCAGCTCGCTTCGGATACCGACAGCGGCATCACCGAAAACGACCTCGCCAGCGCGGCACCGCCGCCGCCACCGCAGGGTGGTCACGGACCAGGAGGTCCGCCCCCTTCGGACAAGACGGACAAGACGAGCGATAGCGCCGGCAGCGATCTCATCAGCGTACTCGACAGCGATGGCGACGGCACGGTCAGCAGGGACGAGCTTTCGACCTATCTCACCGCCAACGGCGGCACCGAGACGGACGCCGATACGCTTTTCTCCTCGCTCAGCTCCGACGGCAGCAGCTCGATCAGTTCGTCGGATTTCGACAAAGCGATCGAGAAGCTGGAAAGCAGCTTCGCGAGCAACCCGTACACCTCGATCCTCAATATGCTCTCGGATTCCTCGTCATCTTCAACAACGACGTCAGCCGGCAGCAGCGTTTCGGTCAGCGCCTGACCGGAGAAAGGGAGGCGGCCACCACGTCTCCCTTTTTTGCTGCAAGAAAACTCCCACAAACCGGGCCGCACTAACGCTTTGCGACAATATCGAAGCGGACAGGCACAACTGTGCGACCGCGGTCTGCGAATAGTCGCTCCGTTCTGTTGAGGACCGACCATGACACACCGAATTCTCCCCGCCGCGACGGCCATGCTGTTCGTCGCCGGTACTGCGTTGGCGCAGACGCCGCCCGCACCACCACCCAACCATCCTCCAGCCAAAGCGATGATGACGGATCGCTTCGCCGAGATGTGCCGGGACCGTCCCGCTCGGGCTGCCGGCGAAGTCGCTGCTCTCGAAACGAGGCTGCAACTCACCGAAAAGCAGAGGCCTCTGTTTGAGCGCTGGAAGAAGGTGAAGCTGGCCGGCGCGAAGTCGGCGGATTGCACGCCGCCATCGAACGATGCGCCATCGGTTCTCGACGCCCTCAAGCACGAAGAGACGATGCTCCGTCAGCGCCTCGACGAACTGAAGGCGGAACAGCCCGCGCTCGAAGCACTTTTCGCCAGTCTAACCGGCGAACAGAAGAAGGCCTTTGTGCCGCCGGCGCATCATCGCGGCCCAGGACGCCCCGGGCCGATGGGGCAGCCGGGCGGCCACGATAGCCTTCCACCCCCGCCCCCGGAGAATTGATCCCGCTCTTCGGGCAAAAGAAAACCCGCGAGTCCGCCCCCTCCCTGGACCCGCGGGTTTTCCGTTTTCAGGACGGCGTTACTGAACCGTCAGGACCACCACCGACTTGGGCGGCAGGCTGAGCGACAGTTTGCCGTTGGCAAGCTTGGCGCCGTTGAAGGCCACCGGATGCACGGTGTCCGGCTTGTCGAAGGTGTTGTGCGCATCCATCGTCGCGCCGGTGAGGATCTCGCCCTTCACCTTGCTTCCCTTGATGCCGGCCAGCGCCGCCGAAACGGTCGCCGCATTATGCGGATCGAGGTTGGTAAGGCCGACCACGATGGCGCCCGACTTGGTCTTGGCCGCCGACGCGCTTACCTGCGGCATCGTAATGCCGCCGAAGGTGTAGTTGCCGGTCTTGATATCGATCGGCAGCGAGGTCGCGTCCTGGAACGGCTTGTACATGTGGAAGACGTGATAGGTCGGCGTCAGCACCATCTTGGCGCCGTCGGTCAGGATCATCGCCTGCAGCACGTTGACGGTCTGCGCGATCGAGGTCATCTGCACGCGATCGGCGTACTTGTGGAAGATGTTCAGGTTCGCCGCCGCCACCACGGCATCGCGGATGGTATTCTGCTGCACCAGGAAGCCCGGATTGGAACCCGGCGCCGGCTTGTGCCAAGTGCCCCATTCGTCGATGTAGAGGCCGACCTTCTTGTCCGGCTTATCGGATTTCTTCTCCGCCGCCGACATGACCTCGTCGTGGGTCTTGATGTAGCCGTCCATCTTCAGTGTGTTGGCGAGCACCCTGGCCCAGCCGTCTTCACTGAAGCCGACCGCGGTGTCCTTGATCTCCCACTTGTCGCCGAGGACCGTGTAGTAGTGCAGCGAAATGCCGTCCATCGGCGCGCGGCGGTTGTCCATCAGGACCTTGGTGAAGTCGGTGTAGTCGCCGCTGCGGTCGCCGCTCGCCAGCATGATCGGCCCGGGATGCTGGGCCGTCTTCATGAACGTCGCCCACTGATTGTACTGGTCGGCGTAGTACTCGGCCTTCATGTTGCCGCCGCAGCCCCAGGTCTCGTTGCCGAGGGCGTAGATCGAAACCTTGAACGGCTTGTCGCGGCCGTTGGCCTTGCGCTCCTTGACCAGCGTGGTGTCCTGGTTGCCGGTCATGTATTCGAGCCACTGCGCCGCTTCCGCCGCCGTGCCCGTACCCATGTTCGCATTGATATAGGCGTCGGCGCCGATCAGTTCGGCGAAATCGAAGAACTCGTGGGTACCGAACGTGTTGGGATCCTCGACGCCGCCCCAGTTGGTGTTGAGGCGCGTGACGCGCTTGTCCTTGGGACCGATGCCGTCGCGCCAATGGTATTCGTCGGCGTAGCAGCCGCCCGGCCAGCGCACCAGCGGCACCTGCAATTCCTTCAGCGCCGCGATGACGTCATTGCGGAAGCCGCGGGTGTTGGGAATGGACGATTTCTCGCCGACAAAGATGCCGCCGTAGATGCCGGTGCCGAGCATCTCGGAAAACTGTCCGTAGACATATTTATTGATGGTGGCACCGGGCCGGTCGGCATGAACGGTCAGGTTGGCGGGCGCGGCCAAGGCCGACGACGCCATCAGAAGCGCCGCCGCGGCGGCCAGAATTGTCTTCACGGTGTTCTCCCTGTTTCGGGCCGGCGCGGCCGGCCTACCCCTGCTGCATTCATAGTACAGCCAAATTCCTCAGACAAATGTTCTACTTAGCCCGGCTCAACCACATTTGATGTCGGCAGGGGTGGCTGCGAAATTGCACGGAAGGGGCGAAATCGCCCCATGTTCCGCAGCACGAATCTCAGGTTATAGTGATGTGCGGGAGCGGATTGAGCGTAAATGGCGAAGCGTGCATCGTTTGGGCGGGGTCGCCCGATCAACAAGGTTCTTCGGTTGCACGGCTCGATTGCGCGTGATCTCGGCATCGCGATCGTGTCCGGCCGCTATCAGCCGGGCGACCTCTTGACGGGCGAAGTCGCCAGTTCGGAAAAGCTCGAGGTTTCCCGTACCGCCTATCGCGAAGCGGTCCGCATTCTGGCGGCCAAGGGGCTGGTCGAGTCCAAGCCCAAGGTCGGCACCAAAATCAGCCCGCGGAGCAAGTGGAACCTGCTCGATCCCGACGTCCTTGCCTGGACCTTTGCCAACGAGCCGGACCTCGACCTGCTGCAGAGCCTGTTTGAGCTGCGCGATATCGTGGAAGCGGCGGCCGCCGCGATGGCTGCCAAGCGCCGCACGCCCGAGCACCTGGAAGCGATGCGCGACGCCATCGACCGCATGGCCCGCTTCACGCTGGCGACCGAAGCCGGCCGCCTGGGCGATCAGGATTTCCACCGCTGGCTGTTGGAAGCCTCAGGCAATCCGTACATCATTTCGCTGACCACCGGCGTTCAGGCGGCGGTCAACACCACCACCATGTTCAAGCAGCGCGAACGGCCGTTGCCGCGCGACCCCGTGCCCGATCATATCGCCGTGTTCGAAGCGGTCGCCGCTGGCGATCCGGATCGCGCCCACAGCGAAATGAGCACCCTCGTCCATCTCGCCTTGCAAGATACGCCATTGCCGCGTGCCCGGGCGAAGCGTTCCGCCGGCTGAGCCTTCGCGACGGTTTTCACGCAAATCTGAATACGCTTTCGCTAACGCCGACGCGTCAATCCTGCTACCGATACCAATAAGAACATATTGGAGGATGCCAGGAATGATGGATTTTACGCGCCGGACGATGCTGGCGGCCACAGGCGCCGCCGTGACCATGAACGCTAAGGCCGCTGCGCCGCTGACGGCGGCAACGGTGATCGATCGGATCAAGGCGCATATCGGTATTCCGTGGGCGGCAAAGACCGTCGACGGCATCATCGCCGGAGACGCCGCCACGCCGGTCACCGGCGTCGCCACCACCATGATGGCGACCTATGCCGTCTTGAAGCGCGCCGCGGCCGAAGGCTTGAACCTCGTCATCACCCACGAGCCCACGTTCTGGTCGCACCAGGAAAACATTTCGGAAGTGAAAGACGATCCGATCTATCACGAGAAGCTCGCCTTCATCACCGAGCACAAGCTCGTCAGCTTCCATTTCCACGACCATTGGCACGGCCTGAAGCCGCGCGACGGCATCAACGAAGGCATGATGCGGCGGCTCGGCTGGACCGCCTATTCCGATGAAAAATATCCGAACGTCTACAATCTGCCGCAAACGACCGTCGGCGAGTTGACGCGCCATCTGCAGACCAAACTCAACGCCGCCACCATCCGCACCATCGGCAATCCCGACATGCCGGTAAAGCGCGTTGTCGGCGGCTGGGGCTATGCCCAGAAGCAGGCCGGCCAGCAGATCTTCAACAGCAAGGAAGGCATCGACGCCTTCATCATCGGCGAATGCTGGGAGTGGGAACTGCAGGAGTACGTCGCCGATCTGGTGACGTCCGGACGCAGCGCCGCCCTGATCATGGTCGGCCACATCAATTCGGAACAGTACGGCATGGACTACTGCGCCGAATGGATGAGAGGCTTCGTCAAAGAAGTGCCGGTGAAATTCCTCCAGATGCCGGAACCGTACTGGACCCCGAAAGCCTGAGGCCGCCATGCCCGCCAAACTGTTCACGTCGTTCGATCTTGGCCAGTTAACGCTGGCGAACCGCATCGTCGTTGCGCCGATGTGCACCTATTCGGCCAGCGACGGCTGCGCCAGCGATTGGCATGTGATTCATTATGGCGGGCTGGCGCTGTCGGGCGCTGCGTTGTTGACGCTTGAAGCGACGGCCGTGGCGCCCGAAGGCCGCATCACCTACGGCGATATCGGTTTGTGGAACGACGACTGCGAAGCCGCGCTCGGCGAAGTTCTCGCCAGCGTGCGCCGCTGGTCCGACACGCCGCTCGCTATCCAGATCGCCCATGCCGGCCGCAAGGCCTCGACCGATCTGCCGTGGAACGGCGGCGCGCAATTGCCGCCCGGCAGCGAACACGGCTGGCAGACGGTTTCCTCCTCGGCGTTGCCGTTCGAGGCCGGCGAAAACGCGCCGCAGGCGCTCGATCGCGACGGACTGAAGCGCATCCGCGAGGCCTTTGCCGATGCCGCCAAGCGCGCGGTGCGGCTAGGCTTCGATGCCATCCAGGTGCACAGCGCCCACGGCTACCTGCTGCATCAATTCCTGTCGCCGCTCGCCAATCAGCGTACCGACGAATACGGCGGCAGCATCGAGAACAGGCTGCGCTTCCCGCTCGAAGTGTTCGACGCGATGCGCGCCGTCGTGCCCGATACAATCCCACTCACCGTGCGGGTTTCCGGCACCGATTGGGTCGACGGCGGTTGGGATATCGAACAGACCATCGCCTATGCCAAAGAGCTGGAAGCGCGCGGCTGCGCGGCCATTCACATTTCGAGCGGCGGACTGTCACCGCTGCAGAAAATCCCGCTGGGGCCGAATTATCAGGTGCCGCTGGCGCGCGCGGTGAAAAAAGCGGTGAAGATGCCGGTCGTCACCGTCGGTCTCATCACCGAGGCGGAACAGGCCGAAGCGATTGTCGGGACCGGCGATGCCGACCTCGTCGCGGTGGCGCGCGCGATGCTCTACGACCCGCGCTGGCCCTGGCACGCGGCGGCGGCGCTCGGCGCCAAGGTGAAGGCGGCGCCGCAATACCTGCGCTGCGCCCCGCGGTCGGCCGCGGATCTGTTCAAGGCCTGAGGTAGCAGAAAATTATTCGCTGAACGGCGCCACGGCCGAACGCCCGGCGCTGGCGAGAATTTGCGTCACCAGTTCGAGCGGCCGCTTGTCGGTTTCGCAGACCCCGCGCGCAATCAGATCGGCGAAGCGGACATAGAGCGACGTGTATTCTTCCTTCTGCGTTCCAAGCTCGACGGTCATGCCGCTGCCGGTGCCGCTGGGCACCGCACCATGCCAGGCCAGCGTCAGCGTCCCGTCATCGGTGTCGATCTCCATGGCGCGCTCCTGATCGCCGCGGTGGCGGAAATCGAATTCGGCATCGATCACCGCGCCGCTCCGGGTGCGAAACGCGGCGGCGGCGGCAATCGGGGAAACGCAATTCTCCGGCACCAGCAAATGCGCGAAGTCCACGTCGAGCGGCTCGGGCAAGAGACGGGTAAGGATGGAGATGGCGTTGATGCCGGCATCAAGCACGCCGAAACCGCCGTCCTGCCAGATCCAGGACTGCCCGGGATGCCACTGACGCACGTCTTCCTTCCACACCACGCGGCCGCGACGTACGGTGCGCCGCTCCATCCACTGCACGGCCCGTTCGACCGCCCCGCTCTCGCGCGCATGCCAGGTCTGGAACAACGTGCGGCGACTTTTTTCCGCCAATGCCGTCAATTCATCGAATTCGGCGACCGTCGGACACGGCGGCTTTTCCAACAGCACATGCTTGGCGCGCGCGAGGGCCAAGCGGGCGGCCTCGAAATGTGCCTGCGGCGGTGTGCAGATCGCCACCGCGTCGAGCTCCGGACAGCCGTCGAGCATCTTTTCCATGCTCGGGAACGACGCCACATCCGGAAGCGAGACTTTGGCACTGGCGCACGCCACCAGTTCGAACGCGGCATTGGCCCGCAACGCCGGAACATGTTCCTCCAGCGCAATCTTGCCCAGACCAACGATGCCGACCCGAATAGGCTGCAAAACAGACTCCGTTACGCTCGGTCGTGACTAACTGCGGCGAACTTTGCGCGGTTCGGACACACCGTCCGAATCCGCCTTGTTGATCAGTTCCAATGCTTCCTGGATGAGGGCACGCGTCGCTTGTTCGGCGCCGTCGGCATCGCCCGCCAGGATGGCATCGGATATCTTCTTGTGGTCGGGCACGCTGGCGCGCCGCACGCCCTTGTAGCGGTTCTGCAAGCGGATCGAAATGCGCAAGGCCGATTCCGTCACCCCGGACAACTGCGAATAAAAGCGATTGCCGCTGGCGCGCAACACCGCCAGGTGAAAGGCGATGTCGGACGGCAACGGATCGTCCTCGTCGCGGTCGGCCTGGGCCATCTGCTCAAGCGCGGTGGCAATAGCAGCTTTGGCTTCGCGCGGAGCAACCGCTGCCGCCAGCGCCGCCGCCTTGGGCTCGACCGCCAGACGGACCTGTCCGAACTCACGCAACAGCGCATAGGACGGCTTGCGTTCCAACAGCCAGCGCAGCACGTCGGGATCGAGCAGGTTCCACGCCTCTTCCGGCTGAACCCAGGTACCCTGACGCGGACGCGCAGAGAGCAGGCCCTTGGCCGTCAGCATTTTCACCGCTTCGCGCAGCACGCTGCGGCTGGCGCCATACTGCTTGCACAGGTCGGCTTCGATCGGAAATGGGTTCTTGGCCGAATAGGCGCCCGATACGATCGCCACACCGAGCGCCTGAACGATGCGGTATGTCAGATTTTGACCGTCGCTGCGCGCCACGCGGCGTTACCCCTCGGATTCTGTTGCTTGAGGCCAAGTGCCGATTATGAAACGGCTTTCCTTAAGTCCCCGAACTCCGACATTGTACACGAAGAGATCGCCCGCGCCAGTTTCGCCCGCCGCATGCCCGCAGCGCGCCGAGGTCACCAGCAAGTGATCGCGATCAGGACCGCCGAAAGCCACACACGTCGGCTGTGATACCGGTACATCCAGAATGCGATCAATCTGCCCATCAGGCGTGTATCGGATCACACAACCGCCGCCCCATTGGGCACTCCAGACAGAGCCCTCGCTATCGACCGTCGCGCCGTCGGGACAAGCTCCTGCAGCGGAACGGGCGAATTCGGTGCGGTCAGATAACGTGCCGGTGCCGGGGTCGAAGGCAAAACGCCAGATGGTCCCCTGCCGGGAGTCGGTGAAATAGCAGACGGTGCCATCCGGACTCCAGCACAGCCCATTAGCGATGCCGATAGCACGCATCTGAACGGCGACCTGCCCGCCGACGAGACGATAAAGGCAAGCCTCGGATCGGCTGTCGTCGGCTTCCATCATACCGCCGGCCCAGAACCGTCCCTGGCGATCGACCCGGCCGTCGTTCATGCGCTGACCTTCGTCAAGGCCTTCGGGGCAAACCAATGTGCCGACCGTGCCGCTGACCGGATCGTAGAGCGCAAATCCGCGATCGAACGCGGCGATGAATTCACGGCTCCCTTCGACGAATCCGAAAGCGGTCAGCCGCGCCGGGGTCCGATAGTGCGTCAGCGTGCGGGTCGCCCAATCGAGCCGATGAAGACGGCGGCCTTCGATATCCGTCCACCATACCGCGCCCGCGATGTCGTCCCACAACACGCACTCGCCGAGTTCGTCGGCGACTTCGATGCGTTCGTGCGATTTCATGAAAGGGCCCAGCTTCGAAGACACAAACGGAGGACGTCATCGATTATCGCATGGAGCGTGATCGATGTCGTCCGGCACGGGCGCGCAGCGGCCATCGCGCATGCCCAGAAATCGCTTCTCATTCAGAAACGTCACGGAAACAAGGGACCGGCCGGTAACGGCGCGGCGACCGAGGCGTTGCACGGCCACCACACCCACAGATTGATAACGCTACCATCTACAATCCACATTGGCAGCCTGATTATTTGTAATATAAATAGGATTATAACATCAGAAGCCTCGAGACGGCTTCGTTCTTCCGGGGAGGGCTACTCGTGAAATCCTTACAACGTGCCTTTTTGTGCAGCGTCAGCGTCGCGGCATTCGTGCTCCCAGCGATGGCGCAAGAGTCTGTTGAAACCATAACGGTAACCGGTTACCGAACCAGCCTGCGCGACTCGCTGGAAATGAAACAGAAGTCGGCGCTGATTACCGAAAACATCTCGACCAAGGACATCGGCCAGCTTCCCGACGTGACGATCGGCGAAGAGTTGAACCGCCTGCCCGGCGTCAATACGCAGCGTGATCGTGGCAATGCCAGCCAAGTTGCCATCCGCGGCCTTGGCCCACGCTTCGTCTTCGGCCTCGTCAATGGACGCGAAGTCGCCTCTTCCGAGCCGACGCAGAATGTCCGCTATGAGTCCTATCCGTCGGAAATCCTGACGAGCGCCCAGGTCTACAAGACCCAGGATGCAACCCTGATCGGCGGCGGCATTGCGGCGACCATCGATATCCGCACCGCCACGCCGCTCGAATACAACGGCCCGATGCTGCAGGTCCGCCTCGGCCCCTCCTACAACACCGAAGCCGATAACCTGCCGCATTACGATCCGCTCGGCTTCCGCGGTTCGATCGGCCTCAACTATCATGTCACCGACAATTTCGCCTTCTCGCTGGCCGGCTCGATGCAGCGCCAGAAAAACGGCTATCCGACGCTGAAGTTTTGGACCGAAAACACCAACCAGCCCGACACCGGCTGGGGCGATCCCGCCAACCTGACCGGCAGTGCGCCGACCAAACTGATCACGCTGCCTGATGGCACGAAAGCGCTGACCGGCGGCAATCCGGCCCCGTGGGGCGCCTCGACGGAAGTGAAGAACCTGCAGCAGGACCGTTATGGTCTCGCCGGTGCCGCCGAGTGGAAGGTCAACAACAATCTCGTCATCAAAGCTGACGGACTGATCTCGTCCTACGTGATCTCGGAAAACCAATTCGAGCAGTACTACGATTATTCCGGCAGCGTTTGGTCCGCCGCCAATTGGTATGACTGCAATAATTCCAGCGTGACAGCGGGCATCATCACCAGCGACATGCTGGCGGCTTGCACCCTTTCCGGCACGCGCTACGGCAACAACGGCATTCCGGGCGCTCCGGCGACCGGCGGCGGCGCGGCTTACTACAAAGCGGCCGGCGCTTCGTTCAAAGTCGACGACATGGGCCACCTCGTGCAGGCCAACCTGCCGACCGGCTGGATCGATCTGCAGAACAACATCGCGCGCTATTCGCAGCGTCAGACTTTGATCGTCTCGGGTCTGAATTTCGCCTATACCGCCGGCCCGTGGCAGGCCAAGCTCGACCTGTCGCACTCGCAGGCGTGGCGCAACAACCAGTGGCTCGATTTTCAGACCAACGATCAGTGGGTCCAGGGCTCGAGCTACAACATGGAACGCGGCTCGGCACCGTATGTGACGGCTGGCGGCGATCCGTCCGTTCCGGCCAACAACCTCACGACCTATAGCGCCGGTACGCGCGCCAGCGGCGGTGCGGGATGGTGCAACAATTGTCTCGATGCCGGTCCGGAACAGACCCGTGACCATGTCTCGGCGATTGCCGGCGATGTCAGCCGCAATTTCGAAGGCTCGTTCCTGACCAAGCTCAGCGCCGGCATGCGCTGGTCGGCCCGCGCCAAGACACATCACAAATGGGACTACACGATCTGGGCGCCGAGCGCGACGCTGGCGGCGAACGATCTTGAATCCTTCACCATCAAGGACTTCTCGGTCCCACCGATGCTGTATGCCAACTGGAAGACCGTCGCACCGAAGGTCTTCGGTGATATGGCCAATACGCTTCCGGAAGCGCTGGGCGGCACTGCGGGCAACAAATATCTCGGCACCGCAAGCTGGGACACCGATCAACAAGGCGCCCGGGCTTCAAACGGCTTCCAGAACCTGATCCTCGACTGGAAGGTCCAAGAAACCAGCATTGGCGGCTACATCAAGGCCGAGTTCGATCACGAGATCGGCGGCATCCCGGTTCAGGGTGGCCTCGGTGTGCGTGTCGAAGACCTCAAGACGGTGTCGACCGGCTGGCAGCACAACACTGATGATTCCTTCACGCCGGTCCGCATCGGCAACCACTACACCGATGCGCTGCCGAGCGTTTACTTGAACGCGCACCTCACCGAAGAGCAGATGCTGCGCTTCGGCGCCTCGATGGCGGTATCGCGTCCGCCGCTGGATACGTTGAACACCGGCTACAACATCTCGACCGTTCAGCAGGGCGGCCAGCCGCCGTCGGGCACCAGCGGCAACCCGATGCTGAAGCCGTTCCGTGCCACCAACGTCGACCTCGACTACGAATGGTTCTTCCACGAAGAGTCGATGGTTTCGGTCGCCGGCTACTACAAGCACATCATGAACTACATCGGCGGCGGCATCACCCCGATGACCTTCAACGGCAACACCTATCCGGTGTCGGCGCCGGTGAACGGCAAGGGCGGCGACCTCTACGGCCTCGAAATGGTGTTCCAGTCGCGTTTCTACTTCCTGCCCGGCTTCCTCTCCGACTTCGGCGTCTACGCCAACGCATCGCTGGTGGATTCCAACATCAAGGAATTCCACCCGATCACCAATCCGTACGCGATGGCCGGCATGGCGCACAATTCGGACGAAGTCGACCTGTGGTATTCCAAGGGCGGTTTCGAAGCCCGTATCGCCATGAAGTATCACTCCTCGTTCACAATGGTGCCGGGCTGGGATTCACAGCAGCTCGATACCCTCGATCCCGAAACCACGATCGACTTCATCACGTCGTATCAGTGGAACGACAACATCGGCCTGCGCTTCCAGGCGATGAACATCACCAATCAAGCCACCCGCATGTCGGGCGCCCGTCAGGGCGACGCCGTGCTGCGCGGCTCCAACGATCCGAACGACCTCGCGGCCTACAGCGTGTTCGGCCGGACCTTCATGTTCGAAGTTTCCTACAAGATGTAGCGAATGGGGCGGCCCGCCCCTTCCGTTGTGACGTAACCCTTTCCTATTACGGCGCCCTCACCCGGCGCCGTCTCTTTATGGAGAGAACCATGACCGCCCATATTGCCCTAGCTGCCGCATTGCTATCGCTCGGCTTGATCGGCCCCGCTTCGGCTGCCGATTTCGTCTATGGCGCCGATCTTTCCTTCGCCAACGAGATGAACGACTGCGGCGCGGTCTACAAGGATGCGGGCAAGCCGAGTGACATCTACGCCATCATGAAAGCGCACGGCACCAATGTCGCGCGGCTGTGGCTGTGGAACGATCCGACCTGGACCAAGTACGGCACCCTTGCCGACGTGAAGAAATCAATTGCCCGCGCCAAGGCGAACGGTATGCAGGTGCTGCTCGACTTTCACTATTCCGACGACTGGGCCGATGGCGACAAGCAGATCGTACCCGCTGCATGGGCCAAGCTTGATGACGATGCGCTGGCCAAGGCGGTTTACGCCTACACCCACGATACGCTCACCGCACTGCAGGTGGCTGGGCTGGCGCCCGAGTATGTGCAGGTCGGCAACGAGACCAACGGCGAAGTGATGATGCCGGCCGCCACCAAGGCGCCGATCAACTGGACGCGCAACGCCAAGCTGCTCAATGCCGGCATCAAGGCCGTGCGCGATGCCGATCCCAAGATCAAGGTGATGCTGCACATCGCCCAGCCGGAAAACGTCGAACCTTGGTTTGCAGCCGCGACACAAGCGAGCGTCACCGACTTCGATCTGATCGGAATTTCGTACTATTCGAAATGGTCGAAACTGAACCTCGCCGGTCTCGGCGCGGTGATCAATCGGCTGCACCAGCGCTATGCCAATGCCGGCATCTGGGTGGTGGAGACCGCCTACGCCTGGACTACGGCGTGGAACGACAATTCCGGCAATCTCTTGGGCGAGGATTCCGCGCTGCAAGGCTATCGCGTGTCACGCGACGGCCAGAAGGCCTACCTCATCGACCTCGCCCGCACGATCCGCACGAACGGCGGTTCGGGCCTTGTTTATTGGGCGCCCGACTGGGTGTCGACCAAATGCCGGACGCGCTGGGGTCGGGGTTCGAGTTGGGAAAACGCGACCCTGTTCGATTTCGACGGCAACGCCCTGCCGGCGATCGATTACCCGCGCGACGCGGCAAGGGAGTAATGGCCCCGCGTCAGGCGCGCGCCTTGGCCATGACCGTCTGGATGTAGAGCTGCATGCGATGCCACGTGGCGGCCGAGGCGATCATCTCCTCGATGCCGCGATGCGGCTTCCACCCCAACACCGAACGGGCTTTGGAACTGTCGGCAACCAGCGTTGCAGGGTCGCCGGCGCGGCGCGGCGCAACACCCGGCGCAAAATCGGGACGGTTCAGCACCTTGCGCGTCGCGGCCACGATCTCGTTGACCGAATAGCCGTCGCCGCTGCCGAGATTGAAGATGTTGGTGTCGCCGCCGCCCAAGAGATAGCGCAGCGCCAGCACATGCGCATCGGCCAGATCGAGCACGTGAATGTAATCGCGCACCGCGGTGCCGTCGCGGGTCGGATAATCGGTGCCGAACAGCTTGAATCCGGCCTTGAGTCCGAGCGCGTCGAGCAACGCCGGCGAGGCATCGATCAGCGGCAGCACCAAACGCGGAATGAGATGCGTTTCGGGATAATGGGTCTCACCGAGCCCGGCTTCCGGCGCGCCGCCAGCGACATTGAAGTAGCGCAGCGCCACCGACGTGACGTCCGGGATCGCGCGCATCGCCTGCTCGGCTTCGAGCTTGGACTGGCCGTAAGGATTGATCGGCTTCTGCGCCGTGGTTTCCTTGATCGGAACCTCTTCCGGCTCGCCATACACCGCGGCGGTGGAAGAGAACACGATATTGCGGACGCCCTTCTTGGCGATCGTCTCGAAGAAGGTCTTCGCCTTGTCACGATTATTGTGAAGGTACATCTCCGGCTTGGCGACGGATTCACCGACCTCGATGAAGGCCGCGAAGTGCAGCGCCGCCACCGGCTTGAACTCGTCGCACACCGCCGCCACGAATTCAGCGTCACCGATATCGCCTAGACAGAACGGGCCCGACTTCTCGCCGGCCCAGCGATTGCCCTTGACGAGGCTGTCCACCACCACCGGCGTGAAGCCGGCATTCTTGAGCGTCAGCGCGACATGACTTCCGATATAGCCGGCGCCGCCGGAAACGAGGATATGGCCTTTATCAGGCTGCATTTTGTGAGCTGCTTTCCAATGCGTAGGTCGAAATCAGACTAGCGTGCGGATTTTCCTTGGCAACGAAATTCCACCATGCGGCTGCCTGGTTCTTGGGCACGAGCGCAATGATCGCACCACCAAAGCCGCCGCCGCACAGCCGCGCCGCGCGCGTGCCGAAACGGATCGAGGATTCGACCAGGGCGTCGATCTCGGGGATCGAGCATTCGAAGTCATCGCGCTGCGAGACGTGGCTCTGCGCGATCAGTTCGGCTTCGCGCGCGATATCGCCCTTCTCGAGTGCTTCCACCATCTCGAGCACGCGCAGGTTCTCGGTGATGACATGGCGGGCGCGCTTGGCAACGACGGGACGCAACGCATCGAGCCGCGGCAGATCGGCATAGCCGAGTTCCGCCAGCACGCTCACGCCGAGCTTGTCGCGCGCTTCGATGCATTCGTTCATGCGATCGACGCGCTTCTTGTAGCTGTCGCCCTTGGCGAGGTCGTGCTGCTTGCCGCAGGCGACCAGCATGATGACGCGGTCGGTCGGCAGCGGCACGCTGCGGTATTCGAGGGTGCGGGTGTTCAGCAGCAGCGCCTGACCGGGACGGCCGATCGACGACGCAAACTGATCCATCTTGCCGCACGGCACGCCGACGTAATCGTGCTCGGCTTCGTAGGCGATCAGTGCGATTTCCTCGTCGGTCCAAGTCGCGCCGGTCAGTCCCTTCAGGGCGCGCACGGTCGCCACGCACAGCGCCGCCGAACTCGAAATGCCGCAACCGATCGGGACCTCGCTCTTCACCAAGATCTTGACGCCCGGTACCGCGATCTTGCCCGCAGCAACGCGCAGGCAACCAAGGATGTAGTCGGTCCAATGGCCGCCGCGCGCGGGTTCGTCGAGCGAACGGTCGACGACTTCATCGGGATAACGCTCGCTCACCGCACTGAAGCGGCCTTTGGCGCCGGCCTCTTCCATTGTCACCGTGGTGAAGAACGGCAGCGGCGTCGGCAGCACATGGCCGCCGTTGGGCGCGTAATCGGTGTGTTCGCCGATGATGTTGGCGCGGGCCGGAGCTTTGGCGGTGAACGTCGTCATGAACGGACCTCAACATTTCTCAAGTTTTGTGCCGCGGTTTCCGGCAGGATGTCAGTCAGGAAAGAGCCTGCCCCGAGCTCGCAACCGGCGATGAATTTCATCTTGTTCGGCGCGCGCAACAGCGGCTGGAACTGGATGTGGAACGGGAACACGTCTTCGAAACCCTTGGGCGCCGAATAGACCAGCATCACATACGGGCAGGTGCGGCCGAAGAACGTGTCGTAGGTGTTTGCCGCCCGCGCCAGAAGATTGGCGAAATCGGTCGTTTCGGCGGCCGTCAGCGCCGAGGGGCTGGGACGGAACTGCTTGGGCACGATCCACAGCTCATACGGAAAGCGTGTGAACGGCGGCACCAATAGCGATGCATTCGGCGCATCGGCGACGATGTACTTTTCGAGCTTCGTCAGCTTACAAAGATCGTAGCCCTCGCGGAACGACTGCGCCATTGCTCCGATGATCGGCGGCAGATAGCCGAAACCGTAAATCTGACCGTGGGGATGATGCAGCGTGACGCCCGCTTCTTCGCCGCGGTTCTCGAACGGCATCACCACCTGCATGGCGGGGATTTCGAGCAGCGAACGGATGCGGTCGCCCCAGACCTTGACCAACAGTTCGCGCCGCTCCAGCGGCAGCGAGGCCATCGACGCCTTGTGGTCCGACGAATAGACGATCACCTCGCAATTGCCGGTGGCCGCATCAACCGGAACATCGAGTCCCGGAATCGGCTCCGGCTTGGGCGCATCCTTCTGCAGCGATGAGAACCGGTTGTCGAACACCGCAATGGAGAAATCCTGGAACGGCAGTTCGCCGTCCTCGGCGCCGGGGCAGAACGGACAGTCATTTGCCGGCGGCTTATAGGTACGCGACTGGCGATGGGCCGAATAAACCACCCACTCGCGGCGCAGCGGATGCCAGCGGCGGTGCGAATAGGAGTGGACTTGATTCGGCTCCAGCCACGGCCATGCCGGTTCGCCGGCGAATGCGCCATACATATAAAGTGAGCGGCCATCCGGCATGCGGAAGGTCTTGGGTACGGTTTGATTTGTTCCTGCCATCACTTCGGCCTGTTGCCCGCGTTTGGATCCATCACACCCGCTTGGCGGGTTTCGTTGCGACTTTAAGGCGATTCCCGGATGCCTTTCGGACGCATTCCTTGCATGCGTCATTTATCATATAAATTGGTTTGGCGAGTCAAGCAGACAAGACGCGCCCATCGGCCACAGCCGGTGCTAAACACGTCTGTTTCATTTATCGGGAGTCCTCGCATGCGGTATCGCCCCCTCGGCCACAGCGGCTTGAATGTCAGTGAAATCGGTCACGGTCTGTGGGGTATGGGGAGTTGGTCGGGCTCCGACGATAATGCCAGCAAATCCGCTCTGCGCCGTTCTATCGAAGGCGGCTGCACGTTTTATGACAGTGCCTTCGTTTACGGCGACGGCAAGAGCGACAAGCTGATCGGCGAAGTGGTCAGTGGCTATCCGCAAAAGCCGTTGGTACTCGCATCCAAGATTCCGCCGGCCGATTTTGCCTGGCCGAGCAAGCCGACCAACAAACTGCATCAGATCTTTCCGCGCGCGCACGTTCTGGAATACGCCGCAAAGATCTCCGATTCGTTCGGCCGCCCCATCGACCTGTTGCAGTTCCACGTTTGGGAGGACGCCTGGGCGCGCGAAGCCGAATGGCAGGATACCGTCGCCGAATTGAAGCAGTCCGGGCGCATCAAGGCTTTCGGTCTCAGCCTCAACCGCTGGCAGCCGGAAAACGGTGTGGCCGCGATCGAGACCGGTCTGATCGACAGCGTGCAAGTCATCTACAACATTTTCGACCAGGCGCCGGAGGACGAACTGTTCCCCGCCTGCCGCAAGCACCAGGTCGGCGTCATTGCCCGCGTGCCGCTGGACGAAGGCAGCCTCGGCGGCAAAATGACCGCGGCAACGACCTTCCCCGCCGGGGATTGGCGCGCCCGCTATTTCAACGCCGACAATCTGGCTAAGACCCTGCCGCGCATCGCGGCCCTGAAAGAGCTTCTGCCCGAAGGCATGAGCCTGCCGGACATGGCGCTGCGCTTCATTTTGAGCGAACCGACCGTCTCAACCCTCATCGTTGGTATGCGCGCCCTGGCGCACGTCGATGCCAATCTGGCGCTGTCGGACAAAGGCCCGCTGCCGCCGGATTTGATGAAGGCCTTGCGCGCCCATCGCTGGGACCGCCGTACGGCGTAACGACAGACCGATTTCGCTCTTCGCAGGCCGCAGAACTTGCGGCATTCCCGATTGGGCGCTATATTTATCATATAAATAAAGAAGACCAGGGAGCGGCCGCTTCGAAGGGGTACCATGACGGCTGACAAGCCAAAATTGCGCAGCCGGGACGCCTACGGACGGGCGGACCGCGACGGCTTCATCCACAGAAGTTGGATGAAAAGCGAAGGCTTGCCCGACGATTTGTTCGACGGCCGGCCGGTCATCGGCATCTGCAACACCTGGTCGGAACTGACGCCGTGCAACGCCCATCTGCGCGCGATCGCCGATCATGTGAAGCGCGGCGTATGGGAAGCGGGCGGATCGCCGCTCGAATCCCCTGTGATGTCGCTCGGCGAAACGCAGATGCGGCCGACC
>JAHFQC010000018.1 GCA_023259375.1 Alphaproteobacteria bacterium
ATTCCCGCGCGCCTGCCGCGCAACGGCGAGATTCGGGGCGGAATCCGGTTTCCACATCCCTGAAAGCGCGCTCTTAGGCGTTATCCCGCTTTCGGACGGAAAACCGGTTTCCACTTTTCCTGAAAGCGCTCTAGTAAGCATCTGCAAAACGAGGACGAAATCCCATGGCCATCAAAGTCGCCGTTGTCGGCGCGACCGGAAATGTCGGACGCGAGATGCTGAGCGTGCTCAAGGAGCGCCAGTTCCCCGCCGGCGAAGTGGTCGCGCTGGCCTCGAACCGCTCGGTCGGGGTCGAGGTCTCGTTCGGCGACGGCGTGCTCAAGGTGCATGCGCTCGAACACTACGATTTCAAGGGCACCGACATCGTCCTGATGAGCGCCGGCGGGGCGGTCTCCAAGGAATGGGCGCCCAAAATTGCCAAGGACGTGCCGTTCGTCATCGACAATTCGTCGACCTGGCGCATGGATCGCGACGTGCCGCTGATCGTGCCGGAAGTGAATGCGAGCGTGCTCGATGCGGGCGTCAAGAAAGGCATCATCGCCAATCCCAACTGCTCCACCGCCCAGCTCGTCGTCGCGCTGAAGCCGCTGCACGACGAAGCGACCATCAAGCGGGTCGTGGTATCGACCTATCAATCGGTGTCGGGCGCCGGCAAGGACGCCATGGACGAGCTCTTCCGCCAGACCCGATCCGTATTCGTCGCCGATCCGATCGAGATCGAACATTTCACCAAGCAGATCGCTTTCAACGTCATCCCGCACATCGATGACTTCCTCGATTCCGGTTACACCAAGGAAGAATGGAAGATGATGGTCGAGGTGCAGAAGATCCTCGATCCCGATATCCAGGTGACTGCGACCTGCGTCCGCGTGCCGGTGTTCATCGGTCATTCCGAGGCGGTCAACCTCGAATTCGAAAAGCCCGTCACGGCCCAGCGCGCCCGCGCCATCCTGCGCGAGGCGCCCGGATGCCTGGTGGTCGACAAGCATGAGGACGGCGGTTACGTAACGCCGGTGGAATGTGCCGGCGAAGACGCCACCTACATCAGCCGCATCCGCAAGGACCCCACCGTCGAACATGGGCTGTCACTGTGGGTGGTTTCGGATAATCTGCGCAAAGGCGCGGCCCTCAATGCCGTGCAGATTGCCGAATGCCTGCTCAATCGCGGGCTGGTCAGTGCGGAGGATTGATGATCCGGCCACGGCGGAGCGTTTTGTACATGCCGGGCTCCAATGCGCGCGCATTGGAGAAAGCCAAGACACTGCCGGCCGATGCGTTGATCCTCGATCTCGAGGATGCCGTCGCCCCCGAAGCCAAGGACGCGGCCCGCGATGCTGTTTGCGCCGCGATGCGCGGCGGGTTCGGCAAGCGCGAAGTCATCGTGCGGATCAATTCACTCGACAGCGATTGGGGCGATCGCGATTTGTTGGCCGTCGCCGCCGTCCGACCCGATGCCATCTTGATTCCGAAAGTCGCTTCGGCGCGCGACATTCACCGTGCCGATCAGCGCCTCTGCCACGCCGCCGATGCGGGGGGCCTGGCGCTATGGGCGATGATCGAAACGCCCCGCGCCATCATGGACGTCAACGGCATTGCCGAAGCCGGCGGACGGTTGACGGGCTTCGTCATAGGTACCAACGATCTCATCAAGGAGATGGGCGGCCGCCATACGCCGGACCGCACCAACATTGCGGCCGCACTGACGTTCGTCGTGCTGTCTGCGCGCTGTCACGGTCTTGCGATCATCGACGGCGTCTACAACGACATTGCCGACGCCGAAGGGTTTGCGGCGCAATGCGCCCAAGGACGCAGTTTCGGTTTCGACGGCAAGACGGTGATCCATCCCAGCCAGATCGGCCCCGCCAACGACGCCTTCGGCCCCAGCGCCGACGAGGTGGAGGCGGCACGCCATATCATTGCGGCCTTCGACGCCCCCGAAAACAAGGGCAAAGGCGCGCTCTTGGTCGATGGGTGCATGGTGGAACGCCTGCACGCCGAAACCGCCCGCCGCACGGTTGCCTTGAGCGAGGCCATCAAAGCCTTATGAGCGTTCTCTCGCAGTATCGCGCCTTGGCCGCGGACGGCACCATCACGCCCGATCCGCGCCAGGAAGCCGCCGCCGAGCGGCTCGACCGGCTTGCCTATGATGTCGCCGAATGGCGCCCGGGTTTCTTCCGCCGCAATGTGCCGCCGCGCGGCCTTTATCTGTGGGGCGGTGTCGGCCGCG
The DNA here is from genome assembly GCA_023259375.1 of Alphaproteobacteria bacterium. Classification (GTDB taxonomy): domain Bacteria; phylum Pseudomonadota; class Alphaproteobacteria; order Micropepsales; family Micropepsaceae; genus Rhizomicrobium. The sequence goes on from JAHFQC010000018.1 coordinate 2,228, forward strand.
GCAAGTCGATGCTGATGGATATGTTCTTCGCGGCAGCGGAGGTGACGCCGAAGCGGCGCGTCCACTTCAACGACTTCATGGCCGAAGTGCATGCTTTGCTGCATGACCTGCGCAAGCGCGAAAACATCCGCGATCCCCTGCCCGAGGCCGCCAAACGGCTGGAGCACCGCCTGTTGTGCTTCGACGAATTCCAGGTCGAGGATGTGGCCGACGCCATGATCCTCGGACGCTTGTTCGATCATCTGTTGGCGCGCGGCACGGTGATTGTTGCCACCTCCAACACGCCGCCCGACCGGCTCTATCAGCATGGCCTCAACCGGCAGCTTTTCCTTCCCTTCATTGCCATTCTGAAGGCCCGGCTGGATGTGGTGCATCTGGCCGGCAGCGACCATCGCCGCGCCTTTGCCGGCGAGGCTTATCAAACCGGCCCCGAGGCCGCGGCCGCAATGGATGCGGTCTGGGCGAGCCTCGGCGGCCATCACGCGCATGCCACCTCGCTGACCGTCCTCGGCCGCCGGCTGGCGATCCCGCGCGCCGTGAGAGGCGCGGCGCGGTTTTCCTTTACTGAATTGTGCGAACGCCCGCTCGGTCCGGCCGATTACCTGGCGCTGGCCGGTGCCTTCCAAACGCTGGTGATCGACGCCATTCCGGTATTCGGACCCACCTCGCGCGAAGCCGCCAAGCGTTTCCAGGTCCTGATCGACATCCTGTACGACCGCGGGGTGCGCCTGTTTTGTTCCGCGGCAGCGGCGCCCGACGCACTGTTCCCCGAAAGTGACGGTTTTGCCCGAACAGTTTCGCGGCTTCTTGAAATGCGCGCGTCCGCCTATATTTCCAGGACATGTTCTGGAACCTGACCTCCGTCGCCCTGATCACGCTCGCCGGTATCGTGTTGTACTGGCTGTGGCCGCGGCTGACGGCTGCGTTCAAGCGATTCGATCAGGACAACCGCGACCGCATCATCCGCCAATGGGAGGACCGCCGCGATTCGGGCGCCCATGTCCGCCACACCTTGGAAGTGGCGGGTGAGCAGGTCGAGGCGATCGTCGAGATCAAGGACAAAGATCCTCGTACCGGCACGCCGGTGACGCGCTTTTCGTTCGAAGGCGTCTGGTACCCCACACGCGACGAAGCCGAACAGGTGCGCGCCGAAAAGATCGGTGATATCGCGCGCGGCTTTTATCGCGACCTGCCCGCTGCGCTGGCTGCGCGTCGGCGGGACGGACGTCTGAATTAATCTAAGTTTGTCGCGCTTTCGGACGGAAAACCGGTTCCCACTTTTCCTGAAAGCGCTTTATGCCTGCATCAAACTCGGCAGTTTGCCGACATCACCGCCGGCTTCGCGCATGAAGTAACGGCGCAGCGGGGCGATTTTATCGACCACCCCCATGCCGAGATCGCGCGCCATCCTGAGAGGTGCGACGTCGTTGGAGAACAACCGATTGAAGGCATCCATGGTGAGACCCATGGCGAAGGAATCGAAGCGCCGCCAGCGTTCGTAGGCCTTCAACACATCGAGCGTACCGACATCGCGGCCAAGCTCGGCGGCGTCGGTGATGACATCGGCCAAGGCCGCAACATCGCGCAAACCGAGATTGAGCCCCTGCCCGGCAATCGGATGAATGCCATGCGCGGCATCGCCGGCGAGGGCAAAGCGCGGCCGCACATAGTCGCGGGATAGATGGAAACGCAACGGATAGCTCCAGCGCGGACCGTCCTGGGTAATCGCCCCCAGATGATCGCCGAAGCGGCGCGCGATCTCGGCGAGGAAGGCCTCGGGTTCGAGACGCATAAAACGGGCGGCATCGGCCGTTTTCTCGGTCCACACCAACGACAAGCGATTGCCGGTCAGCGGCAGGATCGCGAACGGGCCCGACGGCAGGAAATGCTCATAGGCCGTGCCGTTGTGCGGCTTTTCATGGCTGACGGTCGTGACGATGCCGTTCTGGCCATAGGACCAGCCGACCGTGCCGATCCCCATTTCCTCGCGCAGGCGGGAGTCCCGTCCATCAGCCGCCACCAGCAACGGGGCGGAGAGCGTGGTGCCGTCGGCCAGGCGCGCGGTAATCTTGGAAGCCTCCGCCGTGCAGGCCCTCACCGCAGCGGGTGCGATCAGGCGGATGCTGCCCTGGCGGGCGACGGCGGCGTAGAGGGCGCGGCGGATGGCGCGATTTTCGGCAATGGCACCGAGCGGACCGCCGATCTCCTCACTGTCGAAATGCAGCGAGAACGGCGACGGCGGGCGGCCCAAGGCCGCATCGGTCACCAGAATCTGCTCGATCGGCTGCGCCTCGGGCGCGAGATCGTCCCACACGCCGAGGCGGCGAAACATGCGCAAGGTCGCGTAAGACAAGGCGGAAACCCGGCCGTCGAAAGCCGCTTCGGCCGCCGCCGCGGGGGTTACCGGATCGGCCACCGCCACGGACAGCCCCTTGCAGGCCAGCGCCAGCGCCAGGCTGAGGCCGACAAAACCGCCGCCACCGATGATCACATCTGCATCCATGATTCCGATTCTCACGCCGCCGCACGGTTCGTCAATGCCTATTTATTAGACACCATTTGGCCGCAGGGCAGAAATTAGGCACATACCGTCTAGAATCCAACGGCAACTTCCTGTCGTGTGACATTTTCTCAACCAAAAACAACCGGTTAGGTCTGCGCACCGAGTCGGCACAGTTCTTGATGAAGAGGAAAGGACGAGGCTTAACAGCGGGACTGAGCGATGAAACTGATCATGGCGATCATCAAGCCCTTCAAACTGGACGAGGTGCGCGAGCAGCTCTCGGCCCTGGGCGTGCAAGGGATGACGGTCACCGAAGTGAAGGGGTATGGGCGCCAGAAGGGGCACACGGAGATCTATCGCGGCGCTGAATACGCCGTCAGTTTCCTGCCCAAGTTGAAAATCGAAGTGGCGGTGAAGTCCGAAATGGCGGCCGCCGTACTCGATGCCATCACCAGCAAAGCCAAGACGGGCCAGATCGGCGACGGCAAGATTTTTGTCACGCCGCTCGAGCAGGTCGTGCGCATCCGCACCGGCGAAACCGACGGCGACGCCCTCTAGGGCGGGCCGCGATCTTGGGATCGATTAGGGGAACTACAGTCATGAAAGGATCGAACATGAAGAAGCTGGCGCATGGTGCGCTTGCGGGAATGGCAGCCCTCGTTGCCATGTCGGGCGCCGCCTTTGCCGCGGGTCCGAAGATCGATACCGGCGATACCGCCTGGATGCTCACTTCCAGCGCGCTGGTTCTGTTGATGACCATCCCGGGTCTTGCCCTGTTCTACGGCGGCATGGTCCGGCGCAAGAACGTCCTGGCGACGATGGCACAAAGCTTCGGCGCTACCTGCCTGATGACGGTGCTGTGGTACATCATCGGTTACTCGATCGCCTTCACGAACAATCCCGATGCCGGTCTCAACCAGTTGATCGGCGGCTTCGACAATCTGTTCCTCAAGAACATGACGCTGAATTCGCAGACCGCCCTGGCCGGGACGATTCCGGAATCGGTCTACATGTTCTTCCAGATGACCTTCGCGATCATCACGCCCGCGCTGATCGCCGGCGCCCTCGCCGACCGCATGAAGTATTCCGCCTTTCTGTGGTTCATGGGCCTGTGGCTGATCTTCGTGTATTGCCCGGTCGCACACTGGGTTTGGGGCGGCGGCTGGCTCGGCGCCAAGGGTGCTCTCGACTACGCCGGCGGTTCGGTCGTGCATCTGAATGCCGGTACCGCGGCGCTCGTCACCTGCTTGGTGCTCGGCAAGCGCAAGGGCTACGGCACCGAGAACATGGCGCCGCACAACCTCGTCCTGTCGGTCATCGGCGCGTCGCTGTTGTGGGTCGGCTGGTTCGGCTTCAACGCCGGTTCGGCCGTGACCTCGAACGTCAATGCCGGCATGGCGGCCGCTGCCACCCAGATCGCCACCGCGACGGCGGCGCTTTCCTGGTCGTTCATCGAATGGCTGATTGCCAAGAAGCCGTCGGTCCTCGGCCTGATTTCGGGTGCCGTCGCCGGTCTCGTCGCCATCACTCCGGCGTCCGGTTTCGTCGATGCCACCGGCGCCTTCTTCATCGGCCTCGCCGCGGGCGCGGTCTGCTACACCTCGTCGGTGTGGGTGAAGAAGTGGATCGGTTACGACGATGCGCTCGACGCCTGGGGCGTGCACGGTGTCGGCGGTGCGCTCGGCGCCATCCTGACCGGTGTGTTCGCCAAGAACGCGATCAACTCGCTCGGCAAGGGCTGGCTCTACGACGGCAACGTCGCCCAGCTCGGCATCCAGGGCATCGATATCCTGGCTGTGTTCCTCTACTCGGGCATCGTCACCTTCATCATCCTGAAGCTGATCGATCTCGTGATCGGCCTGCGCGTGTCGCCGGAAGTCGAAGTCGAGGGTCTCGACATCAACCTCCACGGCGAAACGGTCCACGGCTAAACCTCTCCTCCAGAGAGAACTGGGGCGCTCCTTCGGGGGCGCCCTTTTTTATGGTGCCTTCTTCATCCAGCCGCACTTGACCGCATCTTCGAACACGGCGTTGGCGGCGGCCCACAGCGTCGGCGAGCCTTTGTCGATCTTGTTGGTCAGGGCCCGCTCGCGTTCGATATCGACGTCATAGGCGATCCAGCTGCCGCCGCCGACGGCGTGGTTCTGCAGGATCGGCTGCAGCCGGTCGAGCGCCTTGGCGAACTTGGCGTCCGCCGTTTCGGCGGCTTCAAACTCTTCCCAGACCGCCCGCAGTTCTTGGTTCTGGTCCTCGGGCAACCGGCCGAACACGACATCGGCGGCTTTCTGTTCGCGGTCGGCTTGGGTGGCGGCCGCGGCGGCGAAGATCGGCGTGTCGCCACACTCGTATTCGATGAGATCGTGCAGCACCAGCATCTGCACCACGCGGGCGATATCGATGGGGGCGACCGCGTATTCCTTCAGCACCAGCGCGAACAGCGTCAGATGCCAGGAATGCTCCGCCGAATTCTCGAACCGCGCCCCGCTGGTCACCTTGCAGGCGCGATAGACCTCTTTCAGCCGATCCGCCGCGAGTAGGAATTTCAGTTGCGCCGCCAGACGTTCGTCCAGCGCACTCAGCCAAGCCTCGGATTTCATGAACGCACTCCGTTGTTTGGCGATCCGTCCTAAGCCGTCCCGAGCCGGCGCGCCAGCCCCGGACAAACTTCGCGACATTTCCGCCGCAGTACCGCGAAAATGTTCTCTTATTGTTCTCACGATGTCATTGGTATGGAGGACGCCATGGAAATCACCGCTGACGCCATGATCCAATTGTCAGACGGCGAATTGTTGGAAACCTATCGCAAATCACTCCGGCTCTATGCCGAGAAGAAATTTGCGCGCGACACCGAGCGCGGCCGCATCGCTTGGCAGGGCGCCAGATTTTTCGTCACCAGCCGCGGCGGGGTGACGGAACGCCAAATGGCGCTCGAAGCCTCGGAAGACTTCGCCAAGAAAAACCAGGTCGTCCGCGAGATGACACTCGACCTCGACCTTCTGAAAGCAGATGTCGACGTGCTGGCGCTGGCGTTCCGCGTTCGCGGCACGGATCCGCCTGAAAAGTCGGAACGATAAATCACTGCGGCAGGAAGTCGTCGGCCTCGACCAGTCGGTAGCCGGGCAACTCGGCGAAGCACTGGCGCAGCAGGAAGGCGTGACCGGCGCCGTACACTACGACCACGCGGTCGCCCGGCTTGGCCTGCTGCACGAGATTGGCGCAGATGCGGAAATTGCGGTCGTACCACGCCGTCAGAAGAGCGACGCCGGGCTGCTCGTTGCCGCCGCCGACGCGCAGCATGGTGCGATAGAAGTCATGGTCGCGCGCGATTCGCTCGGGCTCGTTGAGGAAGTGCAGCGTGGCGCCGATCGTGTGGCTTGTCAGCGTGGCATTGATCGCATCGACCCGAGCCTGACCGTCCTTCCAGAGGCCGTCGAGAAACGCCTTTTGCCCATGCGCCTTGGCATAGGCGTCGACCGCTTCATAGGGAAAGTCTGTCAGCACATCGATGCCGGCGACATGATCGAGACCGGCCTTGGCCGCAAGACGAAAGCCGATCTGCACCGATTCATCGCGGCTCGGCGGCAATGTCCCGGCGCGGTATTGGCCGTAGCGCTGATCGGCTTTGTCGGCCGGCCATTCGACCGCCACCAGCGTGGGCTTGAAGCGGTTCAGCGCCTCGGCGACGGCGGCAATCTCGTCCTGCCGCTTGGGCGCCAGCACGTCGTCGGCGGCGACGTTGTGCATGTCGTGGCCGGGATTGCTCATATGGAACACCCCGACCACCATCACCGTCACCGGCGCCTCGGCAGCAACACAGGGGCTCAGGGCGAAAAGCGCGGCAAGCGCGGCGGCAAGTTTCATGGGGCACTCCAGAGTGCGTCGAGCCTAGCGCGGCGGTTGCCGTATGCAGAAATTCCGCCGGCAGAGAGCCAGCGTTCCGATTCGGAATGGCTGCAGACTAGTCTACGGCGTAGCGGGCGCGGCCGGGTCCGCCGCCGGTGCAACCGGCTCGGGCGCCGGAGTTGCGACCTCTTTGACAGTCACCTTCTTGATGACGATCGGCTTCATCGGATAGGCGGTCGGGAACGAGCCTTTCATGCCGCCGAGCGGCACCAGGGCGATGGCGTCGAGCACTTCCTGGCCGCTGATCACCTTGCCGAACACCGCAAAGCCGGTGGTGTTGGGGGCGTCCTCCGGCTTGGGATCGAGCGCCTTGGCGTTGGTATCGGCAAGGTTAAAGAAAAACTCGGCTTTGGCGGAGTTGGTCGGCTTGGTTTCGCGCGCCATCGCCACCGTGCCGCGCTTGTTCGACAGCCCGTTCGCGGTTTCGAGCGGAATCGGGTTGGCGGTGGGGCGCCATTTGAGGTCGGCGCCGAACGAGCCGGTCTGGATCACATAGCCGGGCACGATGCGGTAGATCACGGTATTGTTGTAAAGGCCCTGCTTGGCATAGCGGATGAAGTTGGCGACGGTCTTGGGCGCCTTGTCCTTCTCCAGAGCCACCACGACGGTGCCCATGCTGGTTTCGAACTTGGCTTGGGGTTGCGCCGGAGCGGCGGCGGCAAACACGGCAGCGGCGAGAAGGGCGGTCACAAGGCGCATTTTGATTCCCCCATGGAAGGCAGGCGGTCTTCTAGCATGCCACGCGGCAAAGCGCGCGCGTAGGAATTCTGCCCGGCCGCGAATTTGGTCGCGGCGCGTGCTTGACGGCGGACCCCGGAAGGGCTTGATAGACCGCCCGTCGGCGCTCCGGAGCAGCGCCGGACGACTGCAAAAGGTTTAAATTCGTGAAGAAGCCAGACCAGTACGTCTTCAAATATCCTTCCGAGGACGAGGCATATGTCCGCCGGCTCGGCGCGGCGCTGCTGATTCACTGGGCGGAGCTTCCGGAAGAGGCGCGCGTCGCCATTCTTGCCGAAGCGGCGGTGGTGTGGGACCGCGAGTTCCACATTCCGCAGATCTCCAAGAAGCTCGAAGCTTTCATCCGGCGCCGGCCGGTTCCGCCGCCAAAGGAAGATTAACGGCCTGCAATTGATGGCGGGCGCGCCTTGTGCCCCGCAATTGCCATGGAATACTGGGAGCCTCGGCGTTCCAGGAGCAGATGCATGAACAAAACGGTCGAACGGGTCCATCGCCTTTACACCCAGCACGAGCAGTTGGCCGACAACATCGTGCACGTCGCCGGCATCCTGTTCGCGATCAACGCCTCGTTGTGGCTGCTCTGGCATGTCACCGGCATGAGTGTGCTGGTCTCGGTCTCGATCTACTGCCTCGGCCTCTTGGCGATGATCGGCTGCTCTGCCGCCTACAACATGACGCCGCATTCGCGCCCGTCGAAGACGATCCTGAGGCGTCTCGATCATTCCGCCATCTTCATCATGATCGCGGCGACCTATACGCCGTTCGCCGTCAACCGGCTGGGCGCGACGTCGGGGACGATCATCCTCACCGTGGTCTGGCTGTGCGCGACCTTCGGCGTGGTGATGAAGCTGGTTTGGCCGCGCCGCTTCGAATGGCTGTCGCTCGGGCTTTATCTCGCCATGGGCTGGGTGATCGTCACGGTGATCCAGCCGCTGTCGCTGTCGCTTGCCCACGTCAATTTCTGGCTGTTGATGGCCGGCGGCATCGTCTATTCGGCCGGCGTGATCTTCTACGTCTGGGAACGCATCCCCTATCATCGCGCCATCTGGCACGCCTTCGTGCTGACCGCGACCATCCTGCAGTTCGGCTCGATCGTCGGCGAATTCACTTTACGCTGACGCCTCGCACGCAGCCGCCACGCCAACCCTGCGTGCGTGGCGCATGACTCTAGAAATTATCCTTCCGCCTGCGGATTTCCGCGAACACGGCGACGTCGTCGGCCTTTGCCATGCCGAGATTGGCGCGAATTTCGGCTGAGTTCGTCCGCAGGAATGGATTGGTGGCCTTTTCAAGCGCAATGGTCGAAGGCACCGAGAATTTGCCGTCGTTCCGCAGCACTTCGATCTCCTTGAAGCGCTGCTGCAAGGCGGCGTTGCCCGGTTCCACGCTCAACGCAAAGCGCGCGTTGGCGAGGGTGTATTCGTGGCCGCAATAGACCTTGGTGTCGTCGGGCAAGGCGGCGATTTTGGCAAGGCTCGCGTGCATCATTTCCGCCGAACCTTCGAACAGACGACCGCAGCCCATCACGAACATGGTGTCGCCGGTGAATACGGCATCGCCAAACACGTAAGCGACGGCGCCGCGGGTGTGGGCCGGGACCTCCAGCACCTGGACCTTGAAATCGCCGAACTGCCAGCCGTTCTCATCCACGCCGGTATCGATCGCCGGAATGCGGGTGCGATCCTTCTCCGGACCGACCACCTCGGCGTCGTAGGCGGCCTTCAGCTCCCGGTTGCCGCCGGAATGGTCCCAGTGGTGGTGGGTGTTGAGAATGTGGGTCAGGCGGGTCCCGCTGGCCTTCAGCACGGCCTCTACCGGCCCGACCTCCGCCGGATCGATGACGGCGCACAAGTCCCCGGCGCGGACGAGGTAGGCGTAATTGTCCTGAAGGCAGGGGATGACGGTGATTTCGAGTGCGGTCATGGCGAACTCCTCTGGAACGATTCTTATCAGTCCTGCGCCCCGCATTGAACCCTGGGCCGGATCGGCTTAAGCCTCCTGTCATGCAGCTGGACGCAGGCGAGCTCTCCGATTTCTACGAGTCGGCGCTGGGCCGGGCCGCCCGGCGGCAGATCTGCCACCGCCTCAAGGAATTCTGGCCGCATTGCCGGGGCTTGCGCGTGCTCGGCTACGGCTTTGCCCCACCCTACCTCAAATCCTGGCTGCCCGAAGCGGAGCGGGTGGTTGCGATGATGCCAGCGCGCACCGGCGTCACCGCATGGCCCGCCAACCGGCAGCTGGCAGTGCTGGGCGACGAGGACGTTCTGCCGTTCGCCGATGCCGTGTTCGATCGCATCCTGGTGGTGCACGGATTGGAAGGTGCCGACGCGGCGCGCGTTCTGTTACGGCAGCTTTGGCGCGTGCTGGCGCCGGAAGGACGCGTCCTTCTGGTGACGCCCAATCGCGCCAGCCTGTGGGCGCAGCTCGAAGCATCGCCTTTTGCTTGCGGCAGACCGTTCCACAAGAGCGAGCTTGCCGGCCTTCTCACCGATACGCTGTTCGAACCGGTGAAATGGGACCGCGCGCTTTATCTGCCGCCGTTCGCGGGCCGTCGCATGGCGCGCCTTGGCGATGGCTTCGAACGGCTTGGCCGCCGTCTTTGTCCCGGCGTCGCTGGTGTGCATTTGGTGGAAGCGTCGAAGTCGCTCTATGGACGCGCGCTGCGCAAGGCACCCGCGAAAGCGAAAGCGGCATTGCGCCCGGCCACGACATTCCCCGGTTGACACACAATCACTCCTTTGTGAATGCGGTATTGAGGGATCGCTGCAGCCTCTGCAAGACCGCCATGCGCGGCGCGGGCATCAAACCGGCGACGTCAAAAAAATCCTTATAAACCTGGCTTTTCTCGCAGCCGCGCAATTTTCGAACAGCAGACCTCGCAAAACTGTGAATCAGAAAGGGCTACAATAGTTGCCAGTCAACGACCACATCCGGATTACCGGACCCTGTTAAGGAGGAAACTCATGAAACTCGCATTTGCACTGGTTGCGCTTTCGACGCTCGCTCTTGCCCCTGCCGCCAATGCTGCTGACGCCCGTCTCACCGACTGCGTCCAGATGGCCAAGCAAGTATCGGCCGCTCTCGAAGCCGCTCAGCCCAGCACCTCGACGGATCAGGCGCGCCAGCAGGCGTCGGCCGGCCGTTCCTATTGCGGCTCGCAGATGTATACCGCGGGCGTCGCCCACTACAGCAAAGCGCTGCAGCTCCTCGGCAAGAACTAAGCTGCCGCCCGCTAAGGTGCAATTTGCATAGCCCGTATGCAAATAGCTCCCTTGGGGAATGATAAACGTAAGTCTTTGACTTGAATATGAAATTGGCGGAGTTTCTGCGCCAGTTTCCGCCGCCGGGCAGCCATGCTGCTGGCGGTTGTTCCCGAGGGGAGAAAACGGGCGTACCCCTTGTGACGTGATCGCGTGACGGCAACCCCCTGCCGTCATCCGACAAAGCCACCGACGGGTGAGGAGCGGCTGCCGCAACAGCCGCTCCTTCCGTTTTTCAGCGCCTTCCGTTTCAGTGATTGCCGCGCAGCAGAAAGATCGCCGCTTCGGCCAAGAGATTGGGGCCCCAGGACCGCGGGCTCATCGGCTTGGTGCGTCCGGTCGGGGTCAATGCAAACGCCTGTTCGATTTCAGCACCGCAGGTTTCGGCGAGATCGACGAAATCGGCGATGGTGCACAGATGAATGTTGGGCGTGTCGTACCACTCGTTGTCGAGCGTCTTGTTGCGCGGCATGCGTCCTTGAGCGAGCAGGCCCAGCCGGATGTGCCAGTGACCGAAATTCGGCAGCGAGACGATGGTCCGCCGGCCGATCCGCAGCATCTCGCTGAGCACGGCCCTGGGATTGCGCGTTGCCTGGATGGTCAGGCTCAGGATCACCACGTCGAACACTTGCGACGGGTATTCGCCGAGATCGGTGTCGGCATCGCCCTGGATCACCGGCAGGCCGCGCGCCACGCTGGCGTTGACCTTCTGTTGCGACAGTTCCAGGCCGCGGCCGTCGACGTTTTTGGTTTCGCTCAGATATTCGAGCAAGGCGCCGTCACCGCAACCGACATCGAGCACGCGGGCGTTCTGCGGAATCAGCCCGGCGATGGCGGCAAGATCGGAGCGCAGGCTCATGGTGCTACGCCTTCGCTGCCGGCCACCGCATTGATGAAGCCGCGCACCGTCGCGAACATCTGCGGCTCGTTGAGCAGGAAAGCATCGTGGCCGCGGTCGCTTTCGATCTCGACGAAACTGACATTGGCCGCCGCCGCGTTGAGCGCGTGGGCGATGCGCTTGTTCTCGTGCGTCGGATAAAGCCAGTCGCTGGTGAAGGAAATCAGGCAGAACCGGGTCTTGCAGCCGCGGAACGCTTCCGCCAGCACGCCGCCGTAATCGGCCGCGATGTCAAAATAGTCGGTGGCGCGAGTGATGTAGAGATAGGAGTTGGCGTCGAAGCGGTCGACGAACGCCGAACCTTGATGGTGCAGATAGGATTCGACCTGGAAATCGGGCGCAAACGCGAAGCTGATGCCGCCGGCCTTCTGCAGATTGCGGCCGAATTTGCGCTGCAAAGCCGGTTCCGACAGATAGGTGATGTGGGCCGCCATGCGGGCCACCGCGAGACCCTTCGAGGGCTGGGTGTCGTGCTCGTAGTACGCGCCGCCATGCCACTCGGGATCCGCCATGATCGCCTGGCGTCCGACTTCATGGAACGCAATGTTCTGGGCCGAATGGCGCGCCGCGCAGGCGATCGGCATCGCCGCCACCACCCGTTCGGGGTGACTGACGGTCCACTGCAACGCCTGCATGCCGCCCATCGAACCGCCCATCACGCACATCAGCCGGTCGACGCCGAGATGATCGATCATAAAAGTCTGCGCCCGCACCATGTCGCGGATGGTGACGAGCGGAAAATCGAGGCCGTAAGGCTTGCCGGTTTCGGGATTGACTTCGGCCGGTCCGCTCGAACCCATGCAGCCGCCGAGAACGTTGGAGGCGATAACAAAAAAGCGGTCGGTATCGATCGGCTTGCCGGGGCCCACCATGGTCTCCCACCACCCGGGCTTGCCGGTGACGGGATGCGCCGATGCGACGAATTGGTCGCCGGTCAAGGCATGGCAGATCAGGATCGCGTTGGAGCGCGCCGCATTCAATTTCCCGTAGGTCTTGAAGGCCAGCCGCCAGCTGGTGAGAGTCCGGCCGCAATCGAGCGTCAGGGCCTTATCCGGCCCGAACTCGACCACTTCGCCGCGATCGGCGTCCGGGGCGGTCAAAGGACGCAGGAAGATGGGATCGGACAACGAAACCTCTCCACCGGACACGAGCCGGGCGGGCTAGCTAAGGCCAAGGCGACCCGGTGTCAATCAAACCGGTTTTGATTTTGGCGGCGCAGAGCCTTATCAGGAAGGCTGCAAAGGAGAAAGAAATGGCCTTTGAGCCCAAGCCCGGCGTTCTGGATATTGCGCCTTATGTCGGCGGCCGCGCCTCGGTGCCGGGTGTCGCTGCGCCGATCAAGCTGTCGTCCAACGAAGGGGCGCTGGGGCCCAGCCCCAAAGGGCTCGCCGCCTATACCGCTGCGACGTCCGATGTCTCGGTTTATCCGGAAGGTTCGGCCGCAATCCTGCGCCAAGCAGTCGGCGCGGCGTTCGGGCTCGATCCCGCCCGCATCGTCTGCGGCAACGGCTCCGACGAGCTTCTGACCTTGATCGCCAACGCTTATGTGCAGCCCGGCGACGAAGTCCTGTTCAGTGAGCATTCTTTCCTCGTTTACAAGATCGCCGCCCTGGCCAATTCGGGGGTGCCGGTTTCGGTCAAGGAAAAAGACCGCCGCATCGACGTCGACGCCATGCTGGCCGCCGTCACGCCGAGGACCAAGCTCGTTTATCTCGCCAATCCGGCCAATCCGACCGGCACCTATCTGTCGCTCGACGAAGTGCAGCGCCTGCACGCCGGCCTGTCGCCCAATACGCTCTTGGTGCTCGACGCCGCTTACGCCGAATTCGTCGGCCGCAACGATTACGATGCCGGCATCGCGCTTGCCTTGAAGCACGACAATGTCGTGATGACCCGCACCTTCTCGAAGGTTTACGGCCTTGCGGGCCTGCGCGTCGGCTGGGCGCTGGTTTCGCCGGCGGTTGCCGATGTGCTGAACCGCATCCGCATGCCGTTCAATGTTTCGATCCCGGCGCAGCACGCGGCCGCGGCGGCGCTCTCCGATCACGACCACCTGACCGCTGCGCTCGAGCACAACACGCTGTGGCGCGACCGCCTGACCACCGCGATCCGCGATCTTGGCCTCGCGGTCGATGACAGCGTCACCAATTTCCTGCTGATCCGCTTTCCCGGCACGCCGGGCAAGACCGCGGCCGAGGCCGACAAATATCTCGGCGAACATGGCCTGATCCTGCGCGCCATGGCGGCGTACGGCCTGCCCGAGAGTTTGCGGCTGACCGTCGGTCCGGCCGACGCCTGCGAGAAATTCATTCACGTGCTGACCGAGTTCATGGCGCGAAAATGAGTGCAATGTTTGCCAAAGTGGCCCTGTTGGGCGTCGGCTTGATCGGCTCCTCGATGGCCCACGCGATGCGTCGCGCCGGGCTTGCCGGGCATATCGCCGGCTATTCCCATCGCGTCGAAACCATCGATCTCGCCCGCACCGTCGGCTTTGCGGATTCGCTCTATACCGATCCGGCGGCGTGCGTGAAGGACGCCGATCTCGTCGTTCTGTGCACCCCGGTCGGCACTTTCAAAGCCCTGGCCGAGGAAATCGCACCGGCCTTGAAGCGCGGCGCCATCCTGTCGGATGCCGGTTCGGTCAAGAGCGCGGTGATCCGCGACGTCGGTCCGTATGTGCCGGAAGGCGTTCATTTCATTCCGGCCCATCCGATCGCCGGTACCGAACAATCCGGCCCGACCGCGGGCTTTGCCGAGTTGTTCGACGGGCGCTGGTGCATCCTGACCCCGCCGGAAGAAGCCGATCCAGAGGCCGTCGCCAAACTGAAGGCGTTCTGGGAAGCGCTCGGCAGCAATGTCGAGGTGATGGACGCCCACCGCCATGATCTGGTGCTGGCGATCACCAGTCATGTGCCGCATCTCATCGCCTACAATATCGTCGGTACCGCCGACGATCTCGAGAACGTCACCGAAGGCGAAGTGATCAAATACTCCGCCGGCGGCTTTCGCGACTTCACCCGTATCGCGGCGTCCGATCCGACCATGTGGCGCGACATCTTCCTCAACAACAAGGAAGCCGTGCTGGAAGTGCTCGGCCGTTTCGGCGAGGATCTTTCGGCGCTGCAACGGGCGATCCGCTGGGGCGACGGCGATACGCTGTTCAACCTGTTCGCCCGCACCCGCGCCATCCGCCGCTCGATCATCGATGCCGGCCAGGACACCGCCTCGCCGAACTTCGGCCGCGCGGAAAAAAAGAAATAGCGCGATTTCAGGGTCGTTTTGGACAGACTCCGGGCTTCGTCGATTTTCGGATTTTGAAAAACGCCCGAAACGAAAACGGCCCGGGTGACCGGGCCGCTGTCTCATACTTCATCGGATGTAATGGAAATGGGGAAACCACCCTCCGATTTCAAGAGGGTTTTTCGGATTTCTTTTCGTTCGTAATCACAACGACTTAAACCAAATCAGCGCGCGGCCGCTTCTTAAGTGCAATGCAGTCTGCGGAATTTATTTGCGATCAACGACAGGCGATCTCAGCCAGCGCATCCGGGTTCAGCAGATCTTCGGCGGCCAACGCGGACAGTGGGCCCGGCTTGTCGGCGGAGACGGTACCGCCGGCGGCGCGCCAGCGCGCGATCGCGTCGGTCCACGCTTCTTCCGCCCGTTGCAGATGTCCGAATGCCTCGGCCTTGGCGACTGTTGCGGCAGTGCGGAGCGCGGCGCGCCGGCAGTTGGTAACGCCATCGGTGGTGACGAACACCTGTAATGCGCCGGCCTCCTGGCGCGCGTGCAACTGCAGCTGCTGTGCAATGAACGCCTTTGACCCGAAGCCGATGAGATCGAGATCGAAGCGGTCAAGCGCGCCGCGGCGCAGGATGGCGCTGGCCCGCAAGGCGCCGACGGCAAAATTGAGCGAGCGCCCGCCGTCCCATTCGAGCCGCTGCTTCCCCGCCGCTTCGAAAATGGTCTCGTTGCGGCCGTAGGTCAGCGCATGCAGCGCGAATTTCTCCGAGCGCCAGCGCGTCGGACCATGCGGCGTCGCGACGGCGACCGCGAAATCGGTGAACTCGGTATCGAGACTGAACGGAAAGCCGCCGATCTTCTTGGTCGCGAACGACACCGTGACGCCCGGCATCACTGCGTGTCCGTTGACGGCCGCAAGGCGGCTCGACAGCGCCGAGGCCAGCAGCCACCAATGCACACCGGCCGCGACGCACAAAAGCAGGAACACACCGAGCGGCGCGTAGAGGAAGAATCGGCTGGAATATTTCATGCCTGATCAGTGTAGCCGCATCACCCGCACTTGGAATAGCTGCACGACAGGCAGGAATCGCAGCCTTCGAGTTTGACGAAGCTGGGCGAGCCGCAGCGCGGGCAATGGCGGGCCGGGGCGCCTTCCGCCGCGACCGCGGCCATCTTTGGCTCGGGCACCAGGTGATCGCCGGCATCGGCCATGAAGCCGATCGCAACCAGATGCTGGTGAATCACTTCGCCGATCGCAGCGAGCAGCGACGGCACGTAATGGCCGCCCATCCATTGGCCGCCGCGCGGATCGAACACCGCCTTTAATTCGTCGACCACGAACGAGACGTCGCCGCCGCGGCGGAACACGGCCGAGATCATCCGCGTCAGCGCCAGCGTCCAGGCGTAGGCTTCCATGTTCTTCGAGTTGATGAAGACCTCAAACGGCCGCCGCCGCCCATTCTTCTCGACGTCGTTGACGGTGATGTAGAAGGCGTGATCGGAATCGAGCCACTTGATCTTGTAGGTCTGGCCGATCAGCACGTCGGGCCGGTCGAGCGGACGGTGCATGTAGACGATATCGCCGGTCTTGGGCGTTTCGTCGCTCGCATCATCATCAGGCTCCGCGGCGGCTTCCGTTACCGTCAGCACCGAACCGGTGACGTCGTTGGGACGATAGGTGGTGCAGCCTTTGCAGCCAGATTCGTAGGCCTTGATATAGATGTCCTTGAACGCCTCGAACGAAATCGTCTCCGGCAGGTTGATGGTCTTGGAGATCGAGGAGTCGACGTATTTCTGTGCCGCCGCCTGCACCGCGAGGTGATCGTCGGGGCTGAGCGTCTGGGCGCTGACGAAATAGTCGGGCAGTTCGGCTGTGTCGCCGAATTTCTGGCGGAAGGCGGTGACCGCGAAATCGCGCACCACCTGCTCTTCCGGCGTGCCGTCGGGCATCAAGACGCGGCGGTTGTAGCTGTAGGCGAACACCGGCTCGATGCCGCTCGAGACATTGCCGGCGTAGAGCGAAATTGTGCCGGTCGGTGCGATCGAGGTGAGAAGTCCGTTGCGGATGCCGTGCTCGGCAATGCCCTCGCGGATATCGTCGGGCAAACGCTGGATGAACGGCCGCTTCAGATATTCGTCGGCATCGAATAGCGGGAACGGGCCTTTCAGCTTGGCGAGTTCGACCGAAGCGCGATAGGCGGCATGAGCGATGGTTTCGAGCCAGCGCTCGATCAGCACAATGCTTTCGGGTGAGCCATAGCGCTGGCGGCAGAAGATCAGCGCATCGGCCAAACCGGTGACGCCGAGACCGATGCGGCGCTTGGCGTGCGCTTCGGCGCGCTGGGCTTCGAGCGGAAAGCGCGATACGTCGATGACATTGTCGAGCAAGCGGATCGCGGTCGCGGTCAGCCGTTCCAGCTCGGCGATGTCGAGCTCGGCATTCTCTTCGAACGGATGCTTGACGAGCCGCGCCAGATTGATCGAACCGAGCAGGCACGCCCCATACGGCGGCAACGGCTGCTCGCCGCACGGATTGGTGGCGCGGATGGTTTCGCAATAGCCGAGATTGTCTTGGTTGTTGATGCGGTCGATGAAGATCACGCCGGGTTCGGCGTAATCGTAGGTCGACTGCATGATGCGGTCCCACAGCGCGCGGGCCTTGATGGTCTTGTAGACGCGGCCACCGAATTTGAGCGGCCAATCGGCGTCGGTCTTGACCGCTTCCATGAAGGCATCAGTCACCAGCACCGAGAGATTGAACATCTGCAAGCGGCCGGGACGGCGCTTGGCGGCGATGAAATCTTCGACGTCGGGATGATCGCACAAGAGCGTCGCCATCATGGCGCCGCGGCGGCTGCCGGCACTCATGATGGTGCGGCACATGGCGTCCCACACATCCATGAACGACACCGGCCCGGACGCATCGGCACCGACGCCTTCGACGGCGGCGCCTTTGGGACGGATGGTCGAAAAATCGTAGCCGATGCCGCCGCCCTGCTGCAGCGTCAGCGCCGCTTCGCGCAACGCCCCGAAGATGCCGTCCATCGAATCCGGGATGGTGCCCATGACGAAGCAATTGAACAGCGTCACCGCGCGGCCGGTGCCGGCACCGGCGAGAATGCGTCCTGCCGGCAGGAAGCGATACCCGGCGAGGGCTTCGGCAAAAGCCAGCGCCTGTTCGCGCTGCTGCTCGGGCGCTTCGGCGAGACTGGCCGCGAGCGCGACGCGGGCCCAGCTGGCAGCAACATCGCCGTCGATCGGCGTGCCGTCGGGCTGCCGGAAACGGTATTTCATATCCCAGATCTGGTGGGCGATGTCGCTCATTCGGGGTCCTATACGGGGCCGCCCCAGCATACGAGGACGGGTTAAACAATTAACTGCCGATCGGCTGGTTTACAACCGATCCTGCGCCGACAGCAGAGGCGGAAATTAATCTTGCCGCAGCGTCCGGCTGCCTTCGGCAACCAGCGCCGTGGTGGCGGTCTCGATGCGCTGTTCGAGTTCGCGCATGAATTCCCTGCGCTTCAAGCCCGCCGGAATCGGGGGCAGGAATTCGATCACAATGGTCCCCGGCCGCTTCAGGAAGCCGGTCCAGAACTGGCCCGAGTTCAGTGCCACCGGCACGCACGACACGCCGAGCTGGGCATAGAGCCCGGCCACGCCCGGCTTGTAGTCGGTGGCCGCGCCGGGTTTCTTGCGGGTTCCTTCCGGGAAGATGGCCACGGCCCGTCCGCTCGCGAACACCGCTTTGGCTTCGGCCGCCATCTGGCGCAGCGCACTGGCGCCGGCCTTGCGGTCGACCGCGATGACGCCGGCCCTGTTGATGTACCAGCCATAGAACGGAATGCTGATCAGCTCGCGCTTGACCACGATGCAGACGTCGTCGATCAGGGCAAACAGCGCCAGCGTGTCCCACATGCTCATATGCTTGGCGGCAAACAGATGCGGGCCCTTGGGGATGTCGCCGCGCACCTCGTAGCCGCAGCCGGCGATCACCTTCAGACCCCAGAACATCGCCCGGCTCCAGGTCTGCGATGCCCGCACCATCATCATCCGCGGCAGCACCAAGAGCGGCAGCACGACAATGAACATCACCGCCGAGAACGCGACGAAGAACAGCATATAGAGGACGGAACGGACGGCGGTCACGGCGGATCTGGCTCAGATTTCGGGGCGAGACTCGGAGCTTGACCCGGTGTGGTCAAGACCCGGCTCAAGACCGGTGGCGGTCAAAAAGGTCACGGCGAGGAACTTGGCGTATTCGCTGTGGAGCAGCTTCAAGGCGCGCAGTTTGCCGGCGTTGCCTTTGCCGGTTTCGGCTTCGACGGGATAGGGAATGCGCTTCACGTCCGGCATCACATCGCGGAATTCGGCGATCGCGCGCGGCATGTGATAGCGCGAAGTGACGATCAGGATGGAGCGGAAGTGGTGGAAGCGGGTCCAGGCGGCCGCTTCCTTGGCATTGCCGAATGTGTTCTCCGCGGCGTAGCCGAGATCGGCGCAGCAATCGAAACGCTTCTTGCCGTGCAGCAGCTTCTTCAGGTCGCGCCTGGAGGTCTGCGTGTTGACGCCCGAGATCAACAGCCGCTCGCCTTTGCCTGATTCAAACAGCGCCACCGCGGCGTCGAGGCGCGAGCCACCGCCGGTCAGCGCGACGATGCCGTCGACATCGCCAATGGTGCGCGGCGCCGTCGGCAGCGCCATCGCGAACACGACGAAGCCGGCTCCGTACAAAAACACCAGCGTGATGACCAAACGCTTCAGCAACCGTGAACTCCGCTCCAGCCCGGCAACTATGCAATGCGGCGTCGGCGAGGTGAAGACCCCGAATGTCACAACGCGGAAAACGGATTATTTCACAGGATTTGCTAATGAATCTGACGCAAAGCGGCCAAGACGGAAAGCCGCGCCGTGAACAGCGCGATGAGCGCAGCTGCGGCCGGCACCGTGATGAGCCATAAGAGCTCGATCGGTTTCAAGCCCAGCGGCGGCAGGAACGGGACGGCTTCGTAACCCACCGACTGCAATCCGCCGGCGGTCAGGAACACCACCGCGGCAAACGCGGCACCGGTCCCGGCTGCGACCAGCGCGGCGCGAAAATAGTGGCCCTCGAAAACCCGCGAAATGAATCCGGCTTGCGCCCCCATCTGGTGCAGCAG
The DNA here is from genome assembly GCA_023259375.1 of Alphaproteobacteria bacterium. Taxonomy (GTDB): domain Bacteria; phylum Pseudomonadota; class Alphaproteobacteria; order Micropepsales; family Micropepsaceae; genus Rhizomicrobium. The sequence goes on from JAHFQC010000018.1 coordinate 21,932, forward strand.
CGAGACCATGTCGTTGTGGGCATCGAGTCCGGCGCGGGTGGCAAACGCGACGATCGACGCGGTCGCCACCGCAATCAGGAACAGAATGCCGTAGGCCGACCACACCAAGGTCTGCGCCAGATCGCGCAGCCGGCTGATCCAGTGGCTGTGATCGTCGAGCACCGCATGCGGGGCGGCGGTTTTCAACTGACGCGCCAGCGCTGCGATGTCGAGCACGGAGCCGGGCGCGATATCGGCGTCGATCAGTTGCGGCAGCGGCAGATCCGCGACCAGGGCTTCGGCGCCAAGCCAGGGCTGCACTAGCTTGAGCTGTTCGGCTTGCGACAGCGGCGCGGCGTGGACGATGCCGGGGGTGGCGCGCAACACTGCCAGGGCAGCGTCGGTTTCGGCGGTGAGGCTGTCGCGGGCCGGGCCCGTACTCGCCGGCAGGATCTGGACCGTGATCTTGCCCGACAGGCCTTCGCTCCAGCTCTCGGCGGCGTGGCGGGCGATCAGCGAGGCGCCGAGCGCCAGGGCGGCGAGGAACGCCATCACGGTGATGACGACGTCGAGCGGGGCGGCCCCCTTGGAATTGGGCATGATGCGCCGTTTTTTCATGGCCGCGGCGTCCTCAGTTCGACCAGACGGCCGTCCACCAACCGCATTTCCCGCGCCCGCGTCGATTCGACCAGAGCGCGGTCGTGAGTGGCGATCAGGACCGTGGTGCCGAGCCGGTTCAGTTCGGCAAACAGGCGGATCAGCCGGGCCCCGATCTCGGGGTCGACGTTGCCGGTCGGCTCGTCGGCCACTAGGAGGTCGGGTTTGGCGACCACGGCGCGGGCAATGGCCACCCGCTGCTGCTCGCCGCCCGAGAGGGTTTGCGGGACGGCGTTCATACGGTCGCCGAGGCCGACCCAAACCAAAAGTTCTTCGACGTCACGGGCGTATTCGGATTCCTTGCGGCCGGCGATGCGCAGGGGCAGTGCGACATTATCGAACGCCGAGAGGTGGTCGAGCAGGCGGAAATCCTGAAAAACGACGCCAATCCGGCGCCTTAGCGCGGGCAAGGCGGAGCGCTTGGCGGTCGCCAGATCGTGCCCGAACAGGGTGATGAGGCCGCGGCTGGGTGGCTCGGCGATCGAAATCAGCTTCAAAATTGTGGTCTTGCCCGCCCCCGACAGGCCGGTCAAAAAGGTAAACGACCCGGCCTCCAGGACGAACGTGACATCCCTTAAGACTTCCGGGCCGGCGCCGTAGCGCATCCCAACGTTTTCAAAGCGAACCATGACGCCCGGACCATAACCAAGGCCGGGTTTGGTTACGAGTGTTTCAGGCCTTTCGGTTACTCTGCTTGCGGCGTACCCCTCCGCTGCGCCACATTTGGGGTCTTAGGGGGACGTTTTGGGGACTACCGTCGGCATGATTTTAACCTGCCCGGCCTGTCAGACGCGCTATGAGGTCGATGCGACGAGCTTTCCGCCGCAGGGCCGCAATGTCCGCTGCGCGCGCTGCAGCCATGTCTGGCATGCCGACGCCGAAATGCCCACGGCCGAGCCGGAGCCAGCTTCGTCGCCGCAAGAGGCTTATGCACAGCCCGAACCGCGCGACCCGGAGCCGCAGGAACGCGAATCATTCGAAGAGACCGCCACCGAGTCGGGCGTGAAACTGTGGCAGCGCCCCTGGTTCCTCAAGGCGGGATGGGCCGCTTTGGCGGCAATTGTCATCCTCATCGGGGTGATCGCGACGGTTTATCGCCATCAGGTTGTCGAAACCTGGCCGCAGAGCGCGTCGGTCTACTCAAAGCTGGGGATGAAAGTCCCTGCCAACGGCCTGAAGCTCGATAATACCAGGAATTCGCGCGAATTGCGCAATGGCCGCCTCGTCTTGACGGTAAGCGGCGCGCTGACCAATGTGACGGACAGAGAGCTGCCGGTGCCGCAGATTCGCATTGGGCTGATCGATAACGACAAGCGCGAGGTCTACCATTGGACCGTGGCGCCGGACGTCATTACCCTGAAGCCCGGTCAATCCACGCGTTTCGTCACCCGGCTTTCGAACCCCCCGGAAGGGGTTAGCGAAGTTCGAATAGCGAAAGCTGAGTGATGCGCCATACGATTCTCTATAGCGAAGAACAGATTGCCGAACGCGTGAAGGCCCTGGCCCACGACATCGCGCACGGTCCCGTTGTGCCGCATGTGGCGGTCCCGATCCTGGTCGGCGCCTACGTGTTCGCGGCCGACTTGCTGCGGGCCTTGGCGGCGGAAGGCATTTCCATCCCGACCGAATTCCTCTGGCTGCGCTCCTATGTCGGCCATCAGTCGACCAAGAGCGTCAAGATCCTGATCGGCCCCAATGACGCCTATCGCGGCAAGAACGTCCTGATCATCGACGGCGTCCTCGACGGCGGCAACACGATGAAGAAGGCCAAGGAACTGGCGCTCGAATACGGCGCCACCGGCGTCGTCTCGGCGGTGGTGGTCGACAAGCTGTTGCCGACCGCAATCGCCAAGGCCGATTACGCCTGCTTCACCGGCACCACCGAGTTCATCGTCGGTTACGGCATGGACGATTCCGGCGATCACCGCGCCCTGCCCTACATCGCCAAGTGCGAATAGCAGACTTGTCATCCCCGGCCGACTAGACGCGCGAAGCGCGGATAGGAGGTAAAGGGGACCCAGGTCTCAACATTTGCACGTTCGCCAAAGAACGCGCCGTGCCTATTCTCTGAATTCATGGGGGCCCAATCACCTGGGTCCCCTTTCCGTCGCTGCGCCGCGCTTGCTCCGCCGGGGATGACAAGTGTTGGCGCGTGACCCGCTTGGTCAAAACTGCTTCAGCAGCCGGTCGATGTAATCGAGTTCTTGCTTGGGGCGGCCTTGCTGGCCGGCGCGGCGGCGTAGCTCCAACAGGATATCGCGCGCCCGCTGCAGCGTCTGGGCATCGGGAATGCGGAGGTCGCCGCTGGCTTTGCCTTGCGCGGCATTGGCGCGGCCCATCGGGTCTTGCCCCTCTTTGCCGGGCTGGTTCTGGCCAGCGGCCTTGGCCATCGCCTCGCCGCCTTTGCGCAACTCATCGAGCATGTATTTCTGCAACGTGGTGGCACGGCCGAAATCGGACAACCCCAGCGCCTGCTGCGCTTCATCCATATAGCGCCCGGCCTTGTCGAGATTGGGCCCGCCGGCGCCGTGATTCTTGCCCGACTTTTTCTTGAGCGCCTCGAGATCGCCGCGCAGCTGGCCCTGCTGACCCGACAGGCCCTTGGCGCCGCCGTCCTTGGGATCGCCGGTGCCGTCCGACTGGCGGAAGGTCTTGTCGAGCAGAAGCCGCTGCTTGCCCATCAGCTCGCCGAGCCCTTGCAGCGCTTCGTTGGCCGCTTGATCGCCTTGTCCCGATCCGCCCTGACCTTCGCCGCCGGCGACCTGCACGTTCTCAAGCAAAGCCTGCAGCATCGCCATCAACTGCATGGCGCGCTCGCGGTCGCCCGCTTGGCTCAGTTCCTGGATCGCCTTGAGCAGTTCCTGGATATCGCGGTCGCCCAGCACTTTGGCATTGGGATTGGACTCGGCTCCGGCCTTCTGTCCGGTGGCGGCGAGTGCCGCCAGATAGCGCTGCATCAACTCGTTGTAGCGCTGCAACAGCGCGTCGATCTCGGACTGCGGCGCACCTTGCGCCATCGCCTGCATGATCATCTGCTGCAGCCGGCGCAGCTGATCGGCCATGGTGAGAATGCCGCCGTGTTCCAGACTGATGGCGGTCTGCCACAACAGATCTTCGACGCGTTTGAAGTCCGCCGGACTTTCGGCGGTGTTGGTGCTGCGCATCGCCACGCGCATGGCGAGATAGGCGCTTTGCTTGCCGTCGAAGAACAGGTCGGGCGCATAGGTCAGAGCATCGAGCGTCCGCACCGTGCGAAGCCGCGCGCCGGCGCCTTGGGTGGCGAGATTCTGCCGCTGTTCGATCAGCGCCCGCGCCAACGGATCGGTGAACAGGCGTTGCGGCAGCTTGAAGGTCACCGTGGCGCTGGTGGTCTTGTTGCCCGCCGCATCCATGGCTTCAAGCGTGATGTCGACCTCAAGCCCGGCATAGGGATGCTCGGTGAGATCGTGGAAGCTGGTCAGCTTGACCGGCTGATCGGAATGCGGCGGCAGCGGCAGATCGACGATCAGCGGCGCGCCCGTACCGTTGTGCGGCTTGATGATCGCGCGTGCGGCGGTGATGCCGTAATCGTCGCCGGCCAAGTAGGTGAGCTTCAAGGCTTGGCGCTCGGTCGCCGCGGGCGGCGCGGCGAAGGCAATCATTGGCGCCTTGTCGGGTATCAAGGTGATCCGCCACGAACCGATGGTGCGCCCGGCGGCGCGAACACGGACATGATCGCTGTCGGTCAGCTTGGCTTCGGCGGCGTACTCGCCGTTATCGCCATCGAAGCGGACATCATCGAGCGTCACCGAGGGGCGGTGATCGGCGCCGTGCACGCGCATCTTCAGCACCGATCCCGCCGGCACCGCCAGCTTGGCACTGGCGCCGAGATAGACCGGTTCCTGGCCGGTATAGGCGGGCGGCTCGATCCAGGCATCCAAGGTGGCAATCACGCCGGGGTTGGGCGTGAAGAGAGACTCCAGCCGCCGCCAGGAATCGCCGCGCGCCACCACCAGTCCGAACAGGATCAACAGCAGCACGCCGAAACGCAGACCGCGGCGGTCGCGTGCGGGCAAGGTCGAGTGCGGCAGGGCGAGACGGAAGGCGGGCAGCAAGGCCAGCCGCGATTTCAGATGGGCGCGCCACAGGTCTTCGGCAAACGGATCGCCGGCACCGGCGGCCAACTCATCGACGCTTTCCGAGATCGGGCGATGTTCGAGGGCGCTGTCGCGTTCGAGACGCCGGGCGCCTTCGTCCCAACTCGGCCAGCGGAAGTTTTCGAGGTTGAAATAGAGCGTCAGCGCGATGGCGGTGACGAGGCACGCCAGCACCAGCGCATGCAGCGGCCACGCCAGCAGCGGAAACACGCCGAACAGCGCGGCGGCGATAGCGAGCCCGGCGATCCCGGTCGCAGGCCACAGCGCCGGCCAGACGCGCTCGAAGGCGATGATGCCGCGTGCGCCCGCAATGAAACGCTCGGCGCGTTCAGCCCAGCCAGGCCGGAATTCTGTCGTTGCCGAAAAGCGCGTCATCATCCATCCGCGGCCGCACCACGGCCCATTCGCCGCCCTTGACCAGCACCTCGGCGGCGAGCGGGCGGGCATTGTAGGCCGATGACATCGTCGCGCCATAGGCGCCGGCGGTCAAAATCGCGACGAGGTCGTCGGATTTGAGCGCCGGCAATGCCCGGTCGGCGGCGAAGATGTCGGAGGTTTCACACACCGGCCCGACCACATCATAACGCGTCCACTGGGTATCCGGTGTCGGCGCCGTGACCGGCACGATTTCGTGATAGGCGTCGTAGAAAGCCGGACGGATGAGATCGTTCATCGCCGCATCGAGGATGAGGAACTTCTTGTTCTCGCCCTGCTTCACATAGATGACTCCGGCCACCAGGATGCCGGCATTGGCGGCGATCAGCCGTCCCGGTTCCATGATCAGGCGGGCGCCGGTGTCCTTGGTGATGCGGGCCGCGAGCGCGCCATAAGCGGCCGGATCGGGCGGCGGCATGTTGTCGTGGCGATAAGGAACACCGAGACCACCGCCGAGATCGATGCGCGAAATCGCATGGCCTTCGCGGCGCAAATCGCCGACCAGTTCGACCACGCGGGTGAACGCAGCTTCGAACGGCGCCAGATCGGTGAGCTGGCTGCCGATATGCACATCGACGCCGACGATCTCGATGTTCTTCAGCTTGGCGGCGGCGGCATAGGCGGCGTGGACATGGCTCCACGGCACGCCGAATTTGGTCTCGGCCCCGCCGGTGGAAATTTTCGCGTGGGTCTTGGCATCGACATCGGGATTGACCCGGAACGCCACCGGCGCCCTGACGCCGAGCGCGCCGGCGACTTCATCGAGCGCCAGCAGTTCGACTTCGCTTTCGACGTTGAACTGATAGATGCGGTTTTTCAGACCCAGCGCCATTTCGGCTTTGGTCTTGCCGACGCCGGAGAACACGATCTTCTCGCCCGGAATGCCGGCGGCGAGCGCCCGCTTCATTTCTCCGCCCGACACCACGTCGGCCCCGGCGCCTAGCTTGGCCAGCGTTTTCAGGACGGCGAGATTGCCGTTGGCTTTGACTGAGAACGCGATGAGGGCGTCCTTCTGCATCGCTTCGGAAAAGACGCGGTAATGGCGCTCCAGCGTGGCCGTGGAATAGCAATAGAACGGCGTGCCGATGGCCGCCGCGATCACCGACAGCGGCACGTCTTCGGCGTGAAGTTCGCCGTTTTTGTAATCGAAATGATTCATCGGCCGAGCTGCGATGGCGGTTTGGACGGATCTTTGTCGGACTTCTGGGTCTGGGCCGTCGGCTTTTCGAGATCGCCTTTGACCCCGCATCCGGCCAGCGCCAGCGCCGCCGCGAATGCGATCAGCATACGCAACTTCATTTGAGCTTTTCCCTCCAGAAGAAGAGCTGCTCGCGCACCCGGTCGGGTGCGGTACCGCCGTACGACATGCGCGCGGCAACCGAGGCTTCGACGCTGAGGACTTTCATGACCTCGGCGGTGATGCCGGGCTCGATCTTCTGCATTTCCTCGAGCGGCAGTTTGTCGAGATCGACACCGAGATCCTCGGCGCGCTTCACGATCGAGCCGGTGATGTGATGGGCTTCGCGGAACGGCTTGTTCAAGGTCTGCACCAGCCAGTCGGCGAGATCGGTGGCGGTGGGATAGCCGGCATTGGCAAGCGCCCGCATCCGGGTCGGGTTGACGGTGAGATCGGCGAACATGCCGGCCATCACCTTGAGCGAGGCTTCCACCGCATCGGAAGCATCGAATACGCGCTCTTTGTCTTCCTGCAGATCGGTGCCGTAAGCCAGCACCAGGCCTTTGACCACGGCGGCCAGTGCCACGAAATCGCCGATCACCCGGCCCGACTTGCCGCGGATCAGTTCGGCGGCATCGGGATTGCGCTTCTGCGGCATGATCGAGGAGCCAGTGGTAAAGGCATCCGACAGCTTGATGAAGCCGAAGCCGGGCGAGCACCACTGCACCAGCTCGCCGGCGAGCTTCGACAGATGGGTCGCGGCGATCGCGGCAGCGGCGAGATACTCCAGCGCGAAATCGCGGCTCGACACCGCATCGAGCGAATTGCGCATCGGCCGGGTGAAGCCGAGCTGCATCGCGGTGTATTCGCGGTCGATCGGATAGGGCGTGCCGGCCAGCGCGGCAGAGCCCAGCGGGCATTCGTTGAGCCGCTTGGCGGCATCGGCGAAGCGCAAGCGGTCGCGCCCGAACATCTCGACATAGGCGAGACAGTGATGGGCGAAGGTGATGGGCTGCGCCGACTGCATATGGGTGAAGCCGGGCATGATCGTCGTGATATTGGCTTCGGCCTGCTTGAACAGCGCCTGCTGCAACTCGGTCAGGCCCGCATCGGCGCGGCCGCAAGCGGCGCGGACCCAGAGGCGGAAGTCGGTCGCCACCTGATCGTTGCGCGAGCGCGCGGTGTGCAGCCGCCCCGCTGCCGGGCCGGCAAGTTCGGCGAGGCGCGACTCGATGTTGAGATGAATGTCCTCGAGGCTGCGCTTGAATTCGAATTTGCCCGCCTTGATCTCGGCCTCGATGGTCTCGAGGCCTTTCAGGATGGCGCTGTAGTCTTCGCGGCTGATGATGCCTTGGGTGGCCAGCATCTTGGCATGGGCGCGGCTGCCCTGAATGTCCTGGCCGGCCAGCCGTTGGTCGAATCCGATGGAGGGGGTAAACTCCTCCATGATTTTCGCTGGGCCGCCTTCGAAGCGGCCGCCCCACATTTTATTAGCGCTCATGAGACATCCGTGACCAAGCCTCGCCTTCTTGTCTTCGCGACCCTTGCCGGCGCGGCTTTGCTGCTGCTGGGCGTTCTATATTGGATGACAGCCACGACTGTCCACGCACCGCCGCCGTCGCTGGACCCTTTGAAATTTTCTGCGCAGCCCCGGCCGGCCCCGGCGGTGGCGTTCAACGGTCCCGGCGGACGGGTCGCCAACCTCTCCGAGTTCAAGGGCAAATATGTGCTTTTGAACCTGTGGGCGCCGTGGTGCGGCCCCTGCGTCAAGGAATTGCCCGCCCTCGCCGCGCTGCAAAAAGCCCTGCCGACAGACCGTTTTGTGGTGATTCCGGTCGATGTCGGCCGTGAAGGTCAGGCGGACGCCCAGAGCTTCCTCGCCGGGCACGGCGCCGGAGCGCTGCAAACCTACGTCGACGCCAACGCGGCGCTTCTCAGGGCTTTCGGCGGCTACGGCCTGCCGATGACGGTGCTGATCGACCCCGACGGCAATGAAATTGCGCGCGCCGAAGGCGCCCCGGCCTGGGAAAAGCCTGAGTCGGTGGCGTATCTCAAGCAAGTGGTCAGCAGGTAACGCAAGAATCTATCGCGTCGGAACCGGGTGATCGCTGCGGTAATCGTAGAAACCGCGTCCCGTCTTGCGGCCGAGCCAGCCGGCTTCGACGTATTTCACCAAGAGCGGGCACGGGCGGTATTTCGAATCCGCGAGGCCTTCGTACAGCACCTGCATCACCGCAAGGCAGGTATCGAGGCCGATGAAATCGGCGAGCTGCAACGGGCCCATCGGATGATTGGCGCCGAGCCGCATGGCGGTGTCGATCGCCTCGACGTTGCCGACGCCTTCGTACAGCGTGTAGACGGCCTCGTTGATCATCGGCAGCAAAATGCGGTTGACGATGAAGGCCGGGAAATCTTCGGCATAAGCGGCGGTCTTGCCGATCCGCTTCACCAGATCGAGCGCCGCCTGATAGGTCGGATCGTCGGTGGCGATGCCGCGGATCACTTCGACAAGCTGCATCACCGGCACCGGGTTCATGAAATGCAGGCCGATGAAGCGTTCGGCGCGTCCGGTCGCCGCCGCCAGCCGCGTCACCGAGATCGATGAGGTGTTGGTGGCAATGATCGCTTCCGGCTTCAGGATCGATCCGAGCTCCTGATAAATGAAGCGCTTCAACGCCTCGTCCTCGAACACCGACTCGATCACCAGATCGCGATCGCCGAGGCTTTCCAATCCGACCACCGGCTTGATGCGCGCGAGCGCGGCCTCGATGTCGGCGTCCTGTATCAGGCCGCGCGCCGCCTGGCGGGCCATGTTCTTGCGGATCAGCGCCACCGACTTGTCGAGAGTCTCGGTGTTCAGGTCTTCCAGCACGACGTCGTACCCGGCGAGGGCCAGAGCGTGGGCGATACCGCTGCCCATTTGGCCGGCGCCGACGACTGCAATGCGTTCGATGCTCATGATGTCCTCATTGGCGTGGCACCGGTTACCCCAGCTCCGCGCGTCATTCAATTGTAGCCCCGGCGGGCCAGCTCTGCGTCGATTTCAGGGAGGATCTGGAAAAGATCCCCGACCAGCCCCAGGTCTGCAACCTGGAAGATCGGCGCTTCGTCATCCTTGTTGATGGCGACGATGGTCTTGGCCTGTTTGACGCCGCACAGGTGCTGCAGCGCGCCGGAAATGCCGAAAGCGATGTAAAGCTCTGGCGCAACAACCTTTCCGGTCTGGCCGATCTGACAGTCATTAGCCGCAAAACCGGCGTCCACCGCAGCTCGGGAAGCCCCCACGGCCGCATTCAGCCGGCTGGCGATGCGGTCGAGGAGCCGGAAGTTGTCGGCCGTCGCCAAGCCGCGCCCGCCCGCCACCACAACCTTGGCGCTGGTCAGTTCGGGACCAGCGACCTGCGACACTGTCTCCGTCACAAAGCGCGACAGAGCGGGATCGGGTCCGGCCGGAAGGACCGTGATCGGGGCCGCGACACCCGTTTGGGGTGCAGCCGGGAATGCGGTTGGACGCACGGTGATCACCAGCTTGCCCGGCGGCGCTTTGACATGCTCGGCAATGACGAGGCTGGTCATCGGATTGCTCCCGCCTCGTGCAAGCGGTCGAACAGTTCACCGACGCTTTTCACTTTGATGCCGGCGGGACGCGGCGCCAAAGTCTCGGTGCCGCGATCGGTTTCGCATTCGACCTCGGCGGTTTCGCCCTCAATCCTCAGGCGGCGGGCGCGGGTCGCGGCAGCCCAGCCGAGCAACGCGGCGAGCATCACACCGGTCTGGCCGCAATCGTCATCGATCGCCTGCTTGCCGGCGATCACCAGCCCCGGCTGTTCGGCTTTACAGACGGCGTTCAGGATTTTCGCCACCGCCAGCGGCTCGATCTCATCGGCACACACCACCTGGATGCCGCGGTCGGCGCCCATCGCGAGCGCGGTGCGGATGGTCTCGATACACTCACGCGGGCCCACCGACACCACCACGACCTCGTCCGCTTTGCCGCTCTCCTTGAGACGCACCGCCGCTTCGACGGCGATTTCGTCGAAGGGGTTCATGCTCATCTTGATATTGGCAAGATCGACGACCGCACCCTTGAGCCGGACCCTGACGTTGTAATCCACCACCCGTTTTACGGGCACCACGACTTTCATGCGCTGTCCTGCGGAAGCTTGGGTGCTTCCGACGCGCAAACGCTAGGCGGGGCTCCGGAGTCTGTCAACGAACCGAGGCCGGCCTGGTAAACCACAGCAAATTCATGGCCTTCCGCCTCGGCATGCGCCATTGTGCCGCACAACGCGGAGGGCCGACAACGTTACGGAAACGAGCCCAAACAGGCGCACACTGGGGACGCGATGACCACGTCCTTGTCCATCAGCCGCCGGTCCTTGCTGGCCGCGGCCGCCGCTCTTGCCGCTACCCGGCGCAGCTTCGCCGAGGATGGTCCTCCCGGCAGCGCCGAATTCAGTCTGCTGATGAAACAGGGGCGCTATCTGCCGTTGCTGCGCTTCTATAACAGCCAGAACACGACGGCGGCGGCGTGGCTTGAGGCGCAACTGGCGGCGATGACCGGCGACGAGGTTGCGGCGTTTGCCGTTCCCGACACGGCGCCGCGCCCGGTACCGGACCTCGCCGGTTGCCGCGCCGTCGATGCGCTGGAGACGATTGTCCAGGCGGCGCGCACGCGCCAGATCGTGATTCTCAACGAAGCCCATCATGCCTCGCGCTGCCGCGCTTTTGCGGCCCACGTGGCGGCGCGGCTTCACGGCGAAGGCTTTTCGGTGTTCGCCGCCGAGGCGTTCGACAATTCCGCCCGTCCGTCAGCCGCGGCCGCAGCGCTCAATGCCGGCGGAGCAGTGACGCCCGAGACCGGCTGGTATCTCGCCGATCCGGTCTATGCCGAGATGGTGCGCGCGGCCCGCCGCCAGGGCTATCGCTTCGCCGCTTATGAGGCGCGCGCCAGCCAGCTCCAAGGCACCAGCGGCGACAGCGAGATCGAAGCGCGCGAAGATGCCGAAGCCAACAACTTCATCGCCGATGTTCTCGACCGCCATCCCAAGGCGCGCATCTTCGTGTTGTGCGGCTATGACCATGTCGTGAAGACGGCGACGCCCGACGGACGGACCTGGTTTGCAGGAAGGCTCAAGGCCAAGACCGGCATCGATCCTTTGTGCATCGCGCAGAGCTGGGCGCTGCCGTCGGCGGCGGAAGAGCCGGCCTTGAAGACGGTGCTCGATACGTTTGCGCCAACGGCGCCGGCGATCCTGTTCGACAAGCACGACCGGCCGTTCAATCCGTCGATGGCCCGCGCGGTCGATGTCGAAGTCATTCATCCCAGGCTCGCCGCGGTTGATGGCCGTCCGGGCTGGCTGGCGACTGGACGCAAACGCGCGACGTTCACGTTGTCCGCCTTGGTCGGGCCACACGATCTGATTCAGGCCGTGCCCGCCGCCGAAGCGTCGGCGCCCAACGCAGTGCCGGCCGATCAGTATCCGATGACGCCCAGCGCGCGCGAAGCGGTGTTCTTCCTGCACGAAGGCCGCTACGAGATCCGTCTCGAGACCGAAGACGATCGCCGCGTGCTAGGCGAACTCAAAGCCTAGTTATTTTTTGCTGTGCAGATAAGCGATGAGGTCGTCGGCATCCTGCTGGTTCTTCAATCCGGCGAACACCATGCGCGTGCCCGGCACCAGTTTCTGCGGATTGCTCACCCACTGTTTCAGCTTGGCGTCGGTCCAGACGATGCCCGATTTCTTCAGCGCCGGAGAATAATAGAAGTTCGGCAGCGATGCCGCCTTGCGCCCGGCAACACCGAACAGATTGGGACCGAGTCCATTGCCGCCGCCCTTGTCGGCATTATGGCACTGGGCACAGCGGCCGAAGACTTGTTCGCCGTGCTTGGCATCGGCGGCCACCGCTTGGTGGGTAATGCAAACCAATGCGGCCAGCGCCGCGAGACCGTAACGAAGCATGAAGCGCATCCCGGTTAAGGATGCGCTTCTAGCCGTCCGCCGCGCCTCAGGCCAGCCTGTCGCAGCGGCATTTTCCTAGCGGAACAGCAGCGGCGTGAATTCGCTCAAGTAGCGGCGCCAGTTGGTCATGTCATGGCCGCCGGGCGTTTCCTCGTGCTGGAACTTCACGCCTTTGGACGCCAGCATCTTCATCATCGCCAGCGAGTTGTCGTGGGCGATGTCGGTTTCGCCGTGGGCGATCCATAGCAACTTGAGGCGATGGCTATTGGCCTTGAGTTGGCTGCCGTACTTGGCTTCGAACTCTTTCAGCGTGTCGGGCAGCCAGCCGGACGAGAACACGCCGACATAGCGGAACTCGTCGGTGTGCAGCAGGCCGATATTGAGGGTCTGGATGCCGCCCATCGAGAGGCCCGCGAGGGCGCGGTCTTGCGGCCGCTTGGAGACGTTGAAGCTCTTCTGGATCAAGGGGACGATCACGGTACGCAACTCGTCGCCGAACTTGTCCTGATCGGGCGAACCCATGCCCCAGCTGCCTTTGATCACCCCTTCGGGAAAGACCACCACCATCGGCTTGATTTTGTGCTGGGCGATGAGGTTGTCGAGAATGATGCCGGCACGGCCTTCGGTCGGCCAATCGAGATCGGAATCGTTGCCGCCATGGAGAAGATAAAGCACGGGATAGTTCTTGCCCTTGCTGTATCCCGGCGGCATGTAGACGTGCAGCCGCCGTTCCGGGCCGGCCACCGTTGAATCGTATTTCAGTTCGGCCACCAGCCCGTGCGCCACGCCGGGACGATAGGTCTGCAGATCGTCGGCGCCGCCGGGAACCTCGACCAGACTGTAGTTGTCGCTGTTCATCGGCGAATTGTAGGTGTTGCGGGTATCGGCGATGGTCGATCCGTCGACCACGAAGCGATAGCGATAAGCGCCGGGCTTGGCCGGATCGGTGGTCACGCTCCACACGCCATCGGCATTCTTGCTCAGCTTGATCTCGCCCGGCAGCCCCGGAATCCACGGCTTCACCGAAACGGCCTCGGCTTTGGGTGCATAGACGCGGAAGGTGATGCGTCCGTCGGCCGCCACGTCCGGCGACACCAGCGTATCGAACGGCGTCTGCGGCGCCATCGGGAACGGCAGCTTCACGCCGGGCGGCGGGGTTTGCGCCGCAGCGCCGGCAGTAAGAAGGATCACGGCCGCGGCGGCTTTCAGGATTGTTCTCATGTGGTCATTTCCCCCTGTTTGGGATGACCAAATTATGTCTGAGTTATTTCCGCCGCAAGCATAGGGCCGCGTATCGCTTCTTCGCGGTTGAGCGAGTTTCAAGACAAATGGAAATTATGCCGACGGGCACCGCGGCCTTTGCTTGGCCGACACCGACTTGATTACCAAGCGCCGGCCTTCGAACGGCTTTTCGACGTTCGCCAAGGCTTGCGCCATCAGCGCCGCCACATCCGGTTCGTCGAGCGTCTTGGCCCCGGCCTCGAGTACGATGTGCCTGATTTTTTTGCCGCTGCCTTTGAGCCGCTTGGAGGGATCCTTCAACGCGCCGTTCGCGAAGAACAGGCTGATCCAGCGCGGATAGAGGGCAATCGAAAACACGATATCGGCGACCTTTTCGCCGGTGGCAAAACCGATCGCGAGGGCATTGTAGTTGTCGTAGACGAGTTCCACCGCGCCCGGCACGAGCTGGCGCATTTTCGCCAGCACAGCCTTGGCCTGTTTTGCGATGGTCGGATCGTATTTGGCGATAAACCCATCAAGCTCTTTGGCCGGCGTCATTTATCGTTCCCCCACCCGCTCTTGATGCTCGGGCAGATGCACTTCGCGCGCCCCCCGCGCGCCATCAAAAAAAACGGCGGGCTATTCGTCGCGATGATCGGGCAACAGGACTTCGCGCACGCCCTTGTGATTGGGCTTGGAGATGACCTGCTCTTCTTCCATCCGCTCGATCAGGCGGGCGGCGCGGTTGTAGCCGATCTGCAGCCGGCGCTGGATGTAGCTGGTCGTCGCCTTGCGTTCGCGCGCCACGATGTCGAGCGCCTTGTCGTAGAGATCGTCGCCCGAACTGCCGTTGCCTTCGCCGAATGCGCCGATCGAACCCTCGTCGCCTTCCGGCTCTTCGGTGACCTCTTCGAGGTATTCCGGCGTGCCTTGGGTCTTGAGGAACTTGACGATCTCTTCGACTTCGCCGTCGCTGACGAACGGGCCGTGGACGCGGCGGATACGCCCGCCCGCCATCATGTAGAGCATGTCGCCCTGGCCCAAGAGCTGTTCGGCGCCTTGCTCGCCCAGGATGGTGCGGCTGTCGATCTTGGAGGTAACCTGGAAGGAAATGCGGGTCGGGAAGTTGGCCTTGATTGTGCCGGTGATGACGTCGACCGACGGGCGTTGAGTCGCCGCGATCAAGTGAATGCCGGCGGCACGGGCCATCTGGGCGAGGCGCTGCACCGCGCCTTCGATTTCCTTGCCCGACACCATCATCAGGTCGGCCATTTCGTCGACCACCACCACGATGTACGGCATCGGCTCGAGTTCGAGCACTTCGTCTTCATAGACCGGCTTGCCGGTTTCCTTGTCGAAGCCGGTCTGCACCGTGCGCTTGAGGACTTCGTTCTTGGATTTGGCTTTCTTGACGCGCTCGTTGAACGCTTCGACGCCGCGCACGCCGAGCTTCGACATCTTGCGATAGCGCTCTTCCATTTCGCGCACCGCCCATTTGAGAGCGACGACGGCCTTGCGCGGATCGGTGACGACGGCGGTGAGCAGATGCGGAATGCCGTCATAGGCCGACAGTTCCAGCATCTTGGGGTCGATCATGATCAGTTTGCACTGGTCCGGCGGCAGCCGGTAGAGCAGCGACAGGATCATGGTGTTGATGGCCACCGATTTGCCCGAACCGGTAGTACCGGCGATCATCAAGTGAGGCATCTTGGCGAGGTCGGCCATCACCGGCTCGCCGCCGATGGTTTTGCCGAGCGCCAGGATCAGCGGCGCGCGCGCCTTTTCGAATTCGGCCGAGCCGACCAACTCGCGCAGATAGACCATCTCGCGGGTCTGGTTCGGCAATTCGATGCCCATCACGTTACGGCCGGGGATCACGGCGATACGGGCGGCGACCGCCGACATCGAGCGCGCCACGTCGTCGGCCAGCGCAATCACGCGCGACGACTTCACGCCCGCGGCCGGTTCGAATTCATACAGCGTCACGACCGGGCCCGGACGCACCGCCATGATGCGTCCTTTGACGCCGAAATCGGACAGCACCGATTCCAGCATGCGGGCGTTTTCTTCCAGGCTTTCGTCGGAGAAAGCGGCTTCGTCGCGGTTGTGCTGCGGCTCGGCCAGCAGCGTCACGGGCGGCAGCTCGTATTCGCCCGAGTTGAACAGCGCCGGCTGTTTCGGGTTCTTGGATACCGTGGTCTTTTTGGGTTCGTCGCGCCGGATGCGGGTGACGTTCGAGGGCGTTGCCGGCTCGGGCTCGCCGTCCTCCTCTTCGACTTCTTCCTCGTCCTCGTCGACTTCTTCCTCACCGTCCTCGGCGATGATCCGCGGCGCCCGCGGCTCGACCCGGCGTTTCGGCGCCTTGCCTTCGGGGGCCTTGAGCAGACCGGCGACCCAGGTAACGAGCGCCAGGGCATGGAAGGCGGCGCGGCCGATGGCGCGCGGCTTGATATCGGCGGCGACGATCGCGAGCGCCAGCCCGGCAAACAGAAGAATCAGCGGCAGCGCCCAGCCGACCCAGGTCTGACCCCAGCTCACGCCGAGATTGACCGCCATCTGAACCGCTGCGATGCCGATATTGCCGCCGGCAGCGAAACTCTCGGGCCGCGGCAGGATGCCGAGACCGGAGGCGAGCAGCATGGTGGCCGCCGGCCAGGCAATGACCCGCAGCATGGCGCGGCGCAGTGGCCAGCCCATCATGGCGCGGGTGCCCCAGACGATCGGCGGCACCAGGAAGGCAAGCGAAGCGAAGCCGAAATACTGCAGCAGGATATTGGCCGCCGTGGCGCCGAAGGGACCCAAGAGATTGGTCGCCTCGCGGCCGGTGGCGGTATCGGGACTGGGATCGTTGGGATTGTAGCTGATCAGGGCGACCAGAACCGCGGCCGCGCCGGCGAGCAGCACCAGTCCGGCGCCGCGAAACAGCGCCAGCCGCAACAGTTCCGCCGTCTTGCGACGGGCTTCCGCCAAAGTCTCGGACAACCAAGCCCCTTTGCGGCGTGGCTGGTAGACCCCCGAAGTTCGAGCGCCGCTCATGGTCCCGCTTCACTCAAAAGAGAACCGATCTTAACCAGTGCCGCACGAATGGTTGACAAATCGTTTACCAGGGCAATCCGGATAAACGAAAAACCAGGGTTTGTGCGGAGTTTTCCCGCTACGATTTCCCGCCCCATATAGGCCCCGGGCAGCACTTTGACCCCGCCCTCGCGCCACAGCTTGAGGGCGGTGGCTTCGCCGTCACCGACCTCGAGCCAGAGGAAAAAGCCGCCTTTGGGCAGGTCGAACCCCGGCAAATGGCCCAGCACCTCTTCCGCCAGTTCAAACCGCTCGGCGTAGGTCGCCCGGTTGCGGCGGACATGCTCTTCGTCATTCCAGCAGGCGGCGGAAGCGGCCTGGATCGGCAGCGGCACCTGGGGACCGGCGTAGTTCCGCAGGGCGCGGAAACGGGTCATCAGCTTGGGGTCGCCGGTGACGATGCCGGACCGCAGCCCCGGCAGGCCGGAACGCTTGGACAGGGAATGGAAGCTGAGCAGGCGGTCATACGGCGGCCGCCGCACCGACAGGGCGCCCAGCGGCGGGGTATCGAGATAGATATCGGCGTAGCATTCGTCCGCGAACACTGTGAACTCGTAGGCATCCGCCAAAGCGAACAGTGTTTGCCAATAGGCTTCGCCCGCCGCCGCACCTTCTGGGTTGGATGGCGAGCAGAAGTAAGCGGCCACGGTGCGGGTCAGCACCGACAGAGGCAGCGAGGCGTAATCGGGCAGGAAGCCGGTCTCCGCCCGCGCCGGCACATAAACCGGTTCGGCCCCGGCCGCATAGATCGCCGCCGCGTAGCATTGGTAGAACGGGTTCGGCAGCAGGATCACCGGCCGGCCGCCGCCCTTGCCGTCGGGCGTGACGATCTTGGGGGCCAGGAACAGACCTTCGCGGGTGCCGTTGAGCGGCAAACCCTGAGTCTCGGGGTCAATCTCGGCGCCGAACCGGCGCTTCAGCCAGCCGGCCGCCGCTGCCCGCCATTCCGGGGTGCCGTCGATCGGCGGGTACTGGCCGAATTCATGGGCGTGCGAAGCGATCGCCTCGCGCACAAAAGCCGGGACTTCGCCGCGCGGATCGCCGACCGCCAGACTGACCGGCGTATCGCCCGGCGGCACGCCTTCGAACAGGAGCGCGAGCTTGGCGAAAGATCCTTGCGGGAGGTCGGCGAGACGGCCTGGGAAAATCACGGTTCTGTCTTTCTGGCGGGACGCAGCCGCCCATTTATAGGCAAGTCTACGGACTCTGTTCACAAATCTCTAACCACGCCCGCCATAATACTTACCGTACAGGCGTACACATACATGTGTATCTGCAGAGGGCAATATGAACCTGCCGCTTTCCCGCGCCGTGACCGGTCCCGCCGAGCTGCTCTTCCGGGCCGTCATCAAGAAGGCGTTGGCTTGTGCAGATCCGCCGAAACCCATTCTCTCCAACAAACGGCGTTATGAGCGCGTACTGCCGCCGCTGCTCAGCGAAATGGGCGGCGAAATCCGGTTTCATATCGCACGTGTCGAGCCGTGGCTGCGCGCCGGTTGGAAGGTGATGTCGCGCCACGCTGCGTTTTATCCCGAAGGCACTGCCATCTACGATCCCGAATTCTTTGCAGCTGCCGAAACGATTCTCAAGAATTTCGGCGTCGTCGGTTCGCGCGGGGGCTTTGTGACCCCGCCGGTCGACCGCTATCCGCCCCAGGTGGAGGCTCAGTTCGACGGCGCCAGCGGGAAGATCGTGTTGTCCGTGGCTGATTCCAGCCAGCTCATGGCGCAGGCCTTGGCCGAGATCGAATTGCGCAAGCTCTTCATCGCGTGGTTCGACTATGACGACCGCCGCATCAACGACATCGACCATTTTGTGCTGTCGTTCGCTTCGGCGGCCTGGGGTTTTTGGGAATACCGCTCCGCCTCGGTGTTGTGCCCCAGCTTCAAGCCGCCGGCGTTTGAAAATCCGCCGGAACCGATTCCCGATCATGTCGGCGTGCAAATCCGCAACCTGACGCATGTGAAGCCGCAGCCGCGCAACAGCGATCCGGACTGGATGATGGCAACCGCCACGGCGATCGCCAAACATCTCGGTCTCGAACTGATCGTCTATGGCCATCCCCATGGCTGCATCATTCCCGAAGGCTGCAAAACGAGCTGGGACCCATCGCGTCCCACAGGCCAGAAGGAACGGGAGCTCGGATATCTCAAATCCTGCCGGCTGATGCTGTCGCCTGATTCCGGTTGGGCCGATCTGATGGCCTGGCTGCAGGTGCCGACCCTGCTCGAACAGTCCTACCTCCCCGGCGATTTCGAATGCCTGCGCGACACCTTTCAGCCGCGCCTTGGTCTCGTCGACCGCAACCGGCCGATCGCGGAGCAGGTCGACGCCTTGCTCGCCGCGCCGGGGCCGCAGTTATTCCCGGCCGAAGCCGCATTTCCCGTCGATAAGCAATCCTATCCGTGGGAGCCCTGATCATGAACGCCGTACCGCGTCTCGATGAAACGCCCCGTCCCGCCGTTCCCACTTATATCGTGCAGGCCGGAGGGCAAGGCACGCGGATGGAGCACTACACCTGGAACAAACCCAAGTGTCTGGTGCCGATCGACGGCAAACCGCTGCTCTATCATCTTTTCAATGCGGCGCCCGATGCGCACTTCATCGTCATCGGCGATTACCTGTTCGACGTGCTCAAGGCCTATATCGAGACGTTTCCGCCGCCGGCGAGGACGACGCTGGTGCGCTCCACCGGCAAGGGCACCTGTGCGGGAATATCCGAGGCGCTCAGTCTGGTCGAGGATGACACCGCGCCGGTCGGACTTGTCTGGTGTGACCTGCTGTTCGGGCGCCTGCCCGAACATCAAGCCGTCAGCCGTCCGGTGATCGGCATTTCGACGCATTTCCCTTGCCGCTGGTCGCTTCACCCCCGCCGCGGCCTGATCGAGGATCTGTCGTTCGACCGCGGCGTGGCGGGATATTTCGCGTTTCCGAATGCGAGCTTCCTGCATTCCGTTCCGGCGGAAGGCGAGTTCGTGCGCTGGCTCAGCACGGTGCTGGGCGATTTCGAGACGGTTACGCTCGATCACTGCAACGAGGTCGGCAACAGTGCGGTGGCGATCCGGCATTGGGAGCAGCGCGGCTTTGCCCGCTTCTTCAACGATGTGAAGATGCTGCCGGACCGGGTGGAAAAACGCGCCCGGATAGCGAGCCTGTCGTACAAGCTCGACGAAGAGGCCGCCTGGTATGAAGAGGTCGCGCGCCGCGGTTATAAGAACGTGCCGGAGCTCATCGGCCGGTCGCCTTTGACGCTGTCGCGCATCGACGGGGCCCATCCCGACGAGATCAATCTCAAACCGAAGGAAAAGCACGAACTGCTCGGCCGGGTATTCCAGTCGCTCAAGGATCTGCACGATCTCGGCTCGGCGCCGGCCGTCCCCCAGGATTGCGAAGATACCTATGTCGACAAGACCGTGATGCGGGTCGCCAAGATCCTCTCGCTGGTGCCGGGGCACGATCAGCCGTTCGTCACCATAAACGGCAAACGCTGCCGCAATCCCTTTGCCGACGGCAACGGACTGAAGCAATTGATCGGCGACGTCGCTTGCGAGAAATTCACGTTCTTCCACGGCGATCCCACCTTCGCCAACATGCTGGTCGGCAAGAGCGGCGAGATCTTCCTGATCGACCCGCGCGTCGTTTTCGGCCGCAGCCGCTTTTTCGGCGATCCCGATTACGACTGGGCCAAGCTCTACTATTCCGCCATCGGCGACTACGACGCTTTCAACAAGCGCCGCTTCCGGCTGGTGGTTTGGAACTCGACCATTTCGCTCGACATCGACAGCGCCGGATTCTCCTTCACCAAGTCCCTGTTCCGCGACGTGCTTGGCGAAAAGCGGTTCCATAAGGTCGAACTGCTCCACGCGCTGATCTGGCTGTCGCTCGCGGGCTATGTCGACGACGACGTCGATTCGATGATCGCGGCGTTCTACAACGGCCTCTACTGGCTGGAGGAATGGGCGCAATGATCCGGGTTTCGGCGCTGCCCAAGACCTGGATCTTCGATCTCGACGGCTGCCTGGTCGTCCATTGCGGTCATCTCGGCGACGGCGACCGCCTGTTGCCGGGGGTGCGCGAGTGGATGGCGCAGATCCCCGCCAGCGACCGCATCGTGCTCTTTTCGGCGCGCGAAGAATGCTATCGCGAATCCTCGCTCGCATTCCTCAGACGCGAAGGCATTCGCATCGATCACGCCGTATTCGGTCTGCCGGTGGGCGAGCGCATCTTGTTCAACGACCGCAAACCCAAAGGCCTCGACACCGCGTTGGCGATCAATCTGCCGCGGGACGCCGGCCCCTCCGCCGTCGCCGTGGAATGCGATCCGGCGCTTTGAAGCGTCGCTTACGGATATTTAAGCTGCCGGCGAAAAGACGTTCATTCGACTTATGGTAGTGTGCTGCCTCCACTGTGGCGGAGGGGCTATGAGGCGGTTTGTTCTGGCGTCGGCGGCATCGGTTTTCCTTTCCTGGCCGGCGACAGCCGCAGCGGATTCCCCGCCGCCGGTCGCGCCTGTTTCCGATTGGGTGCCCGATGAGACCGTGGTGGTGTCTGCGCAAGGCGCCGGTCCTGCCTTCTGGCACATCAAGAAGGGCGACTCCGAAATCTGGGTCCTGGGCACGGTGGAGCCGATGCCGAAAGGACTGGCGTGGAACAGCGCCCATCTCGGCGAGATCATCAAAGGCGCGCGCGCCGTGCTGACGCCGCCGACGGCTTCGTCCGGCTTTTTCGAAACCAGCTGGTTTCTCCTCACCCATCGCGGCCTGTTGTCGATGCCCGACGGCAAGAAGCTGGACGTTACCCTGTCTCCCGCCTTGCGCGACCGCCTCGCTGCCCAGCGTACGGCGCTGAAGCTCAAGGCCGACGAATTCGCCGACGATCCGCCGATCATCGCGGCGCTGAAGCTGCAAGGTTTCTTCAGCAAGGAACATCAGCTCAATACCGACGAGCCGCTGGAAACGGTGAAGCGTCTGGCCAAGGAAAACCACGTGCCGGTGCGCTCCATCGGCGACTACGGCGCGCTAGGGATGGTCAAAGAGGGTTTGCGGCTGCCGCAGGAAAGCCAGCGCGTCTGTCTCGAAGAGTCGGTGACCTTCGCCGAGACCCAGAGTCTGCACAACACGGCCTTATCGCAGGCCTGGGCCGCCGGGAATCTGGCGCAGATCAAGGCCCATTACGTGCCGGGTGCGTTCGAGAAATGCATCAAGCAGGTGACGAGCTTCGGCAAGCTGACCGACCGCGCCGTCGCCGATTACCTCAAGGCGATCCATCAGGCTTTGTCCCAGCCCGGCAAAGTGGTGATGCTGACCGATATCGGTTCGCTGTTGCGCACCACCGGCGTCGCCGAGGAACTGCACAAGGAAGGCGTCCTCATCGAAGGCCCGGCCGAATAGGCCTAACCGTAAGTCACCGTGTCGTCTTCGTGCAGATAGAACAGCTTGTGGCGCTGCATGCGGGCAAGAATGGCGTTGATCTGCAGCGCTGTGGGCTTGGGACGCTGGGTGGCGGCGATCAGCTTGATCAGGCTGAGGCGGCTATGCGGACGCGATTTCTTCGGGATTTTGCCGAGCGCTTCGACCGCCCGCCGGAAATTGCGTTCGTCGTCCGGCGACAGGTCGATGCCCAGCGGCGCCAGATTGTCGATCCGCGTGCAGGGCAAGCCGATCCCGTTGAGGTACTTCAACAGCGGATCGAAGCCCTTGTCGCGCGAGAGCACGTAGCAGGCGTATTTCTTGCTGATTTCGAGCACCCGCCCGAGATAGCAGGCGATGTGGAAATCGAGCGCGTTGTGGCCGGTGCCGCCCATCTTGAGCCAGATCACCCGGTCGCCCAGTGCGGCGGCGGCATCATGAAGCGCGAGCGGCACTTTCTGGTCGGCGCCGACGAACACCACGATGTCGACGTCGGGCTCGAGCCGCGACAGGTCGAAGGTGGCGATGTTCTCGAAATCGATCAGCAGCAGCCGACGAATCATGGCACCCCCGTGCGGCCGGCACGAAGGTCCTGAACGACAGGCCGCGAATCGACCGGCGCCGGCAGTATACGCCGGACCGGCTTAGCGCTTTTGGCGGGCCTTGCGGGCGGCGTAGCGGGCGTCGCGAGCGGCCTTCTGGGCGGCGAGGAGATCGGCGTACTTGGCCATTTCCTCGTGCTTCTGGCGCTCGGCTTCGGCCGCAGCCTCGGCTTCCAGGCGCAGACGCTCTTCTTCGACGGCGCGCTTCTCGGCTTCGATGCGCTCCTGTTCGGCCTTTTTCTCGGCTTCACGGGCGGCGCGGCGCTCGTCGCGTTCCTTGGCGATACGAGCACGCTCGGCGGCGCGTTCGGTAGCGCCTTCCTTCATCGCTTCGGCGCGCTTCTTGACGCGCTCAAGCTCCGCTTGACGGGCGGCATTACGGTCTTTCAGACGGTCGGCAAAATTATTCGGATTGAACGCGGGCATTGGGTCGTAAGGTACCTTTTCTTCATCATCAGTGGCGGACATCGCCCCAACTCGCAGCTGCGAATTGGACTTTTCCCATCAGGCCGCGCCGCATCGCAACGCGGCCATGGAAATTCAGGATCTCGTCAGTTGTCGAGGAAACTCCGCAGTTTCCGCGACCGGCTCGGGTGCTTCAGCTTCCTGAGCGCCTTAGCCTCGATCTGACGAATACGCTCGCGGGTGACGGAGAACTGCTGACCCACCTCTTCCAAGGTATGGTCGGTGTTCATGCCGATGCCGAAACGCATGCGCAATACGCGTTCCTCGCGCGGGGTGAGTGTTGCCAGCACCCGCGTCGTGGTTTCGCGCAAATTCGCCTGGATCGCCGCATCGATCGGCAGGACCGCATTCTTGTCCTCGATGAAATCGCCGAGATGCGAATCTTCTTCGTCGCCGATCGGGGTTTCGAGGGAGATCGGTTCCTTGGCGATCTTGAGGACCTTGCGGACCTTTTCGAGCGGCATGGCGAGACGCTCGGCCAGTTCTTCCGGCGTCGGCTCGCGGCCGATCTCGTGCAGCATCTGGCGGCTGGTGCGCACCAGTTTGTTGATCGTCTCGATCATGTGCACCGGGATGCGGATGGTGCGGGCCTGATCCGCGATCGAGCGCGTGATCGCCTGCCGGATCCACCAGGTGGCATAGGTCGAGAACTTGTAGCCGCGGCGATACTCGAACTTATCGACCGCCTTCATCAGGCCGATATTGCCTTCCTGAATGAGGTCGAGGAACTGCAGGCCGCGGTTGGTGTACTTCTTCGCGATCGAAATCACGAGACGAAGGTTCGCCTCGATCATTTCCTTCTTCGCAACACCGCTTTCGCGCTCGCCCTTCTGCACGGTCTGGACGATGCGGCGGAAATCCGAGATCGACTGGCGCATTTCCTGCGCCAGGGTCTGGATGTCGTCGCGCAAGGCATGAACCTTGTCGCGTTCGACGGCGATGAAATCCTTCCAGCCCGAACGCGACAGACGGCCGACGCGGCGGGTCCAGTTGGGATCGAGTTCGTTGCCGTAATGCTCGCGCAGGAAATCCTCGCGCGCGGTGCCATGGGCTTCGGCCAAACGCAGCAGGCGGCCTTCCAGGCTGACCAGACGGCGGTTGATGCCGTACATCTGATCGACCAGGGCTTCGATGCGGTTGTTGTTGAGCTTGAGGCTCTTGACCAGATCGACGGTCTCGTTGCGCAGCTTCTTGAAGCGGCGTTCCTGCGAGTTCGACAGCTCGTCGTCGGCCAAGGCGGCTTCGACGGAGGCGTCCTGCAGCTTGCCGAGCTTCTTATAGAGGTTGGCAATCTGGTCGAGGGTGGCGAGCACCTGCGGCTTGAGCGCGGCTTCCATCGCCGACAGCGGCAGGTTGCCTTCGTCGTCAAAACCGTCGTCGCCGGCTTCGGCATCGGCTTTCGCCGCGGCTTCGGCGGGATCGAGATTTTCTTCGTCGGTGCCCTCTTTCTTTTCGGGAGCCACGACGGGCTTGGGCGGCGGCGGAACCACCGGGGCGACCGGCTTGACCTCGGCCATCACGTCGGGCGGCACCGGCAACGGCGGCAGCGCGGGCGCGCCTTCAACCGCTCCATCGGGCCCGGTGCCGTACATGGCTTCGAGATCGATGATATCGCGCAGCAGCACCTTGCCTTCGTTCAGCTCGTCGCGCCAAACCGTCAAGGCTTCGAAGGTCAGCGGGCTTTCGCACAAAGCGCCGATCATCAGCTCACGGCCGGCCTCGATGCGCTTGGCGATGGCGATTTCGCCTTCGCGGGACAAGAGCTCGACCGAGCCCATCTCGCGCAGGTACATGCGCACCGGATCGTCGGTGCGGTCGTAAACTTCGGTGGCGCCTTCCTTGGTGGTGGCGACGGCTTTGCCGTTCTCAGCCAGCGCCGGCACTTCGGCGTCGGCGCCTTCTTCCTGTTCTTCGGATTCGATGACGTTGATGCCCATCTCGCTGAGCATCGACATGGTGTCTTCGATCTGTTCCGACGACACCTTGTCGGACGGCATCACCTTGTTGAGTTCGTCGTAGGTGACATAGCCGCGGGTCTTGGCGCGCGCGATCATCTTGCGCACGCCCACATCGCTCATATCGAGCAATGGGCTGTCGGCATCGCCGGGGGTCTCGGATTCGCCCGGCTTGGCGCCCGGCTTGCCGGCAACCGGCTTGGCGCCAGGCTTCACCGCAGCCGCAGGGGCGGCAGCCGGCTGGGGCGCGGGGGCGGGGGCAACAGGAGCAGCCTTCTTGGCGCTCGCCGCAGCGGCAGCCTTGGCCTTCACGTCCAGCTTCGGCTCAGCCTTCGCTTCGGTCTTGGTCTCCTTGACGGGAGCCTTGTGCGCCGGCGCCGGCTTCACCTTGACCGGGCTTTTGACGGCTTGCGCCGCCTTAACCGGTTTCGCAGCCGGCTTGGGCGCGGGCTTTTTGGCCTTTGCGGGTGCCGGTTTGGCGCTGGCCGCTTTGGCGGGCGTACGCTTGACCGCTTTGCTGGCCGGCTTTGCAGGTTTCGCCGGTTTCTTCGACTTTGTTACCACTTTTCGTCCGTTACTATATCCGTCGCGCGCGCGAGCGGGAGATTTCAGGTATCTGCCCGTAGTCCGTTGTTCACACGGCCTCGGGGGTGCCTTCCGGTGCCGGAGCCGGCGCGGACTCGACGGGAGCCGGAGCGGGGGCGACGACCTTCTTGGCGCGCCGCTTGGCGGTCTTCTTCGCCGGAGCGGACTTCTTGACGGCCTTTTTGGCCTTTTTCACGGCGCCCTTCTTGGCGACCTTTTTTGCAGGCTTTTTTGCGACTTTCTTAGCGACTTTCTTAGCGGCCTTCTTGGCGACTTTCTTGGCGGCCTTGGGGGCCACTTTCTTGGCGACTTTCTTAGCTTTTTTCGCCTTCTTCGCTTTCTTCTTCGCTGCCATGTTCGGTTTCCCTCTTTGTGGTCCGCCGCGCGCGCGCCGGTAGAATCACAATCTATAACACTTGGATTCTACGTGCTTGCCCTATTCACCGGAACGGTCTTGTCGAAAGCGAAGTGCCTCACGTTGATGCTCCTCGGTCGGCTCTCGCTTGAAACGTTCCCATGCCGCCTTTTGCTCCGGACCGAGTTCTGCCATATCACGCAACTGGCTTGCGGCACGCAGGAAACGGGCATCGGCATCCTCGCCTGAAGCGGTCCCCTCACCCATCTCATGCGTCGGCGCCTTCAGACGCGCCACGATGTCGGCCATACCTCGACGGATCAGATGGTTCTCCAGCCCCTGTTTTTCAAGCCTGGAGCCGGAAGCGGCGACGTTTAGAAGTTCCGCCCGCAATCTGTCAAGGTGAAGGTCCGAAAACGGCAGCGCCGCAAGCATTTCTGCGTGCCGGGCGGCCAATTCCGGCTCGTTAAGCACAAGCCGCAAGATCTCGCTTTCCTTCACCATAACGGCCCCGGCGGCGTTCCGCACCAGAAGGCTGGCCTTGACCGCCTCGGATACGCCCTCCGGTTGCGGCGGGAAACGGCTGTTGCGGTCGCCCCGGCCCCGCTTCCAGTCCCGGTTGCCGCCTTGGCTGGGGCGATTGGACTTGGGGCGGCGTTTGAAGGCGTCGAAGACGCGGCTGTCGAAATCGCGTCGGTAGTAGTCGGCGATCGTTCCGTCGGTGATCTGACCGACGAGATCGGCGAGCGTCCGCTCCAGCCCGGCCCGGCGTTCCGGCGTCGTGAGGTCCTTGCCCTCGGTTTCGCTCTTCCACAGCACGTCGGCAAGCGGCTCGGCGGCATCGAGCACCTTCTGCATCGCTGCCGCTCCGAAGGTGCGGATCAGGCTGTCGGGGTCGTCGTCGCCGGGGATGAAGGCGAAGCGCAACGAATGGCCGGGCTTCAGATGCGGCAGCGCGATGTGAGCCGCCCTGAGCGCCGCCTTCTTGCCCGCCGCATCGCCGTCGAACGAACAGACCGGCTCCGGCGCCACCTTCCACAACAGCTGCAGCTGGTCTTCGGTCAGGGCGGTGCCGAGCGGAGCCACCGCCGCCTCGAACCCGGCCCGCACCAGGGCGATGACGTCCATGTAGCCTTCGCAGACGATAATCGTCTGGGCTTTGATCCCGGCCGGCCGCGCTTGATGGAAATTGTAGAGCAGGCGGCCTTTGGAGAAGAACTCGGTTTCGCCGGTGTTGATGTATTTGGGCTTGGCATCGGCCGCGAGACCGCGCCCGCCGAACGCCACGATCCGGCCGCGGCCATCGGCGATCGGGAACATCAGCCGGTTGAAAAAGAAATCGCGCACGCCATGGTTTTCGTCGCCGGCACGGGCGAGGCCCGCCGCGATCATGTCGTCCATGGTGACATTGAGACTGGTGAGGTGCGCGATCAGCGCCGAACCCGCTGCCGGGGCGTAGCCGAGACGGAACTTTTTGGCGGTGTCGAGATCCAGCGCCCGGCCTTTCAAATACTCGCGCGCCGCCTTGCCGGCTGGACCGGCGAGCTGCTCTTCGAAAAATTTCGCCGCGGCCTCGATGACGTCGTAGAGCGATTTCTTCTTTTCCTCGCGCGCCTCGTCTTCCGGGCTCCATTTCGGCAGCTCGACACCGGCTTCGCCGGCCAGCCGCTCGACCGCTTCGGGGAACGACAGGCCTTCGGTTTCCATCAGCCATTTGAAGGCGTCGCCGCCTTTGCCGCAGCCGAAGCAGTGATAGGTCCGGCGCGCGTTTTCGACCTTGAACGACGCGGTTTTCTCGCCATGGAACGGACAGCAGCCCCAGAACGCCTGCCCTTTGCGCGTGAGCTTCACACGCCGCCCGACCAGCTGGACGATGTCCGTCCGGCGGAGGATTTCTTCGAGCAGGTTGGGACCGTAGCGCATGAGCCTATTCTGGCAGGGTTCAACACCCCTGGCGTGCCTGTTGTCGACGAAATCCTATTAACACGGGATCACCACAGACTGGCACCGACAGCGGCTGCCTGTACGCGCTGTGCTTGCATTCGGCAATTGTTAAATGCTTCCAACTTACGTATTCTCGTCACGTTTACGGCCGTTTGTTCCGTCTGTGAACCAGGTCCGGTTCGTGACGCAGTCGAGGGTGTTAGGGCCCATGGCCTTGGCAATGCTGAAAAACCCGACCGAGGCGCAACTGGGCTGGCAGGCCTTGGTTAAGGCCGTCGAGCAATTCGCCACCGCCGCCGATCTTGCCGACATCATCGCCATCGTCCGCGCCACCGCCCGCGACATTTCCGGCGCCGACGGCGTCTGTTTCGTGATGCGCGACGGCGAGTGCTGCCATTATGTCGAGGAACACGCGATCGGCCCACTGTGGAAGGGCAAACGCTTTCCGCTCACCGCCTGCATCTCGGGCTGGTGCATGCTGAACGACAAGTCCGCGGTCATTCCCGACATTTATGTCGACCCCCGCATTCCGCATGACGCCTACCGCCCGACCTTCGTCAAATCGCTGGTCATGGTGCCGGTCAAAACCGACACCCCGATCGCCGCGATCGGCACCTATTGGGCCGAGACACGCGAATTCTCCGCCGACGAGCTGGCGCTGATCGAGGCGCTCGGCCGCTCCACCTCGGCCGCGATCGGCGCGGTGCAACTGCGCCAGTCACTGATCGAAAGCGAACATCGCTTGGCCATGGCGCTCGATGCCGGCGGCCTCGGCGCCTTCGAACTCAATGTTGCGACCAGCGAAATGATCGCGACACCGGCAGCCAAGGCGATGTTCGGGATCGATCCGGACGCCGCTTGCAGCCGCAACGATTTCGTTGCCGCGATCCATCCCGACGATCGCGATGCCGTCGCTTGGCTGTTCGAAACCGGTCTCAGCCGCGATGAGGAATACCGCACCGCCGACAGCAGCCGCCGCCTCGAATTGCGCTGCCGGATGGTGACCGACGGCGACGGCACCCCGATCCGCGTCACCGGCGTGGTGCGCGACGTCACCGAACGCCATCAAGCCAAGGAACGCCTGGAATCGTTGCGCGCCGAACTGGTGCGGGTGGCCCGCCTCAACGATCTCGGCGCCATGGCCTCGGCGCTGGCGCACGAACTCAACCAGCCGCTGGCCGCCGCTTCCAACTATCTGCACGCCGCCGAGCGGCTGCTCGACCGCGACCTCACCCAGGCCCGCGGCGCCATCACCAAGGCCGAAGCCCAGTTCGTCCGCACCAAGGACATCATCCAGCGCATCCGCGGCTTCGTCGGCCAAGGCAAGAGCGAACGCACCAGCGAAGACATCGAGGTGGTTTGCCGCGAAGTGCTGGAACTCGCCCGCATGACGGCGCGCTATGAAGACGTCGCGATGTACCTCAAGGCCGAGACCGGGCTGCCCAAGGTCGAGATCGACAAAGTGCAGATCCAGCAGGTGCTGTTCAACCTGTTGCGCAACGCGGTCGAAGCCATGGGCGGCAGCGCCAAACGCCGCGTCACCATCAGCGTGAGCCGCGACGGCGACATGGTGAAACTCGTGGTCGCCGATACCGGCCCCGGCCTCGCTCCCGAAATCGCGGCGCATTTGTTCCTGCCCTTCCACACCACCAAGGAAGGCGGCATGGGCGTCGGCCTGTCGCTGTGCCGCAAGATCGTCGAAGCCCAAGGCGGCAAGCTGTGGCACGAGCCGGGTGATCCGGGCGCGACGTTCATCTTCACCGTGCCGGTGGCCGCGGCCTGAGACCCGTCCCGCAACTACGGCGTTTTGGCCGCCGTCTTGAAATCCGGGTCGGACACCAGCTTCAGCACCAACTGGTCGAATAGCTGATTGAAGTGGTTGGTCGCGTCCGGAATCGCTTCGACTCCGATGAAGGTGGACGACCACGTCGCCTCCACCTGGAACGGCCGCTCGAATACCGTCTGACCGTCGCGCACCAGCTTGAACGTCGCAGCCAGACGGGCGTGTCCGTCGGGAAGGCCGGAACTGACGTCGGTATCGGTGAGAAGACCTTCCACCACTAGCGCGGCGTGCGGATCGAGCTTGCCGGCGGCGCGCAGATTGGCCGTCAACGTGGCGCCGAGATGGCTCGCAAACGAGCCGCCCTGCGGCGACGAGACCGCCCACGACCGGATCGTCACCGAGCGGTCCTTGTCCGGCTTGAGCTTGGGATCGGGCGCAAAGCGGCCCACCTGCATCGACGGCAGGCCGCCGGCGCGCAATTCCTCGAGCACCGGCAGGGACGCCTTGGGCGCCCCCATCGGTACTGCAACACAGCCGCTCGCCATCACGGCGAGCGCCGCAACCAGCACGGTCCTCACGGAGTGGCCTTCGAAATCTCGCGACCGACTTCATTCAGCGGATTGGCGAGACACTTGGTGGCCATGGCTTTCACCGCCTCGTCGCCGCTCTTCATCTTGCGGGCATGGGGCGGATTGGATGTTGCCCCCAGCGAGGTATAGATCGCGTCGCGCGTCGTCTTGGTGATCTTGGCGCCGCCGCCGGCCGGCAGATAGTCAACCGTGCAGATGTAGCCGTCGCCAACAGTGTTGCCGACCAGGCCGAACGTGAAGCCGGTGACGAAGCCCTTGGCATAGGCATCGTCGGTCAGCGGCACGTTGTTGATGGTCAGGCTGACCACCGCGCCCGTCGGCGCCGGTGTCTCGCTCACGCTCGAAAACAAGCCGCTATTCTTCACCACCGCCTCGGCGTTCTTCTTGACGAAGTCGGTCGCCCGGCTGTTGAGGACTCCTTTGGTTTGGAACTCGAACAGCATCTGCACCGGTTGCGGCGATGCCACTTTGGCTTTGTCGGCCGCCGCGACGTCTTTGAGCTGATCATCGACATAGAATGTGGCGCAGCCGCCCAGGCTGAGACTTCCAACCAGACATGCGGAAAGAACCGCAACGCGTGCGATTTTCATAGTTGCCCCCAATATTACAGCCCCGAATGGGACTGCCCCACTATCAGCTTAACACAAGCGCAGGTTGCCGGTCCTTCACGCATTGCCGCAGCCCGTGACGGCGATTTCACACGACATACCTTGGACGACGAGGTATAGGCGACAGACAGATTTCAAGGAGCCTGTCTTGCCCGGCAATCCCAATTTCATGGCGGGCGTGCCCGAGCTGGTCGTGCTGCGCCTTTTGCGCGACCGCGAAATGTACGGCTACGAGATCGTCCAGGCGATCCGCGAGCAAAGCAGCGACGTGCTCAGTGTCGGTGAAGGCGTGATCTATCCGGTGCTGCACGCCCTCGAAAAGGACGGCGCGCTCAAATCGCGGCGCAAAACCGTCGCCGGACGCAGCCGGGTCTACTACGTGGTGACACCCAAAGGCCTGAAGCGCTTCGAAGCCTTAGCCAGCGACTGGACCACGCTCGCCGCCGCCATCCGGTCGGTTCTGAATGGAGGCCAGCATGTCCCGGCCGTTTGACAGCCTTACGGAGAACCTGCTCCAGGCCGGGGTGGCGCCGCGCCATGTCCGCCGCTACGTGCGCGAACTGGAAGAACACCTCGACGATCTCATTTCGATGCAGAACGAGCGCGGCTACGACGGCGAAGACGCGACTTTGCGCGCCCGCGCTTTGCTCGGCTCCGACGAAGAGCTTGCCGAGGCGATGAAGACACGGCCCGAGTTCCGCTCGCTGGCCGCGCGGGCGCCGTGGCTGGTGTTCGGATTGGTCCCGCCGCTGCTGGTTTTTCTGCTTCTTGCCGGTGAAGGTCTGATGATGCTGGGCGTGTGGGCGCTGCTGCCGGGCTATCACCGCGTCGCGCCGGAATGGTTGCATCAGATTGCTGCCACCTGGGGCATGCTCGCCAATCTGGCGGCGGGGCCGCTGGCCGCGGTGTTCCTGACCGTCGTCGCCGTCAATCAGCGCGCACCGTGGCGCTGGCCGCTGTTCGCGGTTTGCTTCACCGCCCTGTTCAGCGCCTTCACCGAGTTCGTGATCCGCCTGCCGCGGCACGGCAAACTGGGCGAGATCGGCCTGGGGCTCGGCAGCGACAATGCCACGCTTTGGCAGAATTTCGGACGCTTCGGCCTGACCATGATGATCGTGCTCGCCGCGTATGCGCTGTTGCGTCGTCAGGTCCGCACGCTCGCCTGAGGCTGCATGCGCGCGATTTCCCAACGGCTGACCGGCGCAGTTCTGGTCGCGGCCTTGCACGTGCCGGTCGTGCTGGGCCTGCTGTTCGTCAATCTGGCGCCCGGCGTGCGCGAGCTTTTGGCCGCAACCCCGCCTGAAACCATAGTGGCGCTGCCGCCGCTGCCGCAAACCTCGACCGCGCCGACCCGCGGGGAACTGCGCAACGGCTCGGCGACCGTGACGGTGCCGAGCGATCTGAAACTGCCTTTCGCCACCACCGCTCCGTCCGCGGCTGCACCAGCCTTAGGCCTGCCGCTGTTCGCTTGCGCGCCGGAAAACCTGCGCAACCTCTCCCGCCAGGAGCAGGAAAAGTGCCTCAAGCTTTCCGGCGGGCGTTACGTCGCGATGAAGGACGGGCTGCCCAAATATGTGAAGCTACCCGGTCCCGAATGGGAAGGTTTGCGCAACAGCGATATCCGCGCCCGCGAGCGCAACACCGCCGATCCTTGCGCCATCGCCAAAATGGGCAAGATGGCGGGCGCCGAGTGCTATCACGACATCACGCACGAAAAGGGGCTGTGGTAGCTATTTGCCGCCGAGCTGGGCTTTGACCATCGCGCCGGCTTTGCCGAAATCCATCGTGCCGGTGTAGCGCTCTTTCAGCGCCGCCATGACCTTGCCCATGTCCTTGAGCGAGGCGGCGCCGACCTCGGCCACCACCGCCGCAATCGCGGCCTTGGTCTCGGTCTCGTCGAGCTGGCGCGGCATGAATTCGTGCAGGATAGCGATCTCGTCTTTCTCCGCCTGCGCCAGTTCCGGGCGGCCGCCTTTTTCGTAGAGCGCGATCGAGTCTTCTCTGGATTTCACCAGCTTGCCGAACAGCGCCAGAATTTCGTCGTCGGAGATGCCGTCGCGGCTTTCCTCGGTGCGGCCGGCGATGTCCTTGTCCTTGATGTTGGCCTGGATGAGACGGAGCGTGCCCAAACGCTTCTGGTCGCGCGCCTTCATCGCTTCCTTGACGGCCGTGTTCAATTGATCGCGCAAACCCATATCCGTTCTCCTTTCCGGCGATTCTAGGACGGCCGGCCTAGCAGCGAAAGCCTTGAAATGCCGCAAATTCTCCGGGGTTGACCCCACCGGTCGCGGTCCCTATTTTCCGGGAAATTCGAGGCATCCCATGACCGACACTCTTTCCGCCCCCTCCGCCCTTGCGGAGGCCCCATTTCCGCGCGCGAAACTGGTTCTGGCCGACGGCACCGTGTTCGAAGGCTATGGCTTCGGCGCCGCGGGCGAAGCGGTCGGCGAGGTCTGCTTCAACACCGCGATGACCGGCTACCAGGAGATCCTGTCGGACCCGTCCTACGCCGGGCAGATCGTCTGCTTCACCTTCCCCCATATCGGCATCGTCGGCGCCAATCACGAGGACATCGAATACGGCACCCCGCATGTGCGCGGCCTGATCGTGCGCGCTGATGCCGCCAACCCGTCGAACTACCGCGCTCTGATGAGCCTCGATGCCTGGCTGAAGAAGCACAATATTCCGGCGATCGCGGGGATCGACACCCGCGCCCTGACCAGCCGCATCCGCGAATGCGGCATGCCGCACGGCGTCATCGGACGCGGTGAGACGGCGGCGCTGACCGAAGCGGCGTGCGCCTTCCCCGGTCTTGTCGGCCTCGATCTCGCCAAGGAAGTGACGTCCCGCCAGATGTACAAATGGGACGAGACGCCGTGGGAATGGAACAAGGGCTACGGCAAGGTCGAAAACCCGACCTTCCGCGCCGTGGTGCTCGATTATGGCGTCAAGCGGAACATCCTGCGCATGCTGGCGGGCCTCGGCGCCGACATCACGGTGCTGCCGGCGCAGTCCTCGCTGGACGATGTGATGCGCTATGAACCGCACGGCGTGGTGCTGTCGAACGGCCCCGGCGATCCGGCGGCAACCGGCGAATACGCCATTCCGGTGATCAAAGGCGTGATCGACAAAGGGCTGCCGGTGTTCGGCATCTGCCTCGGTCACCAGATGCTCGGCCTGGCGCTCGGCGGCAAGACCAAGAAAATGCCGCAAGGCCATCACGGCGCCAATCATCCGGTGAAAGACCTCGAGACCGGCAAAGTCGAAATCGTGTCGATGAACCACGGCTTCACCGTCGACGCCGACACCCTGCCCAAGAGCGTCATCCAGACCCACGTTTCGCTGTTCGACGGCTCCAACTGCGGCATCCGCCTCGATGGCGCGCCGGTGTTCAGCGTCCAGTACCACCCCGAAGCCTCGCCTGGCCCGATGGACTCGCACTATCTGTTCGTACGCTTCGCTGAAGCGGCGAAGGCAAGGGGGTAATTCACGGCCGTCGCAGCGCCTTGCGCACGACGGCTTTCAATCCTGACCACGCCTCGGAAACGGCGCAGACCTTCACGTCGACAAGGTCGCCGGCAAGCATGCGGGCGCGAATGACGTCTTCCGTTAGATCGGTTTCGATGCCGGACGACTTCTTGTACCACGACACCCAGACGGCACCGTCGATCTTCATGGCCTTGCGTGCACGAGGCAGACCAGTCTCGAACGCCGCCAGAGATGGCGCGAAGAGATGCACGATGTCGGCACCGCCTCTTGGCGGCTTGCTGCCGATCGCAACGTCCGCAGGTAACGGCGCCAAGAGATGTTCGTAATCCTCCGGTGCGCCGATCACGAACAGACGGTGACCGGGCTTAAGACCCAGTTTCTTGGCGAGCGGTGTGCCGGAATATCCTGCCATGCGGCAGATGATCAGCGCTTCAGCTCGATGACGTCAAATGTCGATTCCTGCACCGGGTATGGCAGTTCGAGGCGGGCGCGGCCGTCGTAGGTGACGGTCAAGCGGCCGATCTGGTCGTCGGGGGTTTGCGCCGCGCCGACGGACGCGCCGGTGCCGGAATAGGCGGGTGGCTTCTCGTTGGCGCCGTTGTAGTGAACGTAGGACGCGCCCAGATACACGTAGCCGCCGGCGTCGGGATAGAGGTAGCCGCCGGTGCGCTGGCTGCCGCCGAGCTTTTCGAAGTAAAGGCGTCCGCCGCGCGCGCTGATGCGGCAGCTGAACCAGCTATAGACGATCGCCGGCGTGACGCCGCCGAGCTTCATAGTGCGGCACTTCCAGGTGCCGGCGACGCGGCCCGCCGCAACCGGTCCGGCCTGCAGGATCGAGGTGATCGCGGCATGATCGGACGGCTTGGCGTCTTGCGCTTCCAACAGACCTTTGGCACGGGCTTCGCTGAGCTGGCCGAGACGCTGAACATCGGCCGGCGAAGCATCTTCCCGCCAGCCGGCGTTCGCGGCACACGTCAGTACGAGAAGCGCGAGTGCTGCTTCAGCCTTCCGGACCCTCATCGGATTTGCCCCCTTCGGCCGCCCACTGATCGAGATACGAGGCCGGCGGCACGCCCATCACGTTATACCCGGCATCGACATAATGCACTTCGCCGGTAACCCCCGCCGACAATCCGGAAAGAAGGTAAAGAGCGGAGCCGCCGAGATGATCGAGCTCGATGGTCTTTTTCAGCGGCGTCAGGCCTTTGATCCACTTGAACATGGTCCGCCCGCCGCCGACCGCGGCACCGGCCAGAGTGCGGACCGGACCGGCGCTGATGGCATTGACCCGAATATTGTCGGCACCGAGATCGGCCGCCAGATAGCGCACCGAAGCTTCCAGTGCCGCCTTGGCCACGCCCATTACATTGTAGGACGGCATCACCTGCTTGGCGCCGAGATAGGAGAGCGTCAGCATCGCACCGTCGCGGCCAGCCATCAGGCGCGCCGCGCGCTGCGCCACCGCGGTGAAGGAATAGCACGACACGCTCAGCGTCTTGGCGAAATTGGCCCGGGAGGTATCGACGTAACGGCCCTTGAGCTCGTTGCGGTCGGAAAACGCGATGGCATGGACGAGAAAATCGATGCCGCCCCATTGCTTGCCGATCTCGGCAAAGGCGGCGTCGAGCTGGGCGTCGTCTTCGACATCAGCGGGCAAGAGCATGGTGGCGCCGATCGAGGCCGCTAGCGGCTTCAAGCGCTTGAGCTGCGCATCACCTTGATACGTGAACGCGACTTCGGCGCCTTGCGCCGCCAAGGCGCGCGCGATGCCCCAGGCGATCGAGTGGTCGTTCGCCACGCCCATCACCACACCACGCTTGCCGGCCATTAATTTGGGTTCGTTTGTCATTTTCCAGTTCTACCAGATGCCGCCGCCGCCCTAGAACGCGACGTAATTGCACGAAATATGACATCGCCGCCATGCGCGCCCGCACACGAAGGCGCGCCTCGAAGCAGGCTCAACGCAACATCTGGGAAGCAGCATGGTGAATCCCCGCTCGCGCCCGAGGCGCGAACGGTAAATTCACAACGGAGGCGCGTCCGGGACAGCTGCTAAATCCGCTCGAAGACCAGCGTCGCGTTGGTACCGCCGAAGCCGAAGGAGTTGGAAAGAACCCGCTCCAGCTTGGCGTTATCGACGCGGGACCGCACGATCGGAACGTCGGCAAAGTCGGGATCGATTTCCGCGATATTGGCGCTTTCGGCGATGAACCCGGCCTGCTGCTGCAAGATGGAATAGATCGCCTCCTGAGCGCCGGCGGCGCCGAGCGAATGGCCGGTCAGCGACTTGGTCGAATTGATCGGCGGGAACTTGTCGCCGAACACTTCGCGCGCCGCCTTGATCTCGGCGGCATCGCCGACCGACGTCGAGGTGCCGTGAGCGTTGATGTAGTCGATCGGGCCTTTCACGGTCGACAGCGCCTGCTGCATGCAGCGCATCGCGCCTTCGCCCGAGGGTGCCACCATGTCGTGGCCGTCGCTGGTGGCGCCGTAGCCGACCAGTTCGCAATAGATCTTGGCGCCGCGCGCCTTGGCGTGTTCGAGTTCTTCCAGAACCAGAATGCCGCCGCCGCCGGCGATGACGAAGCCGTCGCGATCCTTGTCGAAGGCGCGCGAGGCTTTTTCCGGGGTCTCGTTATACTTGCTCGACATCGCGCCCATGGCGTCGAACAGCGCGGCGAGCGTCCAGTCGAGTTCTTCGGCACCGCCGGCGAACATCACGTCCTGCTTGCCCCACTGGATCATTTCGGCAGCATTGCCGATGCAATGGGAGCTGGTCGCGCAGGCCGACGAAATCGAATAGTTGACGCCCTTGATCTTGAACCAGGTCGACAGCACCGCCGAGCAGGTCGACGACATGCATTTCGGCACCGCAAAGGGGCCGATCTTCTTGGGGCCGGTCGCTTCGGCGATCTTGTCGGCGGCAAACAGGGTCTTGGTCGAAGGTCCGCCGGAACCGACGATCAGGCCGGTCTTGGGATTGATGACGTCTTTTTCTTCGAGACCGGAATCCTTCAACGCCTGATCCATGGCGATGAAGGCATAAGCGGCGGTGTCGCCCATGAAGCGGCGGGCGCGGCGGTCAATCAGCGCTTCGGTATCGATCTTCACCGGGCCGCCGACCTGCGCCTTGAAGCCCAGGTCGCGATGCGCTTCGAGCAGCGCCAGGCCCGAGCGCGCCGTGCGCAGACTTTCGGTGACTTCCGTGGCGTTGTTGCCGATGGATGAAACAATACCGAGTCCGGTAACGACGACGCGCCTCATGGAGAGTTCCTCTCGAATTCGAATCCGGAACGCTTTTAACAGCTTGCCGGCGGCGCGGAAGACCACGCCCCACCGGCAAACTCAGATGACACAGTCAAGCCTGTCGCCGCTTACGCGGGCGCCGCTGCGTCCTGGAACAGACCGACGCGCAGATCCTTGGCTTCGTAGATCACCTTGCCGTCGACCTTCATGATGCCGTCGGCAATGCCCATCACCAGCCGGCGCATGATCACGCGCTTGAAGTCGATGGTGTAGCTGATCAGCTTGTTGGTCGGCAGCACCATGCCGGAGAACTTGACTTCGCCGACACCGAGGGCGCGGCCTTTGCCGGCGCCACCGGCCCAGCCGAGGAAGAAGCCTACGAGCTGCCACATCGCGTCGAGACCGAGACAGCCCGGCATCACCGGATCGTTCTCGAAATGGCATTTGAAGAACCAGAGATCGGGACGCACTTCCATCTCGGCCTGGACTTCACCCTTGTCATGGGTGCCGCCCTTGTCGGTGATTTTGGTAATGCGATCGAACATCAGCATCGGCGGCATTGGCAGCCGGGCGTTGCCGAGACCGAACAATTCCCCCTTGGCGCAAGCAATCAGACCCGCCAGATCGAAGTTCGACCGACGCACGGGGCTGTTTTGATCTACTTTTTCCATGTCCATCAACAGCTTATGTCCAGTTCCCTGAATGTGGGTGCCTGCGACGATTTCTACGTTAGAACTATTCTAACGACTAGCGTAGTATGCTCTCAAGAATGCCCTTGACGAGCGACATCCAGGTCATAGCCCGGACCGTACGGAAAGGCGAGAAAGAATCGAAGACGTAAGAGGGCCGTACGGTCCGGTCAGTCAAAAGGAAGTCCTATGCGTAAGAGAATGCGTGATGCGACGAATGAATCTGCCGTAACGCGCTTGCGGGCCGCGGGCCTCCGCCCGACGCGGCAGCGCAACGAGCTGGCCGACCTGTTGTTCCACGATGGACACCGGCATCTGACGGCCGAAACGCTGCATGCCGAAGCCGTCAACCGCGGTATTCGCGTCTCGTTGGCGACCGTTTACAACACGCTGCATCAGTTCACCAACGCCGGCCTGCTGCGCCAGGTCATGGTGGATGCGACGCGTTCCTATTTCGACACCAACGTCACCGAGCACCAGCACTTCTACTACGAAGACGACGGCATGCTGTCGGACATTCCGGGTTCGGAAGAGATCGCGGTGTCGAAGCTGCCGGATGCGCCGGAAGGCACAGAGGTCAGCCGCGTCGACGTCGTGGTTCGCCTTAAGCGCCATTGACAGCGCTCTCTCGCAATCGTGTGGCGCCCGGATAAATTTCGGGCGCTTCTGCGCTTGCGCCGCTTCGCCAAATAAGCCAACCCTCCCGCCCGTCTGGGTTGCGGAGGGTTTTTCATGCTCGGCCTTATGATCATCGATGTGCAGCAGGCCATGTTCGGAGGACCGCAGCCGTTTCATGGCGACACGGTCGTAGCCCGCATCGCCGATCTGCTCGGCCGGGCGCGTGCGGCCAGGACGCCGGTCTTCTTCGTGCAGCATGACGGCGGCCCCGGCGATCCGTTCGACAAGAACGGGCCCGGCTTTGCGTTTCATCCGGCGCTCGCGCCGCAACCCGGCGAACCGATCACGGTAAAACGCCGCAACAGCGGCCTTTACGAAACCGATCTCGATGCCACGCTGAAGGCGGCCGGTATCGATGCGCTGGTGATCTGCGGCATGCAGACCGAATACTGCGTCGACGCCACAGTGCGCTCGGCCTTCGACCGCTTCTACCGCGTCACCGTCGTCGCCGATGCGCATACGACCTTCGACTCCGAGCTGCTTCCTGCTGCCACCATCATCGCCCACACCCAGCACATCTGGAACGGCCGCTTTGCCCGGCTGAAAACGGCGGACGAGATCGTGTTCGGGTGAACCGCCTCGATCTCACCGGACTGAAATGCCCGCTGCCGGCGCTCATGACCAAGCGGGCGCTCAACAAGCAGCCGTCCGGAACAATACTGGAAGTGATCGCCGACGATCCGCTCGCCTATATCGACATTCCGCATATGTGCGATCGCGAGGGCTTCGAGATGATCGAAACCCATCGCGACGGCGATGCGGTGCGTTTACTGGTGCGCCGGAATTGACGGCTGACGGGCCATCGGCCCGATGTGATCGAGCACGTCCTGGGCGTTCATCGCCCGCGGCTCTTTCTTGGCCTGGTCGTCGGTCAGGAGCACGATTTCGGCATAGGCCTCATACGAGGTGATCGGCCGCGTCGTTTCCATGCCGCCGCCGGCGCCCCAGCCGCCGCCATACGGCCAGCTATGCCAATACCAGCCGCGGCCGCGCCAGCCCGGCCAGCCGACGAAATCGCTCTGATAAGTGGTTTGCGCCTCGGTATCGCGGGTATCGAACACGAACCAGCGATAGTCCGACTTGAGCGTGACTTCGGCCGCCCGCAGCATCAGATAGCTTTCGACGGTCTCGCGCCGGGTGGCGGAATTGCCGGTGAAGGTCACGCGCCAGCGATTATGCGTGATCTGCTCGTCGGTATAGCCAGTGCTCGAGCCGGGCGTACGCGGCTGATAGGTCGCCGGGGTTTGACATGCCGCCAGCAGCAACACCGCGCCGAGAGCCACCGAAAACTTCACGAACCGCGACATGACCGCCTCCCGAGGCGTTTCTGGACACGCTGGGCTCATCTTAACCCTTTGGCCCGGCGTTCGTTCCTGAATTTTTGCCCATTTTCCCAATTTCTCCCGCGACGTGGCAATCCGCCACTTGCTAACTGACCATTCAGTAATTTATAACGCCAACATGGATACGAACACCCCCCAACGCCATCTCCGCAGCTGGCAGCGCCGCAAGCAGGCCCGCCCCGGAGAAATTCTCGAATCCGCCCTCGCCGTGTTTGCCGAAAAGGGCTTCGCCGCCGCCCGTATGGAGGACATCGCCGCCCGCGCGGGCGTCACCAAGGGCACGATCTATCTCTACTTCCCGTCGAAGGAAGAGGTGTTCAAATCCCTGGCGCGCGAACATGTCAGCCGGAGCCTGCTTTTCGCCACCGAACAGGCCGAAAAATTCGAAGGCACGGTGTTCGACTTCCTCCGCCACTTCTACGCTGGCTTCATCACCCTGGTGCTGAACAGCGAGGTCGCCGTGCTGCCCAAGATCATCATCGGCGAAGCCGGCAACTTCCCCGAACTGGCGCGGTTCTGGCGCGAAGAGGTGATCGAAAAGGCCGCCAGCATGATGTCCGGTGTGTTCACCCGCGCCATCGCCCGCGGTGAAATCCGCAATCTGCCGACGGATCATGTCGCCAAGCTGGCAATGGCGCCGATCCTGATGTGCCTCGTCTGGCGCACCACGTTCGAGAAAACCTCGGATCAGGTGTTCGATTACCACGCCTATCTCGAGAGCCACTGCAACGTGTTCTTCAAGGGCCTCGCTCCCGAAGGATCTGCCTCATGAACGTCAAGCCGCTGCTCGGACTTGCGCTTGTTCTGGTGGTTGCCGGCTGCGAGAAGCCGCATCAGGGCCAATGGCTCGGCTATGCCGAGGGCGATACCGCCTTCATTGCGGCGCCGACCGCCGGCTGGGTCACCGATCTCAAGGTCAAGCGCGGCGATTGGGTCAAGAAGGGCGACCTGCTGTTCGTGCTCGACAACACCAGCCAGACCGCCTCGCGCGATCAGGCCCTGGCGCAGATTTCTGAGGCGCAAAGCCAGCGCGCCTCCTCCACCGCCAGTCTCGATCTCGCCAAGCGCCAGCTCGACCGCCAGAAAGGGCTGATGCGAACCTCGGCGACGTCGAAACAGGCCTATGACCAGGCCAAATCCGCCTACGACGCGGCGGTGGCGCAAGTGGCGGCGATCGATGCCCAGGAAGCTCAGGCCAAGGCGACGCTGTCCAATGCCGCCTATCAGCTGTCACAGCGCCAGATCGTGGCCCTCACCACCGGCCGGGTGCAGGACGTCTATTTCCGCCAGGGCGAATACGCGCCGGCGATGACGACGGTCGTCTCCGTGCTGCCGCCGGAAAACGTCTATGTCCGCTTCTTCGTGCCGGAACAGCAATTCGCCCGCATCAAGCTCGGCCAGAAAGTGAAAGTGCATTGCGATGCCTGCGGCGACGGCACTGTCGCCACCATCGCCTTCATCGCCAGCCAGCAGGAATACACCCCGCCGGTGATCTTCTCGAACCAGAGCCGCGCCCAGCTCGTGTTCAAGGTCGAAGCGCGCGCCGACGGCGGACTGAAGCTCAATCCCGGTCAGCCTGTCGACGTTGATCCACTGTAGGAGTCGCGACGTGGAGTACGCCATCAACGTTCGCGGCCTGACCAAGCGCTTCGGCAAGAAGGTCGCCGTCAATAACGTCGACATCGCGGTGCCCGAAGGCGAAGTGTGGGGCTTCCTGGGACCGAACGGTTCCGGCAAGACCACCACCATCCGCATGCTGTGCGGCCTTCTGAGCGCCGATGCCGGTGAAGGCACCTGTCTCGGCTACGACTTCCGTACCCAGTCGGAAGCGATCAAGCGCGAGACCGGCTACATGACCCAGAAGTTTTCTTTCTGGGAAGACCTGTCGATCCGCGAGAATCTCGAATTCGTCGCCCGCGTCTACGGCCTGCCGAAGAAACGGCAACTGGTCGACGATACGCTGGAAAAACTCGGCCTGGTGTCGCGCCAGAGGCAGCTCGCCGGGGAACTCTCGGGCGGCTGGAAACAGCGCATGGCGCTCGCTGCCTGCATGCTGCATTCGCCGCGGCTGTTGCTGCTCGACGAACCCACTGCCGGCGTCGATCCCAAGGCGCGGCGCGACTTC
Organism: Alphaproteobacteria bacterium; assembly: GCA_023259375.1. Classification (GTDB taxonomy): domain Bacteria; phylum Pseudomonadota; class Alphaproteobacteria; order Micropepsales; family Micropepsaceae; genus Rhizomicrobium. Next base: position 64,440 of record JAHFQC010000018.1, read on the forward strand.
TGGGACGAGATCCACAAACTGTCGAGCCAAGGCATCACCGTGCTGGTGTCGACGCACTACATGGACGAAGCCGAGCGCTGCGATCAGATCGTGTTCATTTCCTATGGCGACAAGGTCGCCCAAGGCCCGGTGCTGAAGATCATCGAACAATCGGGCCTCATCACCTTCACGCTCGAAGGCGATCGCGCCCGCGCTTTGGCCGATGAATTGCGCGGCAAGCCCGGCGTCGAATTCGTCGCCTTCTTCGGCGCCATGCTGCATGTGTCGGGCTACAACCGCGCTCTGTTGGAAGCGACGCTGGCGCCCTATCGCGGCGATCCATCGCTGAAGATTTCCGAAACCCATCCCAGCCTGGAAGACGTCTTCATCCAGCTTCAGGACCGTGCGACGCGAGGCGCAGCATGAACGGCTATCGTTTTACGCTGCACCGCTTCTTCGCCGTGCTGATCAAGGAAATGATCCAGATGCGGCGGGACCGCATGACCCTGGGCCTTCTGATCGGCATTCCGGTGATGCAGCTATTCATCTTCGGCTATGCCATCAACATGGTGCCGCGCCATCTCGCCACCGTGGTGTCGGTGGCCGATCCGGGGCCGTTCTCCAATTCCATCGTCGCGGCGCTGAACAATTCGAGCTATTTCGATATCGTCAAAGCGACCAACTCCCCGGCCGAAGCCCGCCGCATGCTGGCCCGCGGCGATGCCTCGTTCGCGATCGAAATCCCGGCGAATTTCAGCCGCGATCTCATTCGCGGCGCCAAGCCCAATCTGCTCGTCGAAGCCGATGCCACCGATCCGGCGGCCGGATCCTATGCCATCGCCGCGATTCCGAACCTCGCCGTCACCGCATTGCGCGACGATCTGGTCGGACCCTTGGCGCCGCTCGCCGCCAAACCGGCCGCGTTCAATGTCGCGGTCCACAATCTCTACAATCCGGAGAACATCACCCAGTACAACATCGTGCCGGGTCTGCTCGGTGTCATTCTGACTCTCACCATGGTGCTGGCCACGGCCATCGCGCTGACCCGCGAGCGCGAGCGCGGCACCTACGAAAACCTGCTCGCGATGCCGACGCGTCCCGTGGAGATCATGGTCGGTAAGATCACGCCCAACATCTTTGTCGGCGCCTTCCAAGCGATGCTGATCCTGCTGCTCGCCCGCTTCGTGTTCCATGTGCCGTTCATCGGCTCGCTCGGTCTTCTGGCCGCGACCTCGGCCCTCTTCATCACCGCCTTGCTCGGGGTCGGCTACACCATCTCGACGGTGGCGCGGAACCAGATGCAGGCGATGCAGATGACGTTCTTCTTCCTGCTGCCCTCGATCATGCTGTCGGGATTCATCTTCCCGTTCCGCGGTATGCCGGGCTGGGCGCAAGTCATCGGCGAGGTGCTGCCGATCACCCATTTCCTCCGCATCGTCCGCGGCATCCTGCTCAAAGGGAACGGAACCTTCGAAGTATGGCCCGACATCTGGCCAATGATTCTCTTTTTGTTCGCTGCCGGGACGGTCGCCATCACCCGGTTCCGCCGCACCCTGGACTGAGAATTATCGCACCGGTGGAACGGTTTGACGCATAAACCATAACGCTAAACCATAGCGCGGGCGCAAAACACGCTTCTTGCGAATCGCTTTCAAGGTTACAACCGGAGCAGAGAGACGCTGTGCCTCTTGCGATTTGTGGCCATGCGTAACAAATTCGGCACGGTTTAGAAGCGCGCGCCGCGCGACCAGCGGCTTGTTCAGACCGGTAATGGGGGACGTTACGTCCGCATGTCAGACCTGTCGCTGATTCTCCAATACGCCTTGGCGGTGGTGTTGGTGTTGCTTGGGCTGTTGTCGGCCCAGCTGGTGATGCTTGGCTTCTTCCGCCTGTTCAAACCCGCGCAGGAGTTGCGCCGTCCCAATCTGCCTGACGAAGCGCTGCCGCATGTGCTGGTGCAATGCCCGGTGCGCAACGAAGGCGCCCTCGCCGTTCGCGTCGCCACCGCCGCATCCGAATTTGATTGGCCCAAGGGCAAGCTGCACATCCAGGTGCTCGACGACGGCGATGCCGAAACCCACGACGCTCTGCGGCGTGAGATTCTCGCCGCGGTTCGGCCGGGCGTCGATGTCCAGGTTTTGAAGCGGGCCGACCGCACCGGTTTCAAGGCGGGCAATCTCGCTTTTGGCCTGGCCCATTCCGATGCGCCGTTCGTCGCCGTGTTCGACGCCGATTTCGAGCCGGCTCCCGATTTCCTGCGCAAGACCGTTCCCGCGCTCGTCGCCGACGACAAGCTCTGCTTCGTGCAGGCGCGCTGGGGCCATGCCAATCGCGACACCAACTGGCTGACGCGCACCCAAGGCTGTCTGCTCGACGCCCACTTCGCAGTGGAACAGGAAGCCCGTTTCCGCGCCGGTCTGCCGATGTCGTTCAACGGCACCGCGGGCGTGTGGCGCCGCGAGGCGATCGAGAATGCCGGCGGCTGGACCGGCGACACCCTCACCGAAGACCTCGACCTGTCGGTGCGTTGTGCCCTCAAGGGCTGGCGCGGCGCCTTCGTCGGTGACGTGGTTGCGCCCGGCGAATTGCCGGAAACCGCCGCGGCGTGGCGGGCCCAGCAGCAGCGCTGGACCAAGGGTCATGCCCAATGCGCCAAGAAGCTGCTTCCGACCGTGTGGGCGAGCCATCTGCCGCTCGGCGTCAAGGCCGCCATGACCCTGCAGATGTGCCAGTTCGGCTTCTACACCCTGGCTTTCTTCTCCGCCGTGATCAGCCTGACGCTGATGTATATCGGCGCCGTCTATCTCAAGACCGTCGGCAGCCTCGGCCTGTTCGTCACCTTCTTCGGTCTTAGCGCGTCGATGGCTTATGTCTGGCTGGGGCAAAAGTTCCTCGGCCGCGACCGCATGATCGGCCTGCACCGTTCATTGCTGCTGTCGCTGGTGTTCCCGTCGGGCTTGGTGCTCTCCAACGCCAAGGCAACCTGGAACGCCTTCTTCGCCAATCCCAACCGGAACAATTTCACCCGCACCCTGCGCGCCGGCGAGCGCTATGCCGGCGGCTGGCGCGGCGGTCCGGAACTGGTAGCGGGATTGTTCCTGCCGGTGTTCGCCTTCACCGAAAGCGCCTGGAGCGCACCGTTCTTCGTCTTCGCGGTGACCGGATTAATCTCCATCGGCGCGATGGGTTTCTCCGGCGCGACGCTGCCCAACCCGCGCGCGACACGGCTGATTGCCCCTAAGGACTGAGGCGTCCGTACGAACCGCAAGAACGCTGTTCGGCGCCGGATTGCTGCAATTTCGAGTCGCTAAAATCCAACCGATTGGTCTAACCTTACTTTGAAGCGCACACGCTAGGATCGTCTTCACGGTCGCTGCTGCTGCAGCAATAAGGACGAAGATCGGTGATGGTGGGGTCATTCATTCGGCTTGCGGCGGCGACCGCCTTCTGTATCGGACTGGCAGGATGCGCCAGCGGTCCGGACTACTCGGACCTCGACGGCGATGGCGGTCACTCCGGCCATGCCGCGACGCGGCGCGAAATTCCGCTGCAATGCGTACCCTATGCACGCGAGCGCTCCGGCGTCACTCTTTACGGCGATGCCTACACCTGGTGGGACAAAGCCGCCGGCCGCTGGGCCCGTTCGAATGCACCCAGCCAAGGCTCGGTGATGGTGTTGTTCAATTATGCCGGGCCCAATCGCGGTCACGTCGCGGTGGTGCGCCAGGTCGTCGATGATCGCACCATCAAGGTCGATCATGCCAATTGGCTCGATGATGGCGCCATCTATACCGACGATCCCGTCCGCGACGTCAGCGCCGCCAATGACTGGAGCGAGGTCAAAGTCTTCAATTTGAGGGCCGGCGCTTGGGGCGTCCGCACCTATCCGGTGCAAGGCTTCATCGGACCCGGTAGCGACCAAGGCACCAGCGACCCGCTGGTGGCGCAGTATCCCGGCCGGCGCGATCCGATCAGCGCCCTGATTGCCGAGGACGACGAGGAAGGCGGCGGCAGTCCGTGACCTCCTGCGACCGGATGGCCACTGGCAACATGCCAATACCTCAATGTGATCAACTGGTTAATTTTTTTTATATTTTTTAGGGCCATCCGGCCTTCTGCGCATTGACCCGGCCGCAAGGGGGACTATGGTCCGCGCCCTCGCGAGGCGAAAACCGACCCCGCACGTTGGGCAAGACAGGCGCATTTCCCTGACACAGCCGTGACCGACACCGATAAAAATTCCACCCCCGAAGCCGACGATCCGCTGGAGGCAGCCCCCTCCTTGGGCGGCCATCACGCGCCTGTCCAAATGGGCTTCAAGCGCAAAGCGTTCCTGACGCTCGCCGCACTCGGCATTGTGTTCGGCGATATCGGCACCAGCCCGCTCTACGCGCTGCATCAGTCGGCCCTGGCGGCCCAGCAGAACACCGGTCTCAATCACGCCATCTATGGCGTCGTATCGCTGATCTTCTGGTCGCTGATTTTGGTGGTGACGCTCAAATACGTCACCTTGATCATGCGCGCCGACAACGACGGCGAAGGCGGCGAGCTGGCACTGGCGTCCCTGGCGCATCGCGTCCAAGGCCTCGACCGCCGCGTCAAGCTTTTGATCGGCACCGGCGCCATCCTCGGCCTGTCGCTGTTCTTCGGCGACGGCATGCTGACGCCGGCCATCACCGTGCTGTCGGCAGTGGAAGGACTGGCGGCCACCAGCCGCCACTTCGAGCCGCTGGTGGTGCCGCTGTCGCTGATCATCCTGATCGGCCTGTTCGCCTTCCAGTCCCGCGGTACCGCCCAGGTCGGCCGGCTGTTCGGGCCGGTGATGGTGGTGTGGTTCCTCGTCCTCGCTGCGCTCGGTACCAGTTCGATCCTCAAGACGCCGGAAATCCTGTGGGCGCTGTCGCCGCATTACGGGCTGATGCTGTTTGTCGACGAGCCCTGGACCGCGTTCGTGACCTTGGGTTCCGTCGTGCTGGCGGTGACCGGCTGCGAGACGCTCTATGCCGACATGGGCCATTTCGGCAAAGGCCCGATCCGCACCGCCTGGCTGTTCTTCGTGCTGCCGGCACTGTTCCTCAATTATTTCGGCCAAGGCGCCGCACTGTTGCGCGAGCCCAATGCGCTCACCAATCCGTTCTATTCCATGGCGCCGGACTGGGCGCATTATCCGCTGGTGGTGATGGCGACGGTCGCCGCCTCGATCGCATCGCAAGCCGTGATCTCCGGCGTGTTTTCGATCGCCCGGCAGGCCATCCAGCTCGGCATGCTGCCGCGGATGGAAATCCGCCATACCTCGGCGACCGATTACGGCCAGATCTTCGTGCCGCGGATGAACGCCGTTCTCTGCGTCGGCGTGGTGCTGATCGTCCTCATCTTCAAGAACTCGAACGCGCTCGGCGCCGCCTACGGTATCGCGGTGACCGGCGAGATGTTCATCTCCACCATGCTGGTCGGCCTGGTCGCCGTGCGGCAGTGGAAATGGAGCATCTGGACGGCGGTGCCGCTGTTCGGCTTGCTCGGCTTTGTCGATCTCGCCTTCCTCGGCTCCAACGCGCTCAAGATCGTCGAGGGCGGCTGGCTGCCACTGTTCATCGCGACCTGCGTCTACGTCATCATGGGGACGTGGCGGCTGGGACGGCGGGTGCAGCTCGACCGCATCCGCAACGAATCCATGCCGCTCAATCTTCTGGTCGATCGTGCCGAGAAAACGCCGGTGCGCGTCGCCGGAACTGCCGTCTTCCTGTCGGCCCGCGCCGACGTCTGCCCCAGCGCGCTGTTGCATAATCTCAAGCACAACAAGGTGCTGCACGAACGCATCCTGATCACCCAGGTGGTGGTCGACGACACCCCGCTGGCGGCGCCGGAAAAACGGCTCGAAGTGGAGAAGCTCGGCAAGGGCTTCTACAGCATCCACATCCATCACGGCTTCTTCGAAACGCCCGACGTGCCCAAGGCGCTCAGCGAAGCGCGCAAGTTCGGTCTCGCCATCGATCCCGAAACCACGACCTTCTTCATTGGCCGCGAGACGCTGGTGCCGGCCGAGCATTCGCAGATGGAATCGTGGCGCCGCTGGATCTACATGCAGCTCGCCGCCAACGCGCTGTCGCCGGCGCGGTTCTATCGCCTGCCGCCCAACCGGGTGATCGAACTCGGCGCCCAGGTGACGATCTAGCGAATAGCAAAAGAAAAGGGCCTGACTGGTCGAACCGGTCAAGCCCCTATTCCCTACTCGCTATTCGCTCGTTCAATCCAGCGCGTACACCAGCGCCTTCAAATACGCGCTTTCCGGCAGCATCGGGTGGATCGGGTGATCGGGGCCGGCGCCGGCCATGCGGATCAGACGCGCCTTGCGGCCCGCCCGCGTGATTCCCGCGGCGCATTCGAAGGCAAAGCGGTCCATCGCAATGTTATGCGAGCAGGAGGCGATGAAGAGGACGCCTTCCGGCGCCGTCACCGCGGCCGCCAGCTTGGCCAGTTTGCGATAGGCTTTGGCGCCGGTTTCGAGATCCTTCTTGGCTTTGACGAACGGCGGCGGATCAGCATTCACCACATCGAAAGTCTGTTTGGCAGCGGCGAGCCGCTCCAACTCGGCGAACACATCCGTCTTGGTGAAGGTGGCGGCGAGATGACCCGCGCTGGCCGCTTCTTGGGCATGGGAGACGGCGTCGGCCGAGCTTTCCAAACCGGTGACGGCCTTGGCGCCCGCCTTGGCTGCTGCGAGCCCGAACCCGCCGACATAGGAATAGGCATCGAGCACGGTCTTGCGCTTCGACAGGCCCGCCATGAAGGCGCGGTTGTCGCGCTGGTCGTAATACCAGCCGGTCTTCTGGCCTCCCGCCGCATCGGCGAAATAGGTGACGCCATTCTCGATCACCGAGACGCGGCCTGAACCGGCGGCATCGACATAGCTGTCGAGGCCTTCGAGGCTGCGGGCGGATGCGTCGGCACGGATGATGATGCGGGCCGGATCGACGACGCGCTTCAAGGCCGCGATCAGCGTGTCCTTCACCGCTTCCATGCCCGCGGTCGTGATCTGCAGCGACACGGCATCGCCGAAGCGATCGATCACCAGGCCCGGCAACAGATCGCCTTCGGCGTGGATGAGACGGTAATACGGCGCGGCAAAGAGGGTGTCGCGCAGCGCCAGCGCCCGGGCGAAGCGGGCGGCGAAGAAAGCCTCGTCGAGTTCCACGTCGAGCGCGGGATCGACCAGACGCACCGCGATCAGGCTCTTCGGATTGAAGAAGCCGGTGCCGAGCGGGCGGCCGTCATCGAATGCGACATTGACGATCGTGCCGGGCGCGAGCGTCTTCTGCATCTCGATTTCGTTGGAGAATAGCCAGGGCGCGCCGGCGCGAGCGCGTTTACCTTCGCGGGGTTTCACCCGCAAGAGAGGGCGTGCCGTCATTGTTTGTTGTCCTAGCTTTCCGGTCGGATCAGACTGATTTCTTCTTTAACCGTATACCGCGGCCGCCCGCGGACGAAGCGGCACCGTCGCCGATCAGCTCGATTCCCGAGGTTTCCAGGGCGCCGATCAGTTTCATCAGGGAATCGACGTTGCCGCGGATCACCCCGTCGCTGGCTTCCATGCGCTGGATGGTCGGGACCGACAGCCCGGCGATTTCGGCTAGCTGGCGTTGGTCGATTCCCAACAATGCCCGCGCGGCCCGAAGCTGTCCTGCACTGATCATCGTTTCACCCTGTTGGGATAGCTGTTAATGACGGCAAAAGCCAAAAATCGATGTCTTATCCATCAACTATCCACCTTGCCCCTGGGTCCGACAAGGGCCACGCCGCCGCGGCGTCCTGCGGCCTTCGGCAAAACTGCCTGATCTGTTAGGGATTTCCCCCCAAAATCTGTCAAGGAGGCGGTCATGCTGACC
>JAHFQC010000097.1 GCA_023259375.1 Alphaproteobacteria bacterium
ATCCGTACTTTCCCCGGTAAGCAGTTGTACGTGGACGGGCGGAAATGCGGGACGTTAACGCCGCTTGAGGCCGAATATCGACAACGACAGTGATAGCGAAGGTCGACGCGCCCGCTGTGGTTGACAGGGTGAGACAAAATTAAATCGAAAAATGTCGGCCATCGTCTCGTCTTTACACGGATTGTAAATCCCGCTGGCGCAATTTGCTTCGAAGCAAGGGCAATCTGGACCCTTACAGGTTTTGGCATCGATCCCCGGCGGTTCGGGGAGGCGACACAGCGAAAGATTTTAGGGGGCCATGCGTTCTTTGCCCGCACTCTCAGATTCTCACGCCGAAAGCCGGGCGGGCTCGGGGCATCAACGCGATATCAGCCGCATGATTGAGATCGCGGACCCCGCGATTAAGAACTTGGCAACGATTACGGCAGGGCAGGTTAACAGCTTGGTATCCTCGGATGGTGCAGGCTGTGGGACGGCGGGGATTGATCGGATTGTTTACCGTCGCCGGGCTAGACCTGTGCGGGGCGTCGGAGATCGGCACTCTGTGATGGTCGAGTTCTTGAATAGTGGAGACACAGGCGATGCAGGAGGCAGGGGAAGACGTGATTGACAACGTGATGTTGCCCGCGGTCGCCGATCTGACGGAAGCGGGACCATTGAAACAACGACTTGAACAGGCACTGGGAGCCGGAGCCGGACTGACCGTCGATGCGTCGGCGGTGCAGCGGATTTCCTCGCCGTGCCTGCAGGTGCTTGTCGCCGGCATGGCGGCCTTCGCCAAGGCCGGGGGCGCGTCGCTCTCGATAAGCAATCCTTCTGAAGCCTTCCGGGAAACCGTATCGGTTCTCGGTTTGATGAACGCACTAGAGCTGAGCAAGTAACATGGGCAAAACGATCCTTACGGTCGATGACTCGCGCACGATGCGCGATATGTTGCGACTGGCGCTAAGCGGCGCCGGCCACACCGTGATTCAAGCGGACGACGGCGTTCATGGGGTGGAAGTCCTCGAGAAGGCCGGCGTGGTGGACGTGATCATCACCGACATCAACATGCCGCGCATGGATGGCTACGGATTTATCGAGCATGTCCGGCGCGGCTCGGCGAACAAGATGACGCCGATCCTGGTTCTCACGACGGAAAGCGAACCGGCCAAGAAGATGCGCGCGCGTGACGCGGGTGCCACCGGCTGGATCGTGAAGCCGTTCGATCCCGAAAAACTTCTCGCTGCCATCCGCAGGGTCTCTCCATAGGACGTTTCACCATGGATCCCATGGAAGCCATTAAACAAACCTACTTTCAGGAGTGCGACGAGCTGCTCCTGGCGATGGAGGAAGGCCTCATCGCCATGGAGAGTGGCGAAGCCGACTCCGAAACGATCAATGCCGTGTTCCGCGCGGTCCATTCGATCAAGGGCGGCGGCGGTGCCTTCGGGTTTGAGATTTTGGTGGGATTTTCCCACGTTTTCGAAACCGCGATGGACCTCGTTCGCTCGGGAAAATTGGACCCGACGCCCGATGTGGTGAAAGTCCTGCTGCGGGCCGGCGACAAGTTGTCCGATCACGTGACGGCCGCCAGGAACGGCGGCAGCGATGCCGTCGACGACGCCGAGGTCAAGGCGGAGCTCGCCAAGCTCACCGGTGAAGACCCTGAGGACGCCGGTGCTCCGGCGCCGGCCGACTTCGAAGGCTTGGCTTTCGCTCCGGTGATGATCGATATCGGCGACGAAGAGCCTGCCGCACCGCCATGCCCGATCTGGCATGTCCGGTTTGCGCCGCATGCTGGGCTTTATGCCAAGGCGAACGAGCCGTACCTCCTGATCCGCGAACTCGGCATGCTGGGCCCGATCGAGGTCACGGCCGATCTGTCGAAATTGCCGGACTTATCGGCGCTTGAGCCGGACCAGGCCTATTTCGCCTGGAACGTCGCGCTGAAGGATTGTCCCGATCGCACCAAGGTCGAAGAGGTTTTTGAATTCGTCTCCGGCGATTGCGATCTCGAAATCACCGAAGAGAAGGTCGAAGCCGCGGCCCCTGCAGCGTTTGCGATCTCCGCGCCCGGACTGCCGTCTCTCGACGATGACGACGAACCGGCAGCCGCGCCCGTCGCGGAAGCGCAGCCCGAAGAAAAGAAGGCTGCTGCGCCGGCTGCGGCCCAGGCCGCACCGACGACGGTCGATCTCATCAAGCAGACCATCCGCGTCGATCTCGACAAGGTGGACCGCCTCGTCAATCTCGTCGGCGAGCTTGTGATCACCCAGGCGATGCTGAGCCAGCGGATCCTGGATTCGGTTCAGCAGGGCCAGACCGTCAGTGCCGGGCTCGGCGAACTCGAGCATCTCTTGCGCGAGTTGCAGGAAGCCGTGATGGCGATCCGCACCCAGCCGGTAAAGAGCGTGTTCCAGCGCATGCCGCGCTTGGTGCGCGAGACTGCCGCCCAGACGGGCAAGGAAGTCCGCCTCGAAATCGAAGGCGAGACGACCGAAGTCGACAAGACCGTCATCGAACGTCTTGGCGAACCGCTGACCCACATGATCCGCAATGCCGTGGACCACGGCCTCGAGACGCCGGCGGAACGTGTTGCGGCCGGAAAGCCGGCGGAAGGCACGGTCAAGCTGTCGGCCGAACATCGCGGCGGCCGTATCATCATCGAAGTGGCCGACGATGGCCGCGGCATCAACCGCAGCAAGGTTCGCGAGAAGGCGATCGAGCGTGGCTTGATTTCGCCGAACGCCAATCTGTCGGACGAGGAGATCGACAATCTGATCTTCCTGCCCGGTTTCTCGACGGCGGCGACGGTGTCGAACATCTCTGGCCGCGGCGTCGGCCTCGACGTGGTCCGCCGCAACATCATGGATCTTGGCGGCCGCATCACCATCGGCTCCGCCAACGGCAAGGGCTCGAAGTTCTCGCTCACCCTGCCGCTGACACTCGCCGTTCTCGACGGCATGATCGTGGCGGTCGGAGAGCAGACCTTCGTTCTGCCGCTGTCGCACATCATCGAAAGCCTGCTGCCGAAATCGGCGGACGTGAAGGCGTTCGGCTCCAACGGCATGCTGCTCAATGTGCGCGGCGTCTATGTGCCGTTGGTCAGCGTCGGACGGCTGCTGCGGGTGCCGGGCGCCAAGTACGACCTCGCCAACAGCGTCGTGATCCTGGTTGAAAGCGAAGGCGTCGGGCGCATGGCACTGGCGGTGGATGCCATCGTCGGTCAGCGTCAGGTGGTGATCAAGAGCTTCGAATCGAATATCGGCCACATCGATGGCATTGCAGCGGCTACCATCCTCGGCGACGGCCGGGTTGCGCTGATCCTCGACATCGATGGCTTGGTGGCGGGCTGCCGCGAAGGCACGGGCGGACGGCCGACGGAATATCAGCAGGCACTGGGAGCGTAAGAATGAGCAGCAACGAGAACGATACGGCACAGGAACGCCGCCAGTACATTACGTTCCTCGCCACTGGCCAGGAATTCGCGGCCGACATCATGACCATCCGCGAGATCCGCGGCTGGACCGATACGACGGCGTTGCCGCACGTGCCTGATTACGTGCGCGGCGTCATCAATCTGCGCGGCATGGTGCTGCCGGTGATCGATCTCAAGGCCCGTCTCGGCCTTGGCATGACCGAAGCGACCGTCAAGCATGTCATCATCGTGGTCAATTCGGGCGATCGCACAATCGGTCTTCTGGTCGACGCGGTGTCGGACATCCTGACGGTGTCGCGCCAGGAGATCCAGTCGGTTCCGGACGTGATGCGCGAGACGCAGAACGACTACGTCGAGGGCATCGCTGTTCTCGATGGCCGCATGATCACGTTGCTGAGCATGACCAAGCTGACGTCGTCTTTCAGCGGCGCCGACGACATGTTCGTGGAAAACGCGGCCTGATACGGAGCTGATCTTGGCTACGGGCACTAACTCGCGCGACTTGGCCGTTCCGGACGGCGAGTTTCCGTTCACCTGGGCGGATTTCCGCCAGATAGCGGAACTCGTTCATTCGGAAGCCGGCATCGTGCTGACCGAAACCAAAGTCAATTTGGTCTATTCGCGCTTGGCCAAACGGCTGCGCGCGATCGGGCTCAGGACGTTCCGCGAGTACTGCGCGCTGATCCAAGGCGAGAGCGGCGTCGACGAGCGCCAGGCGATGATCGCGGCGATGACGACTAACGTCACGCGCTTCTTCCGCGAGTCGCACCACTTCGACTATCTGCGGGCCCGCGTGCTGCCGGGTCTGCTCGAAGGGGCGCGCAAGGGCGGCAAGGTGCGCATCTGGTCGGCCGGCTGTTCGTCGGGCGAGGAAGCGTATTCGATCGCGTTGACAATCCTGGAGATCGAGCCCGGTGCCGCCGACATGGACGTTCGCATCCTGGCGTCGGACATCGATCCCGAGATGCTGCGCCGCGGTTCGGCAGGCGTCTATGCGGTCCGCCAGATGGGCGATATCCCGCAGGAACTGCGCCGCAAGTGGTTCACGATCGTGCCGGGTTCCGGCGGCGCCGAACTTGAGGTCGGCGAGGATCTGCACGAACTGGTTCGTTTCCGCGAACTCAATCTGCTGCGCGAGTGGCCGATGCGAGGGAGATTCGATGTCATCTTCTGCCGTAACGTGATGATCTATTTTGACGACGACACCCAAAACACCGTGTGGGACCGGTTTGCCGACATTCTGCATCCCGGTGGAACGCTGTGTATTGGCCATTCTGAACGCATTGCTGTGGGTGGACACCCGTATGACCTGGTCGGTCAGACGATCTACCGTCGGCAAGGGGCATAACAATGAAGCGGATCCGTGTACTTATAGTCGATGACTCCGCGACGATCCGGCGCCTTCTGGCGACCGTGTTGGCGCGCGACGAGGACATCGAGGTGGTCGGCGGCGCTCCCGATGCAGCCACGGCACGTCAGATGATCAAGGATCTGACGCCGGACGTCGTCACGCTCGACGTCGAGATGCCCAACATGAACGGCATCGATTTTCTTGAGAAAATCATGCGGCTGCGGCCGATGCCGGTGGTGATGGTGTCGACGCTGACTCAGAAGGGCGCCGAAGTCACACTGTCGGCGCTCGAAATCGGAGCGGTGGATTGCTTCGCCAAGCCGACCGAGAACGTTGCGGCGCACTTTGACGAATGTGCGCGCGAGCTGTGCGAGAAGGTTCGCACCGCTGCCGGCGCGCGGGTTCGGGCCTATGTCCGCCGTGAGACGCCCGCCAGCGCGGCAAGATCGGATTTCGATCCCGGCAACACGGTGGTTGCGATCGGCTCTTCGACCGGCGGGGTCGAAGCCTTGATCGAGGTGTTGTCGCACTTCCCGAAGAATTGTCCCGCAACGGTGATCACCCAGCACATGCCGCCGCATTTCACCACCAGTTTTGCCGAACGGCTGAACCGGATGTGCCAGCCGTCCGTCACCGAGGCGCGCGACGGTGCGGTTCTGGCGCCCGGTCAGATCTATCTCGCGCCGGGCGGCGACGCCCATTTGGAGATCCACGGGGTGGGCGCGCTGCGCTGCCGCCTTGTCAAGGAGCCGGCCGTCAACGGGCATCGCCCTTCGGTCGACGTGTTGTTCGGTTCGGTTGCCGCCACGGCCCGGCACAATGCCGTCGGCGTCATCCTCACTGGAATGGGCCGTGACGGCGCCTCGGGTCTTCTTGCCATGCGCAAGAACGGTGCGTCGACGATCGGTCAGGACGAAGCGTCATCCGTCGTCTACGGAATGCCGCGCGTCGCCTACGAAATTGGAGCAGTCGAACGCCAATTCGCCTTGCATCAGATTGGGCAAGAGGTGCTCAACGTCTGCGAATTGCGGAGTAAGAAAGCAGGTCGCCATGCCGCAAGCATCTAAAATCAGGGCCGTAGTGGTCGATGACCAGCTCACCATGAGGACGCTGGTACGATCGTGCCTGCAGCAGATCGGGCTCACGGATATCCGAGAGTTTCCGAAGGCGCCTGAGGCGCTGTCTGCCCTCAAGGCGCAGCCCGCGCACATCGTATTTTCGGATTTCAACATGCCGGAAATGGATGGGCTCGAATTTCTCCGATCGATCCGCTCGGATCCCAGTTTGAAGGGGATCGGCTTCATCCTGTTGACCGGTCGAGCGGACGCCGATCTGGTCAAGCGGGCGGCGCAGTTCGGCGCCAACAACTATCTCGTGAAGCCGTTCACCGTCGCAGTGATGAAACAGAAGCTGGAACAGATCTTCGGTGCCCTCTCGTGAATTTGCCATCCAGGAAGCCCCGTGATGACGAACAGCGCACGTTGCGGAAGTTCCGCAACCCGCGCGACGGCTTCCTGCATGTGCAATTGACGCTCGGCGATACCTACGTGACGCAGAACCCCGAGGAGGTGTTGACCACCATCCTCGGCTCCTGCATCGCCGCGTGCATTCGCGATCCGGTCTCCGGGGTCGGCGGCATGAACCACTTCCTGCTGCCGGACGGGACGGCGGGCGATCGCGAAGCGCGCTGCTACGGCGTCAATGCGATGGAACTTCTGATCAACGACATTCTCAAGCACGGCGGCGACAGGCGTCGGCTCGAGGCGAAGCTGTTCGGCGGCGGCAACGTGGTCTCGGCGCTGACCGATGTGGGCTCGCGCAATTACGCCTTCGCGCGTCAGTTCCTCAACGACGAAGGAATCCCGATCGTCGGCGGCGACGTCGGCGGGGATTCGGCCCGGCGCATCCAGTACATGCCGTTTTCCGGCCGCGCCCGTCAGGCTCTGGTCAAGGGTGCCGAGCCGAAGCTGGTGGAAGAGGAACTTACCGCCCTGCACAAGAAAACCAAGACCGCAGCCGTGGCGGACGACGTGGAGTTCTTCTGATGTCGGCGTCGCCGGACACCATCTCCGCCGCGATGCGCCTGCTCAAGGCGGTTGCGGGAGAGTTGCGCGATCTGGCGGTCGACACGGCGAAATTCGGCGAAAGCCTGTCGGGCCACGAGGAAGTGTCGGCAACGCACGGCTCGATCGTGCTGTTGCAGCAGTTCGATCTGTTCGCGCAGAGCCTGGATGCCCACGCGGGACTGATCGACAAGCTATCCGAGCGTTTGAACAAGAGCTCCATCGACGACGCTGAACTCGACGAGCTTCTTGGTCATGTGCCGTTCTTTGGCGTGCGTAAGCGGTTGACGGCGGTGGTCAACGGAAGCGATGGAGAGCCGCATCTCGACGAGTCTGCTGACGACTATCTGTTCTAGGGGGAAATGAACAGAGATGCCTGAGAGGCTAAATTTTTCGCAGATCGAGTGTCTGGTCGTCGATTCCGACCAGTATTCGACCTCGATTCTGGGCCAGATCCTGCGCGGATTTGGCCTTTCCAAGCACACGGTGATCGACAGTGGCGAGGAGGCCAAGCGCCGCCTCACCGCCGGTCATTTCGATCTTCTGATTTGCGATGCGGTATTGCCGGATACCCATGCCTCCGATCTCGTGAAGTGGGTCCGGCGCCAGCCGGGGCTCAATCTCAAATATATCCCCATCGTGGTGCTGACCGGCTATACGCAGTATTCGAACGTGGTCGTGATGCGCGACGCTGGCGCCAACATCGTGGTGCGCAAGCCGGTGTCGCCCAACGTCCTGTTCGATCACGTTGCGTGGTCGGCCCGCACCGATCGTCCTTTCATCGAAACCGACAACTATATCGGTCCGGATCGGCGCTTCAAGAACACCGGTCCGCCCGATGGCAATGGTCGCCGCAAGACCGACCTGGCGATGGAAATCGGTGCGGCAGTTGAACCCAACATGTCGCAAGACGAAATCGACTCCCTGCTTAAACCGACGAAGGTAGAAATCTGATGACCGGGTGCAAGATAATCCGTGTCAAGAACATCCTAGGAGAGCTTCTGCATACGCCGGGCGGGGTTACTCGCGACGAGGCGGTGCACGAAGCGCAGCAGCTCATCGAGGAGTTGCGCGAGGACTGCGAAAGGGCGGTTCCGGTCGAAATTACGCGGCTCGACGAGATGGTCGGCAAAGCCGGTTCCAAGATCAGCCGCTTCCAGTTGCTTGATATCCTGTCCCAGGTCGATCCGCTGTTGACGCTGGCCGGCACCTTCGGTTCGGAAACGCTGGACGCCGTTGTGAAGAGGTTCTGCGATCTGGTTGCCGGCATGATCGAGAAGGATCTCACCGATACGGCGCCGCTGAACGTTCATCTGCGCGCGATGCGCCTCGTCTACAAGACCGAGCTTGCCGACGCCGATAGCGAAGCCATCCTGGAAGAGCTGTCGCGCATCCATAAGCACTATGGCATCGTCAGCCATGTTGACGACGCGCCGCCCTCGGACGCCGTTCCGGGCTAATCCATAAACAGCAGCGCCGGGTGCTCGAGCTGCACCTTCAGGCGTTGCACGAAGGCGGCCGCGTCCGCTCCGTCGATCACCCGATGGTCGTAGCAGGATGACAGGTTCATCATCTTGCGCACGACCACGGCGCCGTCGCGGACCACCGGCCGCGATTGGATCGCGTTCGGCGCGATGATCGCGACTTCCGGCATGTTGATGATCGGCGTGGTCGCGAGGCCTCCCATCGGTCCCAGGCTGGTGACGGTGATGGTCGATCCCGTCAGTTCGTCCTTGGCGGCGCGGCCGCTGCGGGCCCGCTCGGCAAGGTGAGCGATTTGTGCGGCTGCTTCCCACACATCAAGCCGTTCGGCGTTCTTGACCACCGGCACCATCAGGCCGGCATCGGTCTGGGTGGCAATGCCGACATGGACTGCGGTGAAGCGCCGGACAACGCCCGCCTCATCGTCGAAATGGGCATTGATTTGCGGAAACTGCGGCAGCACCCGCATCATGGCGCGCAACAGGAACGGTAGCAGCGTGAGCTTCGGCCGCTCGGTGCTGCGCGTCGCATTGAGGTAGGTGCGCAGCGCCTCCAACTCGGTCATGTCGATCTCCTCGACATAAGCGAAGTGCGGAATGCGCCGCTTGGCTTCCTGCATGCGTTCGGCGATGCGGCGCCTGAGGCCGACCAACTTGACCTCTTCAACGGCCTCGCGTGCCGCCGGCTTGGCTTTTTCCACCGGTGCAGATCGCGGCGGCGATTGCGGCCGCGCACCCGAGCCGGAGAGATAGTCGTCGAGATCACCGTGGGTGACGCGGCCGTTCGGGCCGGTGCCGCGCACGTCGCCGAGCACGATGCCGAGATCGGCCGCGCGCAGCCGTACGGCGGGTGAGGCCAACGCCTTCTTGGGTTGTTCTTGATCGAACCGTTCCGTATCGAATGGATCGGCTTCGGCGTCGGACGGCTGTGTTTCTGGCACAAGCGCTTCGGAGCCTTCGGTCTCGAATTCCACTAACGGCGCGCCGACGGTCGCCATGTCGCCCGGGCTGCCTTTCAGCGCGACGACGGTGCCCGCCACCGGCGAGGTCATCTCGACCGTCGCTTTGTCGGTCATCACGTCGACCAGATGCTGGTCTTCGGCCACGCGGTCGCCGATCGCGACATGCCAAGCGACGATTTCGGCTTCGGCGGTGCCTTCGCCCACGTCGGGCAGCTTGAATGTGTAGCGCATGTCAGTTCTCCAGGGCGCGCTTGAGGCCATCGGCGAGGCGCTTGGGGCCGGGGAAGTAGTCCCATTCGAAGGCGTGCGGGTAGGGCGTGTCCCAGCCGGCGACACGCTCAATCGGTGCTTCGAGGTGCCAGAAGCAGTGTTCCTGCACCAAGGCGCAAAGCTCGGCGCCGAACCCGCTGGTCAGCGTCGCTTCGTGCGCCACCACGCAGCGGCCGGTCTTTTGCACCGAGCGCACGATGGTCTCGATATCGATCGGCATCAGCGTTCTGAGATCGACGACTTCGGCATCGATGCCGGTTTCCTCCGCCGCCGCGATGGCGACATGCACCATGGTGCCGTAAGTGAGCACCGTCACAGCCGAGCCGGCGCGCGCCACTGCCGCTTTGCCGAGCGGTACGGCGTAATGGCCATCAGGAACCTCGCTGAGCTTGTGCTTGGCCCACGGCGTCACCGCCTTGTCGTGATGGCCGTCGAACGGCCCGTTGTAGAGGCGTTTCGGTTCGAGGAAGATCACCGGGTCGTCGTCTTCGATGGCGCTGATCAACAGGCCCTTGGCGTCATAGGGATTGGACGGGACAACCGTCTTCAGTCCGGCGACGTGCGTGAACAGCGCCTCCGGGCTTTGGCTGTGGGTCTGGCCGCCATAGATGCCGCCGCCGTAGGGTGTACGGATGGTGAGCGGAACGTGGAACTCTCCCGCCGAACGATAGCGGATGCGCGCCGCTTCGGACACGATCTGGTCGTAGGCGGGATAGATGTAGTCGGCGAACTGGATCTCCACGATGGGCCTGAGGCCATAAGCCCCCATGCCGATCGCGGCGGCGACAAGACCCGCTTCGCCGATGGGGGAGTCGAAACAGCGCGTCTGCCCGTGCTTTTTCTGCAGTCCTTCGGTGACACGGAAGACGCCGCCGAAATAGCCGATGTCCTCGCCGAACACCAACACGTCGGGGTCTTTCGCCAGCATTACGTCGAGCGCGGAGTTGAGCGCCTGGATCATGGTCATTGTCGGCATGTCAGGCTCCCGCCGCTTTCTTCTGCTCGGCGATGTGCCACGGCATTTCGGCAAACACGTCTTCGAACATCGCCGAGACCGGCGCCCGCGAACCGTCGGCAAGCGTTCCGATGCTTTCGGTTTCACGCTGGGTTTCGCGCACCAATGTCACCGCTTCGTCGATCAAGGCCTGATGCTGTTTCTCGCTCCAGGCGCCGATGGCGATGAGGTGGTTCTTCAGCCGGTCGATCGGATCGCCCAATGGCCAGGCGCGCCATTCGTCGGAGGGCCGGTAGCGGCTGGGATCGTCGCTGGTGGAGTGGCCCTCGGCGCGATAGGTGAAAAGTTCGATCACGGTGGCGCCAAGATTGGCGCGCGCCCGTTCCGCCGCCCATTGCGCCGCCGCATAGACCGCCAGGTAGTCGTTGCCGTCGACCCGGAGGCCCGGCAGGCCGTAGCCGATGGCGCGTGACGCGAAGGTGGTTTCGTCGCCGCCCGCCATGCCGCTGAAGGAGGAAATGGCCCACTGGTTGTTGACCACATTGAGGATCACCGGCGCGCGGTAGACCGCGGCAAAATTGAGCGCGTGATGAAAATCGCCTTCCGCCGTGGTGCCTTCGCCGATGAACGTCACCGCGATGCGGTCGTCGCCTTTGTAGGCCGAAGCCATCGCCCAGCCGACCGCCTGCGGCGCCTGGGTGCCGAGATTGCCGGAAATGGTGAAGTAGCCGTACTCGCGAAACGAATACAGCACCGGAAGCTGGCGGCCTTTCATCGGATCGCGCGCATTGGAGAAGCACTGGCACATCATCTCGACCAGCGGACAGCCGCGCGCGATCAGAAATCCCTGCTGGCGGTAGGAGGGAAAACACATGTCGTTCTTTTCGATCGCGTTCGCGAAGGCGACGGCGGTGGCTTCTTCGCCGGTCGATTTGACGTAGAACGAGATCTTGCCCTGGCGCTGCACCCGCACCATGCGGTCGTCGAAAGCGCGGGTGAGGACCATATCGCGCAGGCCCTTGATGAGGACCGCCGGATCGAGCCGCGGATTCCAGGCGCCGACCGCCTTGTGGTCTTCGTTCAGTACACGGATCAGTCCGTAGGCATAAGGGATGAGATCGCGGTGATTGGCGTCGGTGGCGGGCCGTTCGAGAGAGCCTGCTGGCGGGATGGCGATGGTGCTGAAATCGGGCTTGTCGCCCGGGCGGCGGTGGGGCTGGGGGATGCGCAGGCTGAGCGTCGAGCGGTTCCGCAAGGACATCTCCTGAATATATGATATGCCACGAATACCACATCATGGAGCGGGCGCGACGGGGGCTTGCGATTTTGAGCGCCTCTATCCGTGCGCGACCGCAGTCGGGAAATTTTCTTCTCGCCCGGCCGCTCGCGCGACAACAACGCCCGGCTGCCCGGAACGTGCCCTAGAGGTAGTTTGTGCAGAGCTATAACGGCAGCGTGAATCGGAAGACGGTCTCGCCGTCGTACGATGTCGCGGAGATCTCGCCGCCGTGCGCCTCGATGATGGAGCGGCTGATGGCGAGTCCGATGCCCATGCCGGTCTTTTTGGTCGTGACGAAGGGCTGGAACAGCATCTCCATGACGAGATCGGGAATGCCGCTGCCGCTATCGGTGACGGAGACCTCCACGGCGTGGTCTTTGCGGCGGGTCGCCAACGTTATTTGGCGGGTGGTGCATCCGGCCATTGCGTCCATGGCGTTGTGCATGAGGTTGACGAGCACCTGCTCGATCTGGACCCGGTCGGCGGTCACCTGCGGCAGGCCGGGTTCAAGATCGAGCCCTATTTCGACGCCGTCCGCGCGCGCGCCCATGAGTCCAAGTTCGACCGACTCCTTGACGATGGCGTTGATATCGTCCGGCGCCTGCATGGTGCTGCGCTTTTCGACGAAATCGCGCATGCGGCGGATGATTTCGGCCGCGCGCGTCGCCTGGGTACTCGCCTGGGTGATGGCCTTCGCGGCGGCGTCGAACGCGGCATTGTCGTTCCTGGCGATCAGCCGCTTGGCCGTCGCGGAATAGTTGAGCATTGCGGCGAGCGGCTGGTTGAGTTCGTGCGCAATGCCGGCCGAAACCTGCGACAGCTCGCTGATGCGGCCGACATGCATGAGCTGGTCCTTGAGCGACTGCATCCGCGCCTCGGACTGCCGCAGTTCGGCTTCCGCGGTTTTCTGCTCGGTGATGTCGTAATTGACGCCGTACATGGTGCGCGGCGATCCATCGGAGTCGCGGATCAGCCGTCCGACACCTACGATCCAGCGCACCGAACCGTCAGGGCGGTTGACGCGGAATTCGTCGCGCCAATCGCGGCCGCTGCACTTGAGTTCTTCGACGCCCGCAAGAACGCGTTTGAGGTCTTCCGGGTCCACCATGCTCCAGAACGTATTGGCGTCGTCAGCGCCAGTGAGGGGATCGATGCCGAGGAGTTCGTAGATCTTCGGGCTGCGGATCACGGTGTCGGATTTGAGGTCCCATTCCCAGGTGCCCATCTCGGCACTTTCGGTGGCGAGGGCGAGCCGTTCTTCCGACCGGCGCAAGGCTTCCGCCGCCTCGCGCGCTTCGGTGATATCGCGGGCGGTGACGACGGAGCCCGTGATCACGCCGTTCTGGTCGCGGATCGGGCTGAAGCTGTAGCTGCCGATCCAGGATTCGCCGGTCGTCTTGCGCACCAGGCGATACTCGGCGCCGACGGCGGTTTCGCCGCGAAGGGCGCGCGGCACCGGACGGTCCTCCGGCGGAGCGGAACGGCCGTCGGGAAAGTACGCGTCGAAATCCTTGGCGAAGTCGTCGAAGTTCGTGGCGTGTTCTTCCGGGCTGGCGTAGCGGTGGAAGGTAGCGAAGCTCGTATTTGCCTGCAGGAAGCGGCCTTCGGCATCGGTGATGTAGACCGCATCGGTCATGCTCTCGAGCGCGGCAGCAAGCTTTGCCCGGCTTGCGAGCGTTTCGAGCTCAGCGCATTTGCGTTCCGTGATGTCGCGATTGATGCTGACGAGAGCGACCGGCTGTCCGCCGCCGTCGCGCACCAGTTTGCGGCTGACGGCGAACCAGCGGTATTCGCCGCTCTTGATCTTCCAACGGTATTCCACCGTGGCATCGAAGCCGTCGCCTTCGCTGGATGTGGGGTGGCGCACGCGGTCGGCGTCGTCGGGATGCAGCCGCGCGGCGAAATTGGCCGGCGTGAAATCCTTCAGCTCGTCGGCGGAAAAGCCGGTCAGCTGCATGTGCGACGGACTGATGAAGACGTACCGGCCGCTGGTCAGGTCGAGCATGCTGACGGCATCGCGTGCGTTTTCCAGCACGGTGCGGAGCTGCTCGTCGCCGATCTGCAGCGAGGTCTCGGTGGCCACGCAATAGAGTCCGGCGACATGACCCTTGTCGTCGCGCAGCGGCGTCCAGGTGTAGGTGTTCCAGCTCGGCGGATCGGCCCGGCCGATGCGCTGACCAACGATATGCTGCGGTTCGCCTTCGAGCGCCGCCTCGACCACCGGCTTGAGATCGTCCCATGTATTGGGAAATACCTCGGAGTAGGGGCGACCGAGAACGCGGGGATGGCGATTGCCGAGACTGGCGATGGCAGCGTCGTTGTAAAGCGTGGTGAGCGCCCGTCCCCAGCAGACATAGGCCGGCTGGCGGCTTTGCAGCATGATTTCGACAGTGGTTTTCAGGGCTTGGGGCCAGGTCTCGATGGCGCCGAGCGGGCTGACGCGCCATTGCCCCGACCGGATCAGCGCCGCCATGGCGCCGTGGCAATCTGGCCATTCCGGCCGGCGTGCATCGCGCCTTGTTCTGGTAACCATGCCCCCGCATCACTTTAAAATTGGACTGAGTGTAGCGCACAGTTACATGGCCGCCACTACCACTCGATGTAAAAAAGCCTGTAGAATCATTGTGCTAGAAAGTCGCAGTCGCAATTAGGTGCCACCTCCAGTCGCACTGGAACTTGTGGACCGCAACCAAGGCTTAAGCAGTCCCGGCCAATCATCCATGCAGGGGAGGACCGGCGTGGAAGAGAGACTCAATTTTTCCCAGATATCGGCGCTTGTCGTTGATGGTGATCGCTTTTCCACGGGCATCATCGGCCAGATCTTGCGCGGCTTCGGGATGACCCGCCATGTCGCGGTGGACACGATCAAAGACGCCCAGAAACTTCTGGAGTCGGGCAGTTTCCACCTGTTGATCACCGAAACCAAACTGACCGACGGCACGCTCAGCGATTTCATCGCCTGGATTCGGCGCAGTCCCAAGGATCAGCTTCGCTTCATCCCGATCGTCGTCCTGACCGGCTACGCCTTTTTCTCGCGAGTGACGACGGCACGCGATTCCGGGGTCAACAGCGTGGTGCGCAAGCCGGTGTCGCCGGCGGTGCTATTCGATCACATCGTGTGGTCCGCGCAGACCGACCGGCCGTTCATCGATGCGGATGCCTACGCCGGGCCGTGCCGGCGTTTCCGGTATGGTGATCCGGCGCCGGGACACAGCCGCCGGGTTTCCGATCATGCGTCGGATGTTTTCACGCGCTCCGCTGACCCAATGGAGCGTTGATGGAGCCGAAGGTCCGCATCATTCCCGTCAAGAACCGGCTGCGTGCGCTGCTCTATGCGCCGGGAGGCGTGTCGCGCGACGACGCGCTCGGCGCGGCCCGTCAGAATGTCGAGTCCTTGCGCCGGGACTTCGTGAAGGCCATTCCCGCCGAGATCGCTGCGCTCGAAAGCATGCTTGATTCGGACAAGAAAACCATCACCAAGGACGAACTGGAGGCGATGCTGCGCCGGGCCGGCCAGATCCTGACCCTCTCCGGTACCTTCGGCTTCGGAATGCTCGATCTCGTGGTCAAGCGGTTCTGCGATCTCGCCCTCGGCATGTTGGAAAAGAATATCGACAAGGTCGCGCCGGTGGCCGTGCATTTGCGCGCCATGCGGCTGGTCTGTCCCGGCGGTCTTGCGCTCAACGCCATGGAAGCGGACCGTATGCTGAAGAGCCTCGAAGACGTTCAGGCCCATCTTGGCATCGTGCCGAAGAGCCCGCCGCCGGCGTAAAACTCAAATCCCTGCGTGGATTTCCAGAAAATCGGCCACGAATGGCGTTTTCGGCGCACGCCGCACGTCTGCCGGCGTGCCGTATTGCTCGATCTTGCCGGCATTCATCACCGCCACCAGATCGGCGAGGGCGAAAGCCTCTTCCTGATCGTGGGTGACGAACACGGTCGTAATGCCCATGCGTTCGTGGATGGAGCGCAGCCAGCCGCGCAGTTCCTTGCGCACTTTGGCGTCGAGGGCGCCGAACGGTTCGTCGAGCAGCAGCATGCGCGGTTCGATCGCAAGCGCCCGCGCCAGCGCCACGCGCTGTTTTTGGCCGCCCGAAAGCTGGCTGGGATAGCGCTTGTTGTAGCCTTCGAGTTGCACCAGCGCGAGCAGCTCTTCCACCCGGCGGGCGATTTCTTCTTTCGGGGGACGCAGCTTTTTCGTCCGCACGGTCAGGCCGAAGGCGATGTTCTTCTCGACCGTCATGTGTTTGAACAGGGCGTATTGCTGGAACACGAAGCCGGCGCGGCGGTCGCGGGCGGGCACGTCGAGCCAGTTGAGATCGGCAAAGCGCACGCTGCCGGAATCGGGAAATTCGAGCCCGCCGAGAATGCGCAAGAGCGTGGTCTTGCCCGAACCGGAAGGGCCGACCAGCGCCAGGAATGCGCCTTGCGGCGCCTCCAGGCTGACGCCGTTCAGCGCCGGGAAGCGCTCGAACTTTTTGACGATGGAGTCGACGACCAGAGACATGGGTTCGCTTTCAGTGCCGGTGCGTCGCGGCGATGTCGTCCGCGAAGCGCCATTCGAGAAGGGATTTGAGGATCAGAGTCACGATTGCCAGCAACGCCGAGCGACGTTGCGGCTTCTTCTTCGTCGCGGCCTTGGTCTTCCATCAGCGGGATCAGTTCGCGCGCCACGAACGGGAAGGTGACGAAGATGGTCGCCAGCACGATGCCGGGCAGGGCGAAGATGATCTTGATGTTGGCATCGCGCAGGGATTCGCCGAACCAGCCCTGCAGTCCGAAGATCAGCACATAGATGAGGCCCGAAACCACCGGCGAGATCGAGAACGGCAGGTCGATCAGGGTGGTGAGGAACTGTTTGCCGCGAAAATCGAACTTGGCGATGGCCCACGACGCGGCGATGCCGAAGATGGCGTTGAGCGGCACGGCGATGGCGGCCGTAAGCAGCGTCAGGCGCACCGCGGCGCGGGCATCGGGGTCTT
The DNA here is from genome assembly GCA_023259375.1 of Alphaproteobacteria bacterium. Taxonomy (GTDB): domain Bacteria; phylum Pseudomonadota; class Alphaproteobacteria; order Micropepsales; family Micropepsaceae; genus Rhizomicrobium. The sequence goes on from JAHFQC010000097.1 coordinate 16,765, forward strand.
TCAATGCATCCCACGCCATCGCGAAGCCTTGGCGCAGCGCTTCGGTGAACACGGTGGCAAGCGGCAGCAGCAGGAACAGCGTGACCACGCCGATGGCGATCAGCGACAGCCCAATGCGCGTCAGCGGATGGTCCTGGGTCGGATAGCGGCGAAATCTCATCGTCTCTTCCCGATCCAGTTCTGCAACAGATTGAGCGCCAGGATCAGCGCGAACGACGCTGCCAGCATGACGACGCCGATCGCTGCCGCCCCGGCATAGTCGAATTGCTCAAGCTTGATGACGATCAACAGCGGCGCAATCTCGGAGA
>JAHFQC010000098.1 GCA_023259375.1 Alphaproteobacteria bacterium
CACGAAGGGGTATGCGGCCTGAGCATCGGCGAACTTCTGCGGGGTGTGCAGAGTCATTGCTCGATTTCCTTATGCTGGATTGAGGATTGGCCGCCGATCAGCGGTCCTTGAGGACGATTTTGACGATATCGTTGGCGACACCGGACGCGTCGAAAACCGTCGCCGGGATCTCGACCTTGGTGTTGTCGGCGACGTATTTGCCAGTCGCCGAATCCCAATAGACCTTGCCGCCCGCCGCGACGTTGCCGCCGGCGACGACGTACATCGGGCCGGTGACGCGGAACGCGCCGGTGAAGTTCTGCGGGTACTTGTCGGGATTGACGGCATCGGCCGGAACCGCGGGCGTCAGCTTCGCGATACCCAGAAAGACGGCGCCCGCGGCGTACACCTTGACGCCGTTGTCGCCGGCACCACGGAACGCAGGCTGACCGAACGCAATGCCGGCCGCAGATTCGACGGTCCGGCTCACATCGATGCCGGGCTCGGTCGTCGGCACCAGGCCGGCAAGGCCGACGGCCGGCTTCTCGGCATAAGTGGTCTGATAGGTGGACATGAGTTCGCTTCCTTCTTGTCCAGGGTTGGTTCGTTCGGCTCGTTACGCCGAGGCCGGCTGATGGGCGGACTGCATGTCGCTCACCATCTGCACGTAGGCGTCGCTCGCCGTCTTGTCAGCGTCGGCTGTATTGACCGGCGCATTCCGGATCGCATCGCGAAGCGGATCGCTCGGCGCGGCCGCGGCCGGCTTGGCGTCCTTGGCAACGACGAGATACATGCCGTTGATGGTCGCTTCGTTGGCGTCCTTCACCGCGGCGTCGCCCATGACCTTCGAAACGACGGCCTTGCGGATGTCGGCGACGGAGAGGCCTCCGGTCTTGATCGCCTGATCGACGGTCGCCGCGACGGCAATAACCGACGCGCGTTCCGCCGCCATGGCGTCGAGCTGTACCGGGGTCGGAACGGAATCCAGGGCCTTCTTGAGTTCGCCCTTGAGCGTGCCAATCTCGGTGTCTTTCGCGGCGATCGCGATATTGTGCGCATCGGCAGCGGTAGTGTTGGCCGCCAGAGCGTCGGACAACTGTTTCTGCAGCCGCTCGATGAGCTGAGCACCCTGATCGGTGACTTGGAAAGAAAAGCCGTCAACCACAACGGCTCGAGTGGCGTTATCCGCCATGGTCGTGTCCCTTTCATTGAGAGGAAGCGCGTATTGCCCGCGATCATCGGCTGCGCGCTGATCACCGATGCGGGTGCTGCCGGCACGCGGGTTGTTGTCCGGCAGATAGGCGACATGGTTGAACCGGATCGGTCCAACCTGCTTGAACTGGTAGTGCGTGCCGTCCGGCGCCACACCGTCGGCGGCAACGATGGTCGCCGTATATCCGGCCGAGAGCGAACGAGCGCCGCCCATGACCTCCTTAACGGCTGTAGCATCCATGATCGCGACAGGCGCAACGACAAATTCGCCGTCTCTGCGGATCACGCTGGCGACTTGACCGCGCGAAAGATCCTTCCAATTATCCGCCCTCACGCCGCCGAGGGGATGGTTTCGCGTGATCGGCCGGCCGGCGAGCGACAACATGCTGTTGCTGTCGAATACTGCGTCGGGATCGCGATAAACGCCGAACGGCTTATTCGCGTCTTCGCCGGTCAGCCCCAGCTCGTAGCCATAGTAGTGCTGGACGTTCCCGCCGCGGGACACCTTGGCGTCGCCGACAAGGTAGCCGTCGTTCGTAAGGCTGAGCCCCGACGCATCAAACGTCAGGGCGTCGAAGATTTCGACCATATCGATCTCCTGAGGATGTGCGGGGCTTCCCGACCTTTGGCGTAAATGAGCCGGGCCTTTCGGTCCGGTGGGGCACGCCAGAGAAACGACCAGGAAGGGCATTTCAGCGGCGCCCGCCGACCGCTGGGGAGTCCGCCCCGACTACTGTTCGATTTCGACCACGGCCTGTGCCGTGCATCCGCAAAACGGTTTCATCTTCGGCTTGTCGTTGCGGATCGCCGGATCATCCCAGCGGTACCGCTTGCCGTTTCTCGTTTTATGCACGGGCCGATAATGCAGCTTTCTCGAATGCCGCCACTGGAAAGTGTCAATTCCGGCTTGCTGCTGGCGCAACTCATCAAGCGCACCTGACAGCTTGTTGGCCTGATCTACCGCGATGCGGCGGGCCCTCGCACGCTGTCCATCGATGACCGCGTTGATCTGCTTCGCGATCTCGTTGCGCGGCGTTCGCGCTGCGATGCCCTGCCAGACGGCTTGACCGATCTGCTGGCGCATTACGTCCGAAACGTTACGGATCAGATCCGTGTTTCGCTGCACGGCCAGCGCCAGTTCCTCAGCGGCGTCCTGGTCCAGGATGACGCCTTGCACTTTGATGCCCGTTGCGCTCGCCACGGCCTGTTCGAAGCGGCCACGGTGCCAATTCTCGACGCGTACCGCCCATTGCCTAAAGGCGATCAACTTCGCGGCGACGACGCTCCCGGCGTGCGCATCAGATTGTGCCAGCGCGGCGCCGATCTGGTCCGCCTCTTCGTCTCGTGTTAGGCGATCAAGGGCGGCGGAATACGCCGGCAGGATCAATGTCGCCGATTGATCGCGCCAGGCGCGCGCCACCGGCACGTATTCGCGGTATAGGTCATTTACCAACGCGGCGGTCGGATCGATCGGGCGAAGAACAACGTTCTTTTTCAAGCCCGTAGCGCGGGCCATCGTCGCTAGGTTGTAGCGAAGATTGCCGCGGCTGGTGATCTCGATCGCCATGGACTACCTTTCGGCCATGCCAGAAGATTGGACCCCGGGCGAACAGTTGCGGATTTGGGCGGCCGAAGCTCAGGCAAGGGCTTTAGCCATCGAGGATGGCATGTCTAAGCAGCACGCTGATATGATCGGGAATACGGCTGCCGCTGTGATGAAGTCGGCAATCATCACCGACCGGGCACTCATGCCTCCTCGATCGCCTTCTCCCAATCGTCCTTGACCTCTTCGAAGATCTCCGGTCCGAAAACGATCTCGCCCGCGTAGGGTTTCACCTTCGACAGATCCATGTCGCCGGCGTCGTAGCTGATCGTGATGTGCGGCTGGTATTCCGGCCAATCCCACGACGCGCCGGCGTTGCGCTTGATGTCCTCGTGACGCCATGACAGCTCCGACGAGCTGAACAGCAGAACGACGGCTTTCTTATCAGCACCGAGACGTTCGATAAGTCGGGCTCCACCGGGCTTGATGGTCAACTGCCCCTTGTCGTTCTCGGCCCAGGCGCTGCCGGCCTCCATCCAATCGACGGGCTGGCGCGAGAACGCGATGGTGACGTGCATGTCGCCGGCCGGAAGCGTCTTTGCAAAGCCCTGCTGTTTCGCCCAGGCGACGATTTCGGCGGCGTTCAGCACCTTGCGGCTTACGTAGAGCGTACGAGGCTCGGCGTCCTTGGCCGCGCGCGGTTCGGTCCCCGCAGCGCTCTGAACGGGAGCCTGCGGCGCATTCGGATCCGGTCCGGCCGGCTCCTCCTCGATTGGCGCGATCTCGCCTGCCTTTTCGGCTTCGGCCAGAGCTTCCTCGAGTCCGGGGTAATCGCCGCTTTCGATGAGCTGGTTCTGTGTGGCCTTGGCCAATGCCGGTTCGGGAACCAACCCGCTGCCGACGTAAATCTGCGTTGTCTGGGCCCGCTTGTAAGATATGTCCGACCGATCCTTCTCGCTGAGCGGGCGGAGCTCGGGCAGTTCGTACCAGAGATCCGGCGGATAGTCGCCGAGCGCCGATCGGGCAATCACCTGGTCGGCCTTGTCGAGAGCCGGGCAAAGCTTCTCTTCCTGTTCGGACGAGACCTTGCTCTGGTAGTTGTCCATGTCACCGTCGCCGGTCGAGTTCAGGCCACCGGGGCTCTGGCTGAGGAACCGCGTCACCGGGATATCGCGCGCTGCCGACGCGATCGTCAGATATTTCTGAAGGATCTCCGGAAGCTGCGAGAAGTTGACCTGGCGCTGCTCCCATTTCTCGTTGGCGTCCATGATTAACGCATTGTGGACCGACTTCCCAACGGCTGCGACAGTGAGGCGACGAGAGAGACGATCCTCGTATTCCTTTGTCCCGATCCGATCCATCAGCTCGGGAATCTGAATGATGTCGATCTTCGCCTCGCGGATCAGCGAAGCGATTTCGGTCTGAGCCATCGCCGCGTTGAGCACAGCGTCATAGACCGACTGAAGAACGGGATCGCCCCAACCGAGATTGGCTGTTTCGCTATCGGGGTCCGGCAACTCATTGCCCAGGAACCGCACGACACGCGATGGATGGATGCGGACCGAGCCGTTCACACCAGCCAACGAGTACATCTTCGGCTCCATGAAGAACGGCGATTCCGGGTCGCGATCAATGTCCTCAACGGTCAACTTGTGACGGTGCACGACGTGGATATAGCGAAGCGAGCCTTTACCGAGGCGTTTGATGTCGAGTTCGTCTTGTGAGCTGCCTTGAGCGACTCCCATGATCATAGCCGCACCTCCATAGAGGTCAGCCAGACGCAGCGCGCGGCGGACACGCGCCTTCAGCTTTAACGTTCGCTCGGTTTCCTCGAGCGCCTTGATGTCCGCCTTATCGGTCTTCCATTCGCGCCACTCGCGAGTCATGTCGCCGGGGATGATGTCGACCGATTTGCGCGCCACCCAATCGCACCGGTATGCGGCCTCGAGCTCCTCTTTCTGCAGCGGACGAAGGACGAACCTGTCCGTCACGCCCTTGTCCCTGCCGGGAACTCCCATCCCGGTGAGCACGTTGGCGAGGCCGTCCGCGAATTTGGACAGGAACTTCATGGCGCCTCACAGGTTGTCGAGGTTGTAGCTCGGCATGGTCAAAAGCGTGTTGAAAGCTCGACTCGTGCTGTCGGCGTCATCATCGTGAACGCCTTCGGGGAAGCCCTCGAGCTCAGAAAACCAGCCATCGTTCCAATGGCCGCGCAGCACCAGCACGTTTCCGGCTTCGGCTTGGGCGGAGAACCCACCGAAGCGGGTGACCTTGTCGCCACTCTCCGGAGTGGCGCGAACGCGATAGCCGGCGAGCAATTTGATGAAACCGCCGACCTGATACTTGCCTGCTTGACCAGGGTCTTGAGGCAACGAGATTTCGACCGCGTGGCCGTCGACCGACGCCGTGTTCTTGATCATCGTCTCGACGCCGGCGGGCGACTTTCGATCACGAATGTGATCGGCGACGATGTATCGACCGTCCGGAAGTTTCCCGACCTTCGTTCCGCACGTCCAATCCGGATCGTTCGATTCCGTCTTCGGCGTGCCGCCGAGGTCCCAGCCTCTCACCCAGCGAACGCCGGCGGGAATGGCGTCTACCACTTGGCACCAGGCGCGTTGGAAGTAGAGGCCAGCGGCAGGGCGGATTTTCCAGTTGCCGCCGAGGAGCCGCTCGCGTTCGACCGTCGGCAACGCCATCAGGTTGGCGCGGTAGCCCGGATCGGCCGCCATCAGGGCGAGATTGTCGGTCAGCTTGGCCGGAATGAACGTTACCGACTTCGGCGGAAGCGGCAGACCCGTCGTGGGATCGGTGTATTCGGCGAGGTCCTGGGGACGGTCCGCCCATTTCAGCGTATCGCCGATGCGCACAAACCAACGAATGACACCCGAACGTTCTGGGATTGGGTATCCGGTCTCCTGGTCGATCCACCACGCGATGAATTCGGCGACCCAGCTATCGGCGTCGGGATTGCATGTCGCCCTGATGTAAGGCCGGACGCCACACATCGATCGGTTGCGGCTGACCATGTACCAGAACTGCTTCGCGCTGAAGTGGGTCAGCTCATCGAAGCATTCCAGCGGGATCTGAGCGCCCTGGTATCCGAGCACGGTCTTGTCGTGCTCGAGGTGGGCCATCGTAACGGTCGCGCCGCCCGGAAAGTCCCAGGTTAGGATATGCTCCTTCGGCTCCGCCGCCAGCAGCGGATAGAGATTGTTGCTCTCGTCCCAGAGGCCACCCTCGTTTCGGATCTGCACCGTGGTGCGCCGAAAGAAGACAGCGCCGAACCCCGAATTCGAGACGTGGCGCAAGGGCTCCATCAGGAGCGCCCAGGTCTTCCCTCCGCCGGCGGCGCCGCCGTAGATCGCAATGTCGGCCGGGCTGGACAGGAACGTCGTCTGCGGTCCCGGCTGAGGGCGGATGACCCTTTGTTCAGCCCCGGCCATTGTCCGGGAGCTGGAAAATCGTCACCGCGCTCGGAGGCGGCAGGTCCTTTCCATCCTTTCCGGTCAGCTCGCGCTTATTCGTGAACGCGTTGCCCATTTCCTTTGCCGCCTGTTCGAGGAGTTGAGCGGCAAGGCCGATATTTCCCTGGCTCTCCGCCTTCTCAGCCATCCGCTGCAACGCCCGAAGCCGGTACACCTGATGGCTGACGCCGATCGCCGCCGAATCCTCGAGGAACGCCTTGCGGGTCTCGTTGAACAGGGCCCGCCACTTGTCCGCGATCTTGGCCCCGGCCCGTTTGTTCGGGTCGTAGACCTCCATTGCCTGGGGCGTGACGGTGATGCCGAATTCTTTCTTGACCGCGGCGGCCACGACAGACGGTGGGTCGAACATCGCCAAGCATTGCACCACGTAGGTTTGCGCCTCCGGTGTCAGCTTTGGCCTGCCCCTGCCCCCTTGTTTCGGCATCAATCCAACCTCAATCTATTCACGTAACTTTGTTGCACGTTCCGCAGGAACCAATGATCTGGGCCTCGGTGATCGTCGGGCGTTTTTTGGCGGCTTGAACCAGATCGAACGTGCGACCAGCGCTACGCCCTGCCCCGTACCTTTCAACGATGCCGACGAATTCCTCGACCTCATGCGATCTCATCGCGAATACCGGCCGGCCGTCCTTCGTGAATTTGGGCTGGCCGAACTTGTTGAGCGCCTGACCGCAATGGAGAAGTTCGTGCTCGATCGTCGCGCAGAACGTCCCGTCATCGCAGATCGCGGCGTAGCCGGCGTCGATCGTGATGATGAAGTCCGGCAAGTCGCCGAACCATTCGAGCATCTGCTGTTCCTGTCGGGCCCGGCGCCACTTTCCGCCCTGGAACATCGGCTGTTCTGCCTGCCCCACGATGGCCACCATGCCCCGGCTGTTCGCCTCATAGGCCCAGAGCATACCGATACGGGCAGATTTCAGGTGCCGATGATCCGGGTTCTCGAGTGGGGAACCGTCGGCGATGAATGTCGACATTGCCCACTCGGCTAAGTCCATCGCCGGAACGAAGCTCAGTGGAACTTCTCCATCTCCGAATTTAGGTGGATGCGGACGGAATCGCAGGGTCGCGGCATTGGTCATCTGTTAACCCCGGCGACCTACAAAACGATGGAAGGAGATCCGCTATGGACGAAAAACAGCACGAGACTATCGTTGCCGCCATTTTGACAGTGGCCAGCGCTCAGTCGGGAAGCATGACCCCGGCAAGCACCGTCAAACGCTATCGCGACATTCTGACGGAGATCCGCCGGAACAGCGACGGCATTCATGCAGACAGCACACAGGTCGCGAAACCAAGCGTCCTCTAGTTGTTCTGAACGATCAGCTCCTGAAACTTTTTGCTCCGCCCTCGACCGGCCAAGCTGTAGTCGAGCGATTTCGCCCTGACTTTGAACTGGCCGAATACCTTTCGCGCCAGAGGGCAGTCGTTCACGGTCAGGATAAATCGGCCGGTGATCGCTGCGAGAAGATCGGCGAGCCGCTGGAAATCGTCCAGCCCGAACATTCCGGGGCCGTAATAGTCCTCGCTTCCAACATAAGGCGGATCAATGAAGAACAGCGTCCCGGGCCGATCATAACGCTTGATCATGTCTGCGTAGGGCAGCCGCTCGATTACGACCCCGGCGAGCCGGTCATGAAAGGCTTCCAAGTCAGGCACAATTTTCGTTACGTCGAACGAGGCGCGGGCGCCGGGATCAACTCGAAAAACTCCTTTAGTCACCAAGCCGCCATATCGTGTCTTCTGGAGATAGAAGAACCTAGCGGCCCGCTGCAGATCCGTTAGTTTCGACGGATCGGTATTGACCAGGCGTTCGAACTCAGCCCGCGTCGTGATCTGCCAACGCAGCATTTCAACGAAGGCGGTGTAGTGGACCTGCAGGACGCGAAATAGGGTAGAAACGTCCTGCGACCAGTCGTTGATTACTTCTGACCTGGGACGCGATTTCCGGCGAAAGAACACCCCTCCCATGCCAACGAAAGGTTCGGCGTACGTGGCGTGCGGCACTTTGTCGATTAGGTCGATCAACGTCGGCGCCAGAAGCCTTTTACCTCCCACATAGGGTGCCAGACCCTTAAGCGGGACAATCTGCTCATACTCCTCAGACACGACTCACATTCCTTTGCCCGGCGCCGGTGCACCCGGTGGCGGGATGATCGCAAGGCGATCGATTGCGGTTATGCGAGTGCATGCTCGCTGCTCAGAGCGTTGCCGCGCTCTGGGCCCCGCCTATTTGCTTGGCGAGGAATAGACTGTTGAAATTCTGCGCCGCCGCCCGCGCGCTCAATGGGCGGATCTATCGGCGGCGCAAGGCGCTTAGGAGAAGGCGGAGCCGTTTTGCCCGATCCATCGGGCGCGGGAGAGGCGCGAGGCAATCCCGCTATCGGTACGACCCTTCTGTCACTGCGCCGAAATAGTGGGGTGGTGATGACCCTGCCGGTTTTGGCGGTCGTTATCGCACCACATCCTTGAATTAACTCATGTTTGAACTCGCCGGCGGGCGGAGCTCAGTTCGTGCGTTTTCTGCACATACTGGCGCCGAGGATGGCGGCATCAGGGAAGCGAATCGCAGTAGCTTTTGGAGATCGGAGATATTCCATGACGCCACCAGAAATCATCCTGTCCTTCATCGCTCGCCAGCCAAAACCGATCCAGGAAAACCTTTATTTCGTGATGTGCCAACCATTTAGGGACGATATTGAGGACGACGTCGCCTGGCCTGAAGTCGATCTCGTGAAGCTGGCCGAAACCGTGCTGTCAGAAAAGAGAGGACTATCAGGGTTTGCACGAACGCAGTTCGCGATAGCCGCCATCGATTATCACCTGGATAGGCCTCATGACGATCCTGAACGCGCTTTTGAACACATGCCGGAACAAGCTAAGGAATCGCCAGCGCTGAAGAAGTTCTATTTAGGAGCGCCTCTCCGCCGGAAGTTTTATGAAGCGGCACAGGCTGAATGGTTGAGCCTCCGTCAATCAGCCCTAAGCTTTTCAGCTCTCCGCGTATATGAACGAAATCTGATGGTGGCAACCATGCAGAACTTGCGAGGTATATGAGCCACTCTTTTTCTGTTGGCATATCTACACTCACACCTGCTGATTAGCATCGCCATCACGGCGCTCATGCTGGCTGTTCAAAATGCAGCGCCCCGCGCACGAACAGTTGGTTGACAGGCGGATAGCTCAGCGCCTTCTCGAAGGCTTTGCCGTCGCCGCCTACCGTCGCCATGACGCGATCAACCAGTCTTCGATCGTCCGGATGGACCTTGCTCTCGTCCACGCGCAGCCATTTTGAAACGGTAGCGAGCCAGCGGAGGTGAAGCACTCTCGCCTCAGCAATTTCGGCCGAGGTGTGATGGCCGTCGACGCGAACCGCTGGCGCAATAGCTCGAGCGTCTGGTTCGAAACGGAGCGCGTCTGTGCGCTTTCGCACCGCTGCGGAGCGCATCAGAAAGTGCCTGTTTTTGCTGATTTTTCATGCTTCGCAGTCGCCGACCGCTCGATACGGCCGCGCAAATCAGCGAACACGTTGAACAGATTGAGGATTTCTCCCATCGCCGTCAATTGGCTTTCTGCACCACGTTATGAATTAGTAACGCGCCCTACTTGGTTCATTTCTTCGTGGAGCTGGCACAGGTCATCCATTTTGGATTTGACGGCGGCTTTCACCTTCTCGATGTTCTCCGAAGTCGGATGACAATCCTCGTCCTGCCACCGGTGAAGGGTTGTCGTTGATATGCCCGCAGCGCGCGCCGCAGCCTTCGGTGTCCCAAAGGCCCTGATCAGCGCCACAGCCACGTTTGGGCCGGTGAGGATCATCACGCCCTCCGCTTCATTTCAGCCGGCACGAAGACAATGTCGCAATCGGCGATCTGCGGTGATGCCAGACCGCCGAAATCGAGCCACGCCCAACCGCGGCTGAAATCGACCAGCTTTCCAATTCGATCTTTGAAGGCACCGCGGACAATGCGGTAATCCGCGCCGCGCTCGAGATCCTTGCGCCCAGCCCCTGACCTGTGTGCGACCAGCCCCGCCCGCTCACCGTCTTCGCGTTTGCGGTGCTCATCGATGAGAGCGGATAGGACGCTTCCAGGATGGCCCGGGCGGCTCTCAAGGAAGTGCATGACGCCGCGGCGGCTGCGCGCCAGACTGTATTCGCTGTCGTTGTCGCCGTCGAAGCGGGCGTAGAAGTACGGCGGCATGAGCAGCTCGCAGGTGAGCTTCATCTTGCCCTTCAACGTCCTCTCACGCTCCCAGGTGCGGGGGAAATGCACTTCGATCAGCACTTCCTTCAGGCTGACCTCTGCCAGCTCCCCTCGGCCGTTCTGAGCCACGCCTACGTGCCACGCCATCGTCATCAGGCAGTTCTCCCATCGTTCGTTCTGTTGTCGTTGGCCCACTCGATCACCACGTCGGTGCCGAAGGCCTGGGCCAACGCGCCCTGATAGTTCTTCGCGATCCAGTTCCGCCGGAACACCTTGTCCACGACTAGGCGCACGGGATCTCCGGTGATCAGCTCAACGGCGCCGCCACCGAACCACTGTGCGAATGCGGGCGCGCCGATCGCCTCGATCAGCTTCTGGCCGGGGTCACCCCAATCCGGAGCCGCGGGAAGGTCGCCGCCGGCCGACCTGGTTGCCGCCAGGAAGCCGTCAAAACGCTCTTGGGAGAGATACCCCTCCGCGTGTTTGGGCCGGTACCAGGATTTGTTCTCGTCGCAGTATGCCCGGAACGCTGGTAGCGAGGCGATCGCATTGGCCCGCTGTTGCGCGTTGAGCGCCTGCCAGCGTTTGAATGCTGCCTTTTTCGACATGTTGGGGTCGGTTGGATAGCCAGCCCAAAACTCTTGGAACGCCTCCGGGTACGGGGAACGGGCGCGAGCGCTTGGCATCGCGACGGATCCGGCCAGCGGTTCAGTCTCGGGTTCCGACTGTTTGTCGGGGTTCGGAGCGGAAGCGCTTTGAGGCGTAGCGTCGACAGGTACGACGTCCGAAGGCGTCGTACAAGATTGTTCTTTCTTATCTGGTTCTGGATATGGTTCATGGATAGCTACGGTTTCGCTAGCTTTTTTTGCTGGCGAATTCGTAGCGTTCGCTAAGGCCGCATCATTGTTTTTCAATGCCTTAGCTTTTCCGCCGCGCGATCCGTTTGCGCGGTTGGCTTCAATCTTTTCGATGACCTCAACTAGGTCTTTTGTGACGCGTTTTTGACGCCAACCATCTGCGCCGATATCGAACAGCGCGGCGAGAACGTCACGCGACCGTTCCCATGCGCGCGGATTGAGACGCGCAATGCGTGAAAGGCGCTTTTCGTCCGGCGGCAGCGGCTCACCGTTCGAACGCCACTGTGCCATCATCAACAGCATGTAGGCCCCGAATTCCTCGGTTGTCAGATGTGTCGTGTCGGCGATCAGCGCGTCGGTGGCGACTGGCCATATGGGGGCTTTGCTCATGCCGCCACCGAGGGCGCATAGACCGTGAACGGCGGCGGCGCCGGCCGCAGCACGCGCTTATGCCAGATGAACCAAGTGTGGTTTGCGCTCGGCCCGCTCGCCTTCTTGCCGTTCGGTTTGATCTTTCGCGGGAACCATTCGATACGACGGTTCAGAACAACACGGCCGGCAAAGTGCGGACAATCGCGGAACAGATGGCGACGGCCGCCCGCGCTGTCGAAGTCGGCCTGCAAAAGCAGCGCGAGGACGCCGCCGAGCGGAAGCAGCTCCAAGCCGCGCTCGATGAAGCGCTCTGCGGTGTGCCCCTGCGGCCCGTACGGCGGGTTCGTGATGATGTCTTGGAAGTAGCACATCCGCGCGTAATCGGAAGCTTGCTGTGCCAGAAAATCGAGCTTTTCGACCATGGGGAGACATCCGTGGTCGTGAATATCCGTCGCGATCACTGAGGCGCCGAGAATTTCAAGCGCCTGCACCATCTTCCCCTCGCCGCACGCGGGTTCCCACACCCTCCGTCCAGACAGGTTGATGTGCTCGCCGAGAGAGGCGGTCACCCAAGCCAGCGTCTGATACAGATCGGAGGGGACGCGTGCGTAGCCGGAATTGCGGGTGCTCATGAATGGCCTCAGCGCATATCCATTCCGCGCAGATAGACGTCCAGCATCGCCTCGGCCTCTTGGAAATCGGCCTTGTCCATCTTCCGAAGCTGCACGACCTGACGCATGATTTTCACATCGAAGCCTTCGCCTTTGGCTTCGGCGTAGATTTCCTTGATGTCGTCAGCGAGGGCCTTCTTCTCCTCTTCGAGGCGTTCCACTCGCTCGATAAATGAGCGCAGCCGGTCTTTTGCGAATGCTGCTTTAGCCATTTTTCTCCCCCTAATCGTTGTTGTAGGCGTGCCAAGGCTGCTTGGCCGGTTCTCCGACCTCGACGCCCTTCTCTTTCGCGAAACGCGCCGGCGGCGTGTAGGGCTCGAGCCGGAGGTCCTTGCGCAGGCACTCGTTGGTTTCCCGCCGGATCGCGTCGCGCACGCGCAAATCGCAGCGCTTGGCTTCTTGCGGAATCGATCGAAGGTGCAGCATCACGTTCTCCCAATGAGGCGAGTGAGAAGCGCGCGCGCAGCCGAGCCCTGCGGACCAGGATCTGAAGAGACGGCATGAAGCCCTGCAATTACGGCATTCAGCGCATGCGGTCCGTTTTCGTCGCCAACAATTTCGGAGAGGACAAATTCAGCAACGGCCGGGATGCGGCGCGCCATGTTGATTGTCTTGGCGAGGTTCGGGCACGACGTCCCGTCCTTCCAGTTCCGTGCGCTTTCCTTCGTGGAGCCTGCGGCCTGTGCGAGTTCTCCCCGCTGCGATCTGCGCGTAACGGCAGCGACGCGAGCGCAAAGGTCCCGTTCCGTCAGAAATTTTTGCCCCGTCGAGACTGTAGACGTAGAGCAATTTGCAGGTGCACGGTCCGCGCGAAATGCAACGACAGCGCGTTGCAGCCGATTAACGGAGGACGTGAATGATACAGGACCGGCGCCTTGAGGCTTGGTGGGGGGCACGCAGCCCGGCACCGGTCCCGTTTCCGCCGGTACAGCGGCGGCAGAATTGTGAGCGCCGCACGTCATTGTGCGGCCTCACGGAATTGGCTAGCGCTACGGGCAAGTTCCAGCCGGGGGGCGGCCGGAAGGCGGGGGGCGCCGCCCGTAGCGCTTCCATTCGCCGTCGAGTTCATGCGGCGAATAGCGTAAATCATGCACCCGCGATGCTTCACAGGTCCAGCGGCGATCGCGGGAAAAAGGTCCGATGCGTCGACGAGAGCACGAGGTCGGAACGTCTCGCTCGCAATGCGATCGCGCAGAGCGCGAACACGACGCGCAAACCCCTTCTCCTCAGCAATGCGCCTCTGAACGGCGCGGAGCGCGTGCCACACAGTCGAATGATCCTTCCGGTGGAACAACCTGGCGAGGACCTCGGTGCTGATCGGTCGACCGTAGGCGCCAGATACGCATTCCCGGCACAGCCACATTGCGAGCTGACGCGGATGGGCCGCGGCGTGCCGCTTTGCGCTCGACAGGAGTTCTGCGACCGTGATGCCGTATTCATCGGCAACGACGCGCTTGCCCCGGTCGACGGTGTTCGGGGCGCTCATTACGCCGCGTCCTTTTGGGGAACGTCGGAATGACTCGTGGGACCGTCCGCTGGATAGATATCCGGTCTGAGAGTGTGCCTCGGTATTCCGGTGATCCGCTCAACTTCAAGAACACGGGTTGCCGGAACACGCCTCCATTGCGAAAGCGCCTGTGTTGTTATGCCGAGTTGTTCCGCCAGCGCGGCAAGATTGCCGTTTCTCTGGCCCATGGCGTCAATCGCCTGCTGAAGTGCTGTGTCACGCATGCAATTCAGCGTAAGTATTGCTTTACGTGATGTCAAGCCACTCTTACGCTGACGAGCGCGAGGCTTCCCTACAGATTCGGGGTATGGAAGAATCGAGACTGGGAAAGCGCCTCCGCGAGGCGCGGGAACTGCGTAACAAGAGCCAGGACGAGGTTGGCCGCGCGTGCGGCGTCTCTCGGGCAGCGGTCGCCCAGTGGGAAAAAGGGACTACGGCTCCAACGGCCGACAAAATCGAGGCGATCTGCGAGATCCTCGACGTTGACCCGGTTTGGCTTTTGACGGGAAAACACAGCAAGGGCGCCAGACCTTCCAAAGAGGTCGGCGTCGCAATGGTGGGCGTCCCTGAATATGATGTCCGCGTATCGGCCGGCGGCGGCTTCTTGATTGATCGCGAAAGCCAAAAGGATGTTTGGCCCTTTTCGCGCCGCTACCTCCAGGATGAACTGCGGCTATCCGCATCCAACTTGGTGGTCATAGAGACTATCGGCGATAGCATGGAGCCCACCCTTCGCTCTGGGGACCGAGTGCTTGTGAATATGGCGGATAAGCGACCCACTCAGCCCGGAATATTCGTTCTCTGGGACGGGGATGGAACAGTCGTAAAACGCATCGAAATGGTACCGAACAGCAAGCCGCAGAAGTTGAAGCGAATCAGCGACAATCCACTCCACGGGACGTACGAAGTCCTTGCTGCCGATACGATTATCGTGGGTCGCGTCGTTTGGTACGCACGACGAATGTGACACTTAGCGCGGCATTGCTATTCGGACCCGCGCATAAGTTTCTGGGTCGGTCTCGGCTATGAAACGCTGCCCGCTGGCGGTCTCAACGTACAAAAGAATGCGCTTTTTTAGCCCACCAATTGCGGCTGCCCCAATCGCGCCAAGGGGACCAAGAGCCAAGTAGCCCAGCGTGCCCCAGCCTGCAGCGGCAGAAAGCTTGGCCTTCCGCTCTTCTGTGAGCGGCTCGGCTATTGAAAAATCACCAAAGAAAAGTTTCCCGCCTGGCCCCTCAATACACCCGGTCCCTTGCCGGGAAACCTCCCACTTTCCCCTAGCAATATCTCCCTCAAGCACTTTCCACGCCGCCATTTTACCCTCTTCCGCCCAATAGCGGAGGAATCAAAACCCTATTATCTCGCCACACAACGTAAGTAACGCTTGACACTGACGTAAGTGATACTTAACTTGCCCGCTTGACGCTCTCCTCTGGCGTCACGAACCGCCCTGGCTGGGCATCGGTGGGAGGCAGAAGTGGCAATCACAAATCTCGCAAAGATCAACGTCATCCGGCGCCCGGGCACTCCGGACGGCTTGACTGAAGCTGAGGCGCGGAGCCTTGACCTTGCAGCAGCCGCACCGGTGGCCGAGGCAAAGCGGCATTGGGGCCTCAAGCTGCTCGGCGCCGTCGCCTTTTCTGCGGCGCTCTGGTGTGCCGTTGGCGTCGGCCTTGGCGGTTGCGCCACCTTGCCCGCCGCCGACCTCTACGATGGCCAGCGGCACGTCCCAGCCCAGGTCAAGGCGTTCTGCACCGAGATCGGCGGGACCTACATCCAGGGCGCCGGCTGCGCGATCAGCTACGCCCATGGGGACCGCAGCCTGAACCCGCAACAGCAGAACGGCGTTTGCCGCATCGTCCGCGAGCAAAGCCAACTCAAGCAGGCTGCAGTTGAAACAGCCCTCCAGATCGCCTGCAAGCGCGCGGGAGGCAAGTGATGCGCCACATCGGCACCATTCTCGCCGTCGCGTTCGTCTTGGGCTGGCTCGCTTTTGGGATCGCCTACATCAACTTTCCGGGGGCGTTCTGATGAGCACCACCAACAGCCTCGATCGCTGGTTTTATGTCGTTGCCGATGACGATGGCACCGAGACCATCATCCCCGAAACCACGATCCCGGGCACCGACCAGGGCTTCAAGGATGCGAAAGAAGCCATCGCCAACGCCACTTGGCGCGTTGCGAAGCTCTACCTCGTGAACCTCGCCCTCCTGCAGATCAAAGACGTCACCGAGCTGGTCGCCGTGCAGATCTGGAACGAATGCAAGGCCGCCGGCGAGCCGATCGATGAAAGCGTCTATCGCGACTTCATCCTCGATCACGTCCCTGCCGAGTACGACGTCGGGTACCGCGGCCCCATCAACGACTTCAGTGACAGCTATGCGCACCTGCGCGCGGCGGCGGAGTGACGGCCATGAAGATCATCATCACCCTGAACGGCACAGCCGGCGAGCTCGACCGCAAAGATCTGTATGTCGACGACACCGACGATGCGAGCGTCGCCATTCACGACGCGATCGAGGATTGGATCCTCTCGCCGGGCGACACCATCACGATCCGGGAGGCCTGAGCCATGGAAGCGAAAGAACTGTCACAGGCGCTGATCGCCTTCCGCAAAGAGATCGGGCCGACCGCTGAAATCCTGTGCTCCGTCAGCGATGGAAGATGGATGGGGGTAAACGAATGCGTCGGCATTTCGATCTATCCGGACGGAATGCTCGGCAAGGCGGTCCATCTGAGCGTTAATTCCGAGACGTTCGAGGACCTCCTCGTAAAGGCGCGAGCAGCATGGGACGCGCGCAAGGGAGAAATTCTTGCCGCCAAAATCAAGAAGATCGCCCTCGCCGTTATCCGCCTTACCTTTGAACGCGGTGAATGCACCGACATGGATTTAGCGGTCGAAGGGTTCGCACACGCGGACGTTTCCACCTACGGCGCCGAAGCGGTGAAGCTCGCCAACACGATGGCGGGCAACCGGCCGTTCGCGATCGTGAAGGCGCCGCAGCCCAACGCGAAGCAGGAGGGCTGAGATGGCAACCGATCTCGAGAAGCAGGCCGAAAGGCACACACCAGCGCCATGGTCTCTTCGGGAAAGGGACGTAGTTTTCGTTCCGAACGTCGGCACGATTGCAGAAGCTTTCGGGCAAGCAAATCCGGTTTGCGAGGCAAACGCCGCATTCATCGTCCTGGCCTGCAATAGCTATGGCGCGATGAAGGCTGCGCTTGAAGCGGACACCGG
>JAHFQC010000019.1:0-27261 GCA_023259375.1 Alphaproteobacteria bacterium
GCATGACCCGGCCATCCACGTTGACACGAACAATGTCGGTCAGAAGTCTTATTGCCTGATATCAAACTTGCGGCTGTAGGCGCCTTGCAGGTTCGACACCGGGAAATAGATGAAGACGTCGGTGGTGCCGAACTGGCGGTCGACCACGGCGCCATCGCCGATGCCCGCACCGGCGCGCACATAACCCTTGAGAAGCGGCGGCAAAGTACGCAGCGCTTCCTTAGGATCGATCGCCTCTTTGGGCATCAGATTCATGTCGACATAGAGGTTCGGATTGGCGCGCACGCGGATTTCCGGCGCCGCCAGATGGAAGTGATAGAGATAGCTGAGCGGCAGCGCCAACGCCTTGGGATCGGTGCCGGCGAACGAAGCGCAGCCGAACATCACGTCGATCGAGAAGCGGGCGAGATAAACGCTGATGCCGCGCCACAACAACTGCATGGCGCCGGGCCGCGAACGGTATTCCTTCAAGACGCACGAACGGCCGAGTTCGAGCAGCTTGGTGTTGGCCGGCAATCCGCTCAACATCGGCGAGATGTCGTATTCGCTGCCGGTATAGAAGCCGCCGGCGCGCTTGGCATCGGCATCGCGCATCAGTCGGTAGGTGCCGACCACGGTCGGTTGGCCGTCGTCATCGATCACCGAGCGGTCGACCACCAGAAGATGATCACAAACGTCATCGAAGTGGTCGAAGTCGCGTCCCGACTGCACCATCTCCGGGCTCGGGATCGCGCTCATCTCTTGATAGAAGACGTGATACCGCAGCCGCTGGGCCGCTTCGACTTCGATGTCGGTTTCGGCCAGACGGACTTCCAGCACGCCCGCGGCGGCAAGAACCGGCCAGTGGGCAATGCGTCCTTCCAGAGGACCTGCTTCGTAGATGTTCACCATGACGTGCGCTTCCTGGGGCGTCGACGCGGAAAATTGGATTTTACTTCAGGACGATGGCTAAGACAAACAGGGGAACTACCGACGTGGTTTACGCCGGTCGCTGGCGGCGCTGTGACGCAAGCAGCAGGAACAGCAGAATGGCCGGAATGCCTATCAAACCGGCGCCGATGAAGAACAAGGCATAGGCCTCCATCAACCCGACATGCGCCGCCAAGCCTTCCACCACGGTTCCGGAGAACCCCTTCAGGAGCTTGCCGAACACGGTATAGACCGAGCTCAGCAGCGCGTATTGGGTTGCCGTGTAACCAATAGTGGTCAAACTTGACATATAGGTGACGAGGGTCACGCCCGCCATCGAGATTCCGAAGTTGTCGGCGGCCATGACGACGGCGAAGGTTACCGGGTCATGGACATACGGCAACAGGGCGTAGGCGATGGTGCCGAGGATCTGGGCCGAGCCGCCCACCACCAGCGCCCCGATCCGCCCCAGTTTCAGCACCAGGAAGCCGCCTGCCGCGACACCGGCGAACACGGCCACGAGCCCGAACGTGCCGCGCACCGCGCCGACTGTGTCCTTGGTCAAGCCGATGTCGTGATAAAGCGGATTGGTCATCGGCCCCATGACGAAGTTGGGCAGTTGGAACAGGCTGATCGCCAGCAGCATCAGGAAGGCGCTGGTCCCGTGCGCTTTGAAGAAGGTCACGAACGGGTTGACGATGGAGTCGACCAAGCCGCTCAGCGAGCCTTTGACCAGCACCGGCGCGTCCGGCCGCTTCGGCTTGACCGGTTCGGCCGCCATCAGGCAGGCGAGGAGGCCGATTACCATCAACGTGCCGTACACGACGTAGGACATGTTCCAGCCGAGGCGGGTCGCAACCAGAAGAATGATCGCTTCGCTGGCAAGCAGGGCGGCGCGATACCCGAACGTGTAGGACGAGGTCATCACGCCCAATTCTTCGGGATTGCGCGCGGTCTCGATCCGCCAGGCATCGATCGATACATCCTGGGTTGCCGACGAGAACGCCACCACCAGCGCCAGGATGCCGAGGGTGACGAGGCCGTGGCTGACGCCGACGATGCCCATCGCGGCCAGTCCGAGCGCGATGAAGACCTGCATCAGGATCATCCAGGAACGGCGGCGGCCCAGCTTGGCGAAGATCGGCACGCTGGTGCGGTCGATGATCGGTGCCCAGAGGAATTTGAAGGTGTAGGCGAATCCGACCCAGGTGATGAAACCGATCGCCTGCAGCGAGGTGCCTTGCTCGCGCAACCAGTAGCCGAGGGTGTTGGCCACCAGCATGAACGGCAAGCCGCTCGAAAAGCCGAGCGCGAGCATGATGAGGTTCTGCCGTTCGAGATAAACGGCAAGCGGACGCCGGGGTTTGTCGCTCATGCGACCGAGCGTCCGGGGAAACGATCAGGGAAAAAGGCTGCGAACATGTCGTCCAGCTGGTTTGGTTCGACGGGTTTGGTGAGAAAACCATCCATACCCGCCTCACGGCAAGCCCGCCGTCCGGTTTCGAGCACATCCGCGGTGAGCGCAATGATCGGCGTGCGTGGCCGGCCCAGCTTCGCTTCCTGTTCGCGGATCGCCTTGGTAGCCTCGACGCCGTCCATGCCCGGCATGTGAATGTCGGTGAGAATGAGGTCGAATTCGCCTTCGCGCATCGCGGCCACCAGCCTCTCGCCGTCGGTGACGTGACTGCAGGTATGGCCGCGGCGCTTGAGCAGCTCCTTGATCAGCAGCGCGTTGATCGGATTGTCCTCTGCCAGAAGGACATGACAGCCGCCGTCCGTCGCCGGCACCGGCTTGGGGGCGTTGGCGGGCTCCGGCGGCTGCATCTTTTGGCTGACGAGGGCGATCAGGGTCTTCTGGCGCACCGGTTTGACCAGGAAGCCGTCGAATCCCTTGAGATGATCTTCAGCGCTCGCCGCATGGGCGGCCGGCGACAGCAGCACGTAAGACGCAACCGACGGCACAGGTGGGGCAACGGGTCGCGGCTCGGCCTCGGAGCCGCCATCGATCAACAGCACGTCGGCTTCGCGCAAACCTGTTTCGGTCAGCGCGACGGTTGCGGCGCCGGCTGCTTCGAGCTGGCCGATCAGGCCTTCGCGCAGGATCGGATTGCGCGACAAGACCGCGATGCGCTTGCCGGCGAGGGCCTGGCCGAAATCGGGGGTGGCGGGCGCGCCGGTGGCAGGCACGGTGAACCAGAACAGGCTGCCGCCGCCCGGCGCCGGATCGAGGCCGATTTCGCCGCCCATGGCTTTGACCAGCCGCCGCGAGATCGCGAGACCAAGACCGGTGCCTTCGAACTTGCGGCCGTGGCTGGAGTCGGCCTGGACGAATTCCTCGAAAATCTCTTTGCGCTTGGCTTCGGGCACGCCGACGCCGGTGTCGCGCACCTCGAAGCGCAGGAAGACGCATTCGGCGCGTTCGAAGCGCGAAACCCTGATGCAGATGCCGCCGGTCTCGGTGAACTTTACCGCATTGCCGACGAGGTTGATCAGGATCTGCCTGAGGCGCATGCGGTCGGAGCGGATTGCGACCGGCACATCCGACGTGGCCACGGCGACAAGTTCGATGCCTTTGGCATGGCCGCGCGGCGACAGAAGTTCGGTGACGCCTTCGATCAACGGCCGGATCTCGGTCTCTTCGTCTTCGAGGCTCAGGTTGCCGGACTCGATCTTGGAGAAATCGAGGATGTCGCCGATAAGGGTGAGAAGCGTCTCGCCCGATTGCTTGATCGCTTCGGCATAGGTCTTCTGTTCCGGCTTGAGTTCGGTTTCGAGCAGGAGGCGCGCCATGCCGAGCACGCCGTTCATCGGCGTGCGGATTTCATGGCTCATGGTGGCGAGAAAGCCGGATTTGGCGCGCGAGGCGGCCTCGGCTTTGTCGCGGGCCTCGGTCAGCGCGTCTTCCAGCGCCTTGCGGTCGGTGATATCGCGGCCGACGCTTTGCACTTCGACGAGACGGCCGAGGCTGTCGCGGATGGCGTAATCTTCCCAGGCAAGCCAGCGCCAGCCATAGGCGGTGCGCACATATTGGTCGTAGCGGGCGCGGGCATGGCCGGTTTCGAGACCGCCGAAAGAGCCGAAATAGGGCGCGCGGCTATCGGGATGCAGTTCCGTCGCGAACGGCTTGCCGATGGCGGTTTGCGGGTTGAGCGCGAACAGCCGGAAAAAGGCATCATTCCCGTAGGTCAAAGTTGAATCCGGGGCCCGGCGGAAAATGGCGTCGCCCTGCGCATCGACTAGGCCCTTGTAGCGGATTTCGCTCTGGTTGAGCTGGGCGTTGGCGGCGGACACTGCCGCCAGCGATTTCTGCAGCCGGGTGGCTGTCGCGTGAAGCTGCTGCGCCTGCTGTTCGACGGCTTGGTAGCTGGCGCGCATCGTGACGAAACTGTGCAGGACGTACGCCAGGATAACCGCTACCAGCAGCCCGAGCGACCAGGGCTCGAACCAGACCAGGCGGCCGTGGATCACCAGGTCGCACAGCGATGCGACCAGCAGCGCCAAAGCGGCCAAGCCGAAGACGGTACGGACAATGCGCAGGGTCATAAACCCACTCCCCCGGAAACTAAGCCGCAGGTGTGGTTGCGGAAGGCTTAAAACCGGGTGTGAAATTGTAATTTCGAACGTCGTTCAAGGACTTGTAAGCGCGGAAATGCTCGATTTCCGCCCCGTCCGGGAACACGCGCCCATGCTGTCACAAAACCTTTGCAGAACTGTGATGCTCCTTGCACCAAGGCCGGACGTGATGCCGCCCGGGGCAGGGCAAGAACTTGGTGGGTGCCGACCGGCGCGCCGCCACTGCCTAGGACGCGCACGATGGCTGATGTCGCATATGAATCGAATCCCATGACCGTCTCTGACTCCAAGATTGCCGCCGTCAAGCGCAGTGGCGCGGGCGATGTCCGGTTTCACGCTTTGACCGTGGCCGCCGCCGCGATTGTGGTGCTGCTGTTCCTCGGCATGATGGGGGCGCTGACCGAAGGCGCCTGGCTGTCGATCCGTACCTTTGGCGCCTCCTTCGTCACCTCGCAAAAATGGAATCCGGTGACCGAGCAGTTCGGCGCGCTGGCCGCCGTCTACGGCACGCTGGTGACGTCGGTGCTGGCGATGGCGCTGGCGGTTCCGGTCGGCATCGGCATCGCGATCTTCCTGACCGAAATCTGTCCGCGCAGCTTGCGCCGCCCGATCGGCATCGCCATCGAGCTTCTCGCCGGCATTCCCTCGATCGTCTACGGCATCTGGGGCCTGTTCGTGTTCGCGCCGTATTTCCAGGAGCACATCCAGCCCTGGCTGGTCGATGCGGTGGCCGACATCCCGGTCCTCGGGACCATCTTCGAAGGCCCGCCTTACGGCATCGGCATGTTCACGGCCTCGTTCATCCTCTCGATCATGATCCTGCCATTCATCTCCGCGGTGACGCGCGATGTGTTCGACACCGTGCCCGCGACGCTGAAGGAATCCGCCTACGCCTTGGGCTGCACCACCTCCGAAGTGGTGGGCAGCGTGGTGCTGCCGTTCTCCCGCGCCGGTGTGGTCGGCGGCGCCATGCTGGCGCTGGGTCGGGCGCTCGGCGAGACCATGGCGGTCACCTTCGTGATCGGCAATTCGCACAAGATCCACGCCTCGCTGTTCGCGCCGGGCACGACGATTTCGGCGACGGTCGCCAACGAGTTCACCGAAGCGGTCGGCGACATCTATCACTCCTCGCTGATCGAAGCCGGCTTGATCCTGTTCTTCATCAGCTTCGTGGTGTTGGCCGCCGCGCAGCTCATGTTGCGCATCCTGCACAAGCGCGCCGGAGGCGTTGCGGCATGACCATCGCGATCAACAAGCGCATCTATCACGGCCGCAAGCGCGCCAACGGCGTGTTTCTCACCCTGTCGACGTTGGCCGCAGGCTTCGGCCTCATCTGGCTGGCGCTGATCCTCTATTCGCTGTTCTACAACGGCTTCTCGGGGCTCTCGCTCAAGGTTTTCACCGAGATGACGCCGCCGCCGGGCCAGGACGGCGGTCTTGCCAACGCGATCTTCGGATCGGTGGTGATGAGCCTTCTCGCCGTTTTCGCCGGCACGCCGATCGGCATCATGGCCGGCACCTATCTCGCCGAATACGGCCGTTATTCCTGGCTCTCCGACACGGTGCGTTTCATCAACGACATCCTGCTCTCGGCGCCGTCGATCCTGATCGGCCTTTTCATCTACGTCATCGTCGTCGCCACCACCCACACCTTCTCGGGCTGGGCGGGCGCCGCGGCCCTGACCGTGATCGTCATTCCGGTGGTGGTGCGCACCACCGAGAACATGTTGCTCCTGGTGCCGAACGGATTGCGCGAAGCCGCCGCCGCGATGGGGGCGCCGCGCTCAATGATCATCCGGGCGGTGACCTGGCGCGCTGCGCGAGCCGGTATGGTCACCGGTGTTTTGCTCGCCATAGCCCGCATCTCGGGCGAAACCGCGCCGCTGCTGCTCACTGTGTTGTCGAACCAGTTTTGGTCGACCCATCTCGGAGGCCCGATCGCCAGTCTGCCGGTGATGATCTTCAATTTCGCGATGAGTCCGTACGAAGACTGGCACAAGCTTGCTTGGGCCGGCGCGCTGCTCATCACCCTTGCGGTGCTGACCTTGTCGATCATCGCCCGTATTCTCGAGTCTTCCAGGAAGAATTGATCATGGATGCCGTCGTGACGGAAAAAGCCAAGCTCTCGGTCAAAAACCTGAACTTCTATTACGGCTCATTCCAGGGCCTGAAGAATGTCAGCGTGCCGCTCTACGACCGCAAGGTGACGGCCTTCATCGGCCCGTCGGGCTGCGGAAAGTCGACACTGCTGCGTGTCCTCAACCGCATCTACATGCTCTACCCCAATCAGCGCGCCGAAGGCGAAGTGACGCTCGACGGCGAGGACATTCTGCACGGCAAGCAGGACCTGAACCTCTTGCGTGCGCGCGTCGGTATGGTGTTCCAGAAGCCGACGCCGTTCCCGATGACGATCTACGACAACATCGCCTTCGGCATTAAGCTCTACGAGCGTCTGCCGCGCTCGGAGCTCGACGGCCGAGTGGAAGACGCGCTGCAACGTGCCGCGCTGTGGACCGAGGTCAAGGACAAGCTGAAGGAATCCGGCCTGTCGCTGTCGGGCGGACAGCAGCAGCGCCTGTGCATCGCGCGCACCGTGGCGACGCGGCCCGAAGTGATCCTGTTCGACGAACCGTGTTCGGCGCTCGACCCGATCTCGACCGCCAAGATCGAAGAGCTGATCGACGAGCTGGTGAAGGACTACACCATCGTCATCGTCACCCATAACATGCAGCAGGCTTCGCGCACGTCGGACTACACGGCCTTCATGTATCTGGGCGAGTTGATCGAATTCGGCGACACCGAAAAGATCTTCACCACCCCGACCAACAAGAAGACCGAGCAGTACATCACGGGACGGTTCGGCTAGCTGTTATCCGTCGCGCCGCCGTGATACACGAGGCGCTATGAGCAAGGACTGGAAACTCCCGTGGGAAGGCGGCTGCCGTTGTGGCCGCGTCCGCTTTCGCATCACCGCGCCGCCGCTCTTGACCATGGCCTGCCATTGCACTGGCTGTCAGCGCATGACCGGCAGCGCGTATTCCCTCAGTGTGGCGATCCCGAGCGACGGCTTTGCCGTCATCAAAGGCGAGCCGGTGATCGGCGGTCTGCACGGCGAAGACCATCACTTTTTCTGCCCGTATTGCATGAGCTGGATGTTCACCCGCCCAGGCTTCACCGACGTCTTCGTCAATGTCCGCGCGCCCTTGCTGGACGATCCAAGCTGGTACGTGCCGTTCGTCGAAACCTACACCAGCGAAAAGCTGCCCTGGGTTTCGACCCCGGCGGTGCACAGCTATCCCCAATTCCCCCCGTTGGAGGATATGGAGCTTTTGCTGCGCGAATTTGCTGAAGCCGCCAACCGCTGACGTCAATCGGCTGGTGCCGGGGCAGCGATGTTCAACACGATGCTCACTCCGACCGCGATCGCCAGATTGACCGCCAACGCTGCCACCGCCGCGTAACAAGGCGCCGCCGTGCCGAACAGATCGAGCGTGAAGAGCGCCGATTTGAATCCCGATTGTGCCACCATGACCGTGCCGGTCGTGATTCCCGCCGCCCATCCGAGCAGTAGCGCCGAAGGCCTCAGCAAGCGCGCATAAAGGCCCAGCATCACCGCCGGCAGAGTCTGGCTGATCCAGACGCCGCCGAGAAGCTGCAGCGTGATGGCGTAGGTCTGCGGCAACAGGATGATGAAGATCAGCCCGCCCGCTTTCACCACCAGCGACGCGATCTTGGCGGTGTGGCTTTCCTCGGTGGCGCTCATGCCGGGCCGCACATATTCGCGCCAGATGTTACGGGTGAAGAGATTGGCGGACGCGATCGACATGATCGCCGCTGGTACCAGCGCGCCGATGCCGATGGCGGCGAACGCCGCTCCCACCATCCAGGAGGGGAAACTGTGCAGGATCAGCGCCGGCACGGCGAAGTTCGGTCCGAAGGCGGCAAAGCCGGAGGCATATTGCGGCATCGTTTTCACGCCCGCCGCCAGCGCCATGAATCCCATCAAGGCAATCAGTCCGAGCGCCAGCGAATAGACCGGCATGGCGATCGCATTGCGCCGGATCACCTCCGGTCCCGAGGCCGACAGCACGCCGGTCACCGAATGGGGATAGAGCAGCAGCGCCAAGGCCGATCCGAGCGCCAAGGTGGCATAGCCCGAATAGGCGCCAAGACTTCCGGCCGGAGGCGTCGGCAGGATCGTGGCGGTCTTCGCCGCGGCGAAGATAGCATCATAGCCGCCGAGCTGAGCCGGAACGACGATGATCACCGCCAGCACCGTGCCGTAGATGAGGATGTCCTTGACGACGGCGATCATCGCCGGGGCCCTAAGACCGCTCGAATAGGTATAGGCGGCCAGAATGGCGAACGCGATCAACAGCGGCAGATCGACGACGAAGCCGCCAATGTGTGCCGAAGCGTTGAGCCCAAGCGCCGCGATCACCACTTCGATGCCGACTAGTTGCAGCGCGATATAAGGCATGGTGGCGACGATGCCGGTGAGCGCCACGGCCAGCGCCAAGGTGCGGTTGCCGAAACGGGCGCGCACGAAATCGGCGGCGGTGACATGGCCGCCGCGATGGCACTCCGACCACAGCCGCGGAAACACCGCGAACAACAGCGGCCATACCAGCACGGTGTAAGGCATGGCGAAAAAGCCGGTCGCGCCCGCCCCGAACAACAGCGCCGGCACGGCGATGAAGGTGTAAGCGGTATAGAGATCGCCGCCGAGCAGAAACCAGCTGACGATGGTGCCGAACCGTCGTCCGCCGAGGCCCCATTCGTGCAACTCGTTGAGATTGCCGCGTCGCCAGCCTGCCGCCACGAAGCCCAATACCGTGACGAGCGCGAACAGCGTGACGAAAATGGTCACTGCCACCGGATCGGTTTTCATCGCGGCCGCCGCTTGTCGAGCTGGTAGACGATGAACGTCAGCGCGGCGGTGATCACGACCCACGCCATCTGATACCAGTAGAAGAATGGGATGCCGGCCAGTGCGGGTTCGATGCGGTTATAATGCGGCACCCACAGGAGCAGCAGCGGCGGCAGCAACAGGGCGTAGTACCAACGGCGCATGCGTGTGTCCCCAATGCTCGGCACACGGAATGATTAGGGCAACATCGCTTTGTCGCCAAGCGCGCGGGATGCTTCCGCAAGGTCAACGCAGATGTGTTAGCCGCCGGAACGATAAGGCTTCGGCGATGTGGATGCGTTTGACGCCATCGCTGGCGGCAAGATCGGCGATGGTGCGGGCGACGCGCAACACCCGGTGATAGCCGCGCGCGGTCAGCTTCATCGCATCGGCGGCTTTGGTGAGAAGCTCGGCCCCGGCCGGCTCCGGCGTGGCGACGCGATCGAGCAACTGGCCTTCGGCTTCGGCATTGACGCGCAGACCGCATTCTTCGTAACGCGCCCGCTGGATGTCGCGCGCCGCGGCAATGCGGGCGGAAACCTCTGCCGAGCCTTCGGCCGGCGGCGGCAGGGAGAGATCGCTGGCCGAGACGCCCGGCACTTCGACATGAATGTCGATGCGGTCGAACAGCGGTCCCGAAATCCGCGACTGGTATTCCTGGGCGCACTTCGGCGCGCGGGCGCAAGCTTGCGCCGGATCGCTGAGATAGCCGCAGCGGCAGGGGTTCATCGCCGCCACCAATTGGAACCGTGCCGGAAAACGCACATGGGCATTGGCGCGGGCGACGATGGCTTCACCGGTCTCGATCGGCTGACGCAAACTGTCGAGCACCGCGCGCTGGAATTCCGGTATTAGGTAGCAAGGTTCCAAAAGGACTTACGTCTGAATATTGGAATTGCTTGCATCTAGTGCCGCTCTCAAAGGAGAGCAAAGTGGAGTTCCAACGAGACCGATTCTCAGAGTACAGAGCAAGTTCTTGGCAACTGCTGCGTGCGGTGCAATCCTGCTCTCTCCAATCGGGGGGCTGGTATGGATATCACGCTTACGCACGCGTTGGAGTACGGCACCGAGTCTCCGGTGTCAGTGGAAGACCTAATCAAGTCATTAGAGGCCAACGAGCGTCTAATTCGGCAAAGTGGCCGATTGCTTGCGGAATTGATTCCGGGCTTGGAAGTAGAAACGACGAGAGTGTCGGTTACCCACATTTCGCAGGAAAGCCCGCTAAAAGAATACTTCGCGGCAGCTCTAGTTCTCGCCTTCCAGCCAAAAATGAGTACGGCCGTGCCGCACATCATTGAAGGGCTAACAGGAACCCCGCTGAATGACGACTACAACACGGTTCTAACCCTGTTTGTCCTGCTGATCGCCGTCGAAGGAATTGGCAGAGCGTATGAAAGATTTTTCCCAGGAAAAGATAAGCGGGAAATAACAGAAACTAGAGACTCCCTACTTAAGAAGGCCGCGGCCATTACTGGTGTCGCTGCCGCAAGGATCGTTGATGCGATTGCGGTGCTTTTTACCGGAAAGACTTTGCGGCCGACTGTAGCAGCCTCACAAAAGGTATTTGCGCCAACTCGCGGCCAGCAGAACGCTTGCATTCGAGATTCTAGGCGCGCCGTGCTGATCCCACCAGGCGCCGTAGCTCTTGCTCAGGCTGCGGCGGGATTGCCTTACGAAGTGGAGGCTGATGACAGCGGGCTTCACATGAAAAATGAATGGCACCCGAAGGCAAGCGTTGTTTTCCACGCTCATGATCGCGACAAACAAAAGACGGGATGGGCCGGGCACATTCCAAAGTTGTTTGATGACCGTATCCCTATGATCTTGGACAAAAGCCAAAAACCAGAGAAGCTTTTTGGAAAGACCATGGTGACAGCTGACGTGTTGGTTACTATGGTTGAAGACGAAAACGGAGACATGAGGCCGAAGGAAATGCTTTTGGTCCATGCTTACGGAAAGTGATCCCTGCCCGATCTGCGGAAAGCCGCTTGAGCTTGGAACGGGACGTTCCATCCTTACGCTATTCCGTAAGCGCTACTGGCTCCGCTGTTCCGGCTGGCCTAAGTGCGATTTCTCCCAACTAAGCCGCCCGGCGCTGCCAGTAGCCTTTCCACTGCCGCGAAATAGGATGACGGGCAGCAGCGGCGACAATCGCTAAATACTGCGAGCCGTTAGAGACGCGGCGGTTATCTTCTCTCCAATCCATTTCGGCAGCGTACGCGGCCAGATAAGGCCCTGCGACGTGGTGATGGATACCAATCTCAGAACGACGCAGGCGCGAGAAGAAGCTTTCGGCTTGGTTCGTGCACCCTTCGCCGTCGCTGTAGCACTCAGAATGATTGATGCGGCGGGTGTTGAAGCGAGCCGCCATACGGTCCCAATGCGAGGCTTCGTCAGCGTACACGGTGCTACCGGCTTCAATGCGGCTTTCCAGGGGCTTCACGCCTTCGTCTTCTGACTTTGCGACCAGGGTGATGGTCTTGCCGTTGCGCTCGCGGGCGACAATCACGGACTGCCGCTTGCCGGACTGGTTCGCGGCCAAGCGCAGATCCCGGCGGTGGGTCTTGTAATTGGCGGGCTTCACGTAGCCACCGGCCCACATACCGTCGATTTCAACGTCGCCGGAAACGGTCGTGACCCTATCTTGATCCGCGATGGCTTCACGGAGCTTGTGAGAGAGCACGAAAGCCGTCTTGTACTGGCAATCGAGGTCACGGCTCAGTTGAAGCGCGGAATAGCCCTTGGCGCCGTTCGTGAAGATCGCGATCGCGGCGAGGTAATCCCGGATCGCCAGTTTGCGGCTGGCGAAGATTGTCCCGGAGGTCACGGAGAACTGGTGACCGCAATCCTTGCAACGCCACATCTTCCGGCGAGGGAGGTTGTAGAGGCTCACGGAGCCGCACTTCGGGCAGAAGGCTTCTCCGTGGTTCTCGGCAAACCGGATCGCCTTGAACGCGTCGTAGGCTTCTTCGTCGGTGAAGCGCATGACCTTGGCGAGGGAGAGCGTCCGGGCTTTGGTCGAGAGGAGAAAGTGCTGAGCCATATCACTACATCCGATGATGTTGTGCATCGGATATAGGGATAGAAATCACCGCATACAAGGAATAACATCATCGGATGTGATGATGTAATGGGACGGTAATATG
This sequence comes from Alphaproteobacteria bacterium, assembly GCA_023259375.1. Taxonomy (GTDB): domain Bacteria; phylum Pseudomonadota; class Alphaproteobacteria; order Micropepsales; family Micropepsaceae; genus Rhizomicrobium. The sequence goes on from JAHFQC010000019.1 coordinate 12,538, forward strand.
GCTCAGAACGCCTACAAGGATAACCCCGTGACGGCGCAGTACGAGGAAAAGGCAAAAAACCTTTTGAAAGCAGAGCTTAAGCGGAAGGGCGTGACCTACGCCGGTTTGGCTGAGAAGCTGGCTCAGATCGGGGTCCAGGAGAACGAGCGGAACTTGGCCAACAAGATCAGCCGCGGCGGGTTTACGGCGGCGTTCCTGATCCAGTGCCTAGAAGCGATAGGGGTGTCAGAAGCTCGGCTTTAGTTGGCTAAACCGCGTCCATTAGGCGATTTACACATTCAACCCGAAGATGTGTCATTATTATGCAGTGTCTGCTGCAATGGGGGGGTGGGATGCGGACGACTACTAATAGTGCAATCAAAACCAAGTGGCGGCGGTTTTTTATTACAGTCTGGGCACTGCTTCCAAACATAGGAGGTGTGGCTGGGCTTGTTGCACTTACTAGCCCGGTAGTGGCGGTCCTGTTTTCTCCTCAATTGCACAAAGACCCATCGCTTGCGCTGATGGTAAACTACACAGTCTGGATTCTCGTCATTTCATTCGTGACGATCTTGGCTCTCACCGTAGTAAGTTGGAGCCGATTGACAGCAATTGAAGAGGCAGTCGGACTACGTTTGGAAATAGCACTAAATAAAGACCAGCAGCGCGACATTGCGGAAATTGTGCATAACCTAACGCACGAAACTAGGAATCAGATATTTAATCTGATGATGGCTGCGGAAAAAACAAAAACTCTTTCTGATCGAGAACGGGTCGATGCGCTTGCTTTACTAAGTCGCAACTGGGGAATGTACAATTTATATTATTTGGATAATTTCAAGAGATTGTTGGACCTTCTTACAAATCAAAACAACTCTGTTTGCATTAAGATATTTCGTACCGAGTACTTCAAAAGGCATCCTGATCCAAAGTGTAACGACATTGAAAATGCAGCAACTGACGAGATCGTGTACTCCGTAAAAACCTATTTTCGCGATACGCGATCATATAGCCGACGCCACGAGAACGATATTAGGCTGGAAAAATACAACGCAATGTCCAATAGCGCTTTCGCGCATATTCTCTCGGATGACACCAAGGATTTTTTCTACTTCAACAATGACCTTGAATCTGATCGTACTTATATAAATACAAACGCACGATGGCGAGAGTTCTACAATTCTGTAATGGTCAGTCCAATTAGAATTGAGAATTTCTCACGGGATAGGTCAGATCCTCATGCGGAGCGATATCGTATATTTGGATTTCTCTGTGCTGACTCCCTCAAGTCGCAATATCGGCGTGAGGTAGAATTGCACTTTCTCCATGCGTTTGCTGATTTGTATGTTCCAGTGCTTTCTGCGTTTGATAGCTGGCAAAGGGGCGCGATGTTGTCGCAATGCCAACTAGATCAATCTGGGGGGCTGGATGTCACAAAAGATAAAGAGCCTGGATCAACGGAAGGCGCTAGTTAATCGTGTGCCGGTTTTTTCTTTCCTCTTGACTCCAGAAGATTCATAGTCATCTAAAGGACTATGATTCGCAGAGGCTTAATATGGTGAAGCGGTTTTTGGTGAATGGAACTCCGAATCTAGCGACACCTATGTACAAGGTCGTGGATTCACTATGTGTCGGTGTCCCGTCCAGGAGTTATCCCTTTGACAAGGCCTTCCGCGAACTTGCGGAGGGGCAAAACGCTCTGTCAGATGCGCTTTTTTCTGTAAAAAGCGATACACCTCCGTCTGTGCTAGGCCGAAGGAAGGCCATGAAAGTCGCCTAATCATACACCTCCCAATTTAGCAACTGCCCCGGTCCCGGCGAAGCCTTCAGCACGCCTTTGCGCTTCCATGAATTGCAGCATGCGCCGACGCGCTGCTGGATGACGCGTCGGGTCTGTAGATCGTCAAACGGCAAGCCTCGCTCGCCCATGACGGCGCGGGTTAGGTCCATGGTGCTGAGCGGCCTACCAGCCTTGCGGATGGTATCCAGTACGATCCGGGTGACCTCACCCTTGAACGCCGCGTGAGGCGGTGGGACAGGCCTAGGACCGTACTCCGTCAGGTCAATGTCAGGGACGAACAGGCGCAAGGACGCCTCTACGTGGTCTAGGTCCGTGACGGTGGCCTTTAGCTGGCGCTGTAGGTCTTCGATCTTCCCGGCTAGTTCGCGCCGCTTCTCGATTAGCGCGGTCGCGACGTGGGGAAGTGCTTTAGTGGTGTCGCTCATGGACGGAAGATAGGTGTCCGACGCCTATCTCGAAACGGCTGTCTCTTGGAACGTTGCTACCTAATACCGTGGAATTCCGGCAACTCATCGAGAAACAGCACGCCCAGATGCGCCAGCGAAACTTCGCCTGGCTTCACCTTCAAGCCACCGCCGACGAGAGCCGCCATCGACGCGGAGTGATGTGGGGACCGGAATGGGCGTCGCCGCGAAATGGTGCCGCCGGGGAGCTCGCCCGCCAGCGACTGCACCATCGAGATTTCCAGCGCTTCGCGGGCGTCGAGCGGCGGCAACAGGCCGGGCAGGCGTTGCGCCAGCATCGATTTGCCGGAGCCGGGTGGGCCGATCATCAGCATGTTGTGACCACCCGCGGCGGCGATTTCGAGCGCGCGTTTGGCCGTCTCCTGGCCCTTCACATCCTTGAGATCGGGAATGACGCCGCCTTCTGCCGCGAGCTTGGCGGTCGGCCGGTTCAGCACCTGCACGCCGCGAACGTGATTGACGAGCGCGATCAGCGACGGCGCCGCGATAATATCGATATCGCCGGCCCAGGCTGCTTCGGCACCGCACCTCGCCGGACAGATCAATCCGCGTTGCTGTTCGCTTGCCGCCAGCGCTGCCGGCAGCACGCCCGCCACCGCAATCACCTGGGCATCGAGCGACAGTTCGCCCAGCGCCACATAGTGTTCCATTTCACTGGCGGGCAAGACGCCCATCGCCGCCAACAGGCCGAGCGCGATCGGCAGATCGTAATGGCTGCCTTCCTTGGGTACGTCCGCAGGCGCCAGGTTCACCGTAATGCGGGAGTAGGGCAGCGACAGCCCGACCGCCGACAGCGCGACCCGCACGCGCTCCTTGGATTCCGCGACCGCTTTATCGGCGAGCCCGACGATATTGAAAATGCCGCCGCCGCCGGAATCGGACACATGGACTTGCACATCGACTTCCCGCGCTTCGATGCCTTGGAACGCGACGGTGTAGATGTGCGCGACGGTCACGACACGATGAGCCCCGCAATCAAACCGGCGATCAACAGACGCGCCAGCCAGGCAAAGCCCGCACCCGCTACCACCCACAAATCCATTTTGATGAATTGGAACGCGGTAAGAAGGAAAGCCGCCGGGGCGATGAACGCCAGCAGGCTGATTTCCAAGCCGCGCACGAGACCATGGCTTCCGGTGGCGGCACACAGCAGCACCACGCCCGCACTGGCGACGAAGCCGAGCAGCACGGTCCAGGTTTTTGCCGAGCCGGTTTCGCGGTCGCGGATCGCCGGCCACCACACTTCGGGATAATTGCCGCGCGCTTCGCGGAATAAGACGCCGAGGAACAGCCAATCGGTCACGACCGCCAAGCCGCCGGCGATCAAGATCGCAGCCAAAACCATGTCAGCCCCCTCGCGTTAGGGGCAGCTTATCGCGCTTCGTTCCGGCATGCACGGGCTACGGCTGGGCGTGCTTTCGGACCCAGTCGGCCAAAGCCTTTTCGTTGAGATCTCCGGCGGCGAGGGCGAGGAAGGTCAGCACAGCCTCGCTCTGTTCGGCAATGTGCCGTAATCCGTTCAGGCGCAAGACATGGCGCAGGCAATGAAGGCGATCCGCTTGTTGCCGTCGACGAACGCATGGTTTTTAGCCAGGCCGAACGCATACGCCGCGGCCTGCCGCGCCAAGTCATCAACGCCTTCGCATGCGAAGAGATTTTGCGGCCGCGCTAGCGCGGATTCGAACAAGCCTTCGTCCCTGAGATCGTCTGCCCCACCGTGCTCGGCGATGCTCTCGCCGTGCAGCAGCTTGAGAACAAGGCGGACGCGAACCGCTTTGTTAAGCGACTGATCTAGCGTCTTATTCCGGCGCCAGCGTGACCTTGATGCCGTCCAGCTCTTCGGAGCAGACGAGCTGGCAGGAGAGGCGGGAATTGGGCTGTACGGCCAGGGCCATGTCCAGCATGTCGGTTTCCATGTCGGCCGGCGGGTTCAGTTTTTCGTACCAGCCGTCCTCGACATAGACCTGGCAGGTGGCGCAGGCGCAGGCGCCGCCGCATTCGGCCGCCACGGGCAGGCCGGCATCGCGCAGCATTTCCATGATCGTCCAGCCTTCACGGCCTTCGATCTCGTGCAATTTGCCTTCGCGGTCGGTCGCGTAAATCTTCATGTCAGCCATGTCCTTGGGCGCGGCCGTGCTTATAGCCGAACGCCGCTCCATTCCGTCAGAATTATCACTCGTTGACGTGCAGCTTCTTCTGCAGGTTCGACGACGACGTGGTGTACTGGAAGCGCAGCTTCTCGCCCGGGCGGCAGATATGGAACGCCGCTTGCGCCATCAAGGCCGCTTCGTGGAAGCCGGAGAGGATCAGCTTCAGCTTGCCGGGATAGGTGATGATGTCGCCGATGCCGAAAATGCCCGGCTGCTCGCTTTCGAACTTGGCGGTGTCGACCGGGATCAGGTTCTCGTGCAGGCCGATGCCGAATTCGGCGATGGGGCCGAGTTTGATGGTGAGGCCGAAGAACGGCAGGAAGGCGTCGGCATCGATCTGCCATTCCTTCTTGTCGTGGCCTTGCAGGGTCGCCGCCATCAGCTTGCCGCCCTCGCCATGCAGCCCCTTCACGGAGGCGACATGGAAATTGACCTTTCCGGCCGCCACTAGCTCACGCATCTGGTTGACGCTGTGAGCGGCAGCGCGGAAGCCGTCGCGGTGGTGAACCAGCGTCAGGCTCTTGGCGATCGGGGCGAGGTTCAGCGTCCAGTCGAGGGCGCTGTCGCCGCCGCCGGCGATCAGGATGTTCTTGCCGGCAAAGGAGTCCATCTTGCGCACGGCATAATGGACCGAGGTGCCTTCAAAGGCCTCGATGCCGGGAACGGGTGGCCGCTTGGGGACGAACGAGCCGGCACCCGCCGCGATCACGATCACTGGCGCCAAGAGTTCGGTGCCAGTATCGGTGGTCAGCTTCCAGCGTCCGTCGGGCAGCTTGGTCAGTCCGGCCGCCATCTGGCCGTGATGAAAGGTGGCGCCGAACGGCTTGATCTGTTCCAGCAAACGGTCGACCAGCTCCTGGCCGGTGACCGTCGGCAGGCCGGGAATGTCGTAGATCGGCTTTTCCGGATAAAGCTCGGTGCACTGGCCGCCGGGGCGGTCCAGGATATCGACGAGATGGGCCTTGAGGTCGAGAAGACCCAGTTCGAACACGGCGAACAGGCCGGCGGGGCCTGCTCCGATAATCACGACATCGGTTTCGATAGGCGTAGACATCTCTATTTACTGCCGTCCCCCGGTTATTCCGTAAGCGTCAACCAGTCTATAATTGTACAAAGTCCAATTTGCAACAATCTCGTCGGCGTTCCAGATATCTTATACAGGATGCCGAGAACTCAGGATAACGGCCCGCGATGGTTGCCCAGGAACAAGAAATCAAGCTGCCGAATCAATGCCTTGATATGACCGACCTGCGGGCGGAGATCGACCGGCTGGACCGCGCGCTGGTAGCGCTTCTGGCCGAGCGCCAGGGCTATATCGAACGCGCCGCCGAAATCAAAGGCCGGCGGAGCGAAATCCGCGACGAAGCGCGCATCGCCGATGTCCTCGCCAAAGTGACGGCGGCGGCGGAAGAAGCCGGCCTCAGTCCTGAGATTGCCCGCGCCGTCTGGCGCGAGTTGATGGAACGCTCGATCGCTTTGGAGATGGAGCGGTTCGAGGAGCGCAACCGGAAAAGTGGGAACCGGTTTTCCGATCAGTTGCGCGACCAAAAATAAGCCAGCGCAACCGGAAAAGTGGGCCGATAGCGCCAGCGTAGTGCGGCGGTTTTCCGATTAGTTGCGCGACCAAAATGCTTTCAGAGCACCGCTCAGCGCTTCAAATAATCCCGGATGAAGGTCTGCACGTCGGCCGAGCAGGCCGTCAGACTGCGGATGGCAAGGGCCGCGTTTCCCCGGTCGCGCACCGGATCGATCGGCTCGGCAGCGGCGGCCGCATCAGCGAAATCGAAGGCGCCGACCCCGCGGGCGGCCCCTTTTAGGGTGTGGGTGATTTCCTTCCAGCTTTTGGCGTCCTGGGCATCCAGGATGGACTGAAGGCGGCCCACCATTTCGCTGATTTGGGTATCGAACAGCTCCAGCACTTCGGCGTTGAGCGCTTCGTCGCCGCCGGTGTAGCGGCCCAAATGCTGAAGATCGACGGCAGGCTTCATCGCGCACCCCGTAAATGAGAGGGCGTCAGCATGCCGCTTTCGGGTCAATGCCCCGTTAAGAGGGCCAACCATTGCGCCGGAAACGGCGCCGCGCTGAACAGCGTTTGGTGGAAGGTGAGGAAGAGGCCGAACACCACCACCGCCACGGTCATCCGCCAATCGCCGATTTCGGGCGTCAGGAAGCGGTTGCGCTTTTCGGTGATGGCGGCGAACGGGATCACCGAGGTCTCGGCGGCAATCTGGGGCCATGCCGACGGACGCCGGTGCTCGGCTTTGCGGTCGATCGCATGGGTGCCGAACACGGCAAGGATCAGGAAGGTGGCAAAGAAGATCGTTGCCGCCAGCGTGCCCATCGCCACCAGATGAAAGGCCGCCCACAACGCCGTACCCATCAGAAAGGGATGGCGGGTGACGCGCAGAATGCCGTCGATCCGTGCTGCGTCCTGACCGGCCGATGTCGGATTGCCGCGCAGCACGCCCGGCACGGCCAAGGCGAACGCCGCGGCGATTACCACCACGCCAAGACTTTTGACCACATCCGGCGGCACGAACAGAACAGTGTTCGCTTTGCTGGCGCCGTTATAGGCGATGCACATCCAGATCAGCACCGCCAGGGACGCGAGTGCGAACATCGGGACATAACGTTTTTCACCGATCCGGGCGGTGATGATGTCGCGCAGGGCCGTACCCGACACCAACAGATGGATACCGAGAAAGCTCGCCGCTGCTGCCGTTAAGTTGATCATCATCCCCTCGCCCACAAGATCCCGGTGAAATCCGGAATCATTCTCTCGCACTGCCGCCGACCGCATGGTTAAACTTACCCCAACCCCCGGTACGAGGAAGTTCCATGGCGACTCCGTCCGTTACTCCGCCGACCCTAGTTCCGTCCAACGACACGGCTGATACCCCCGAAACCGAGCGGCCGCAGCCGAAAATCGACCTTGGCGCCATGGTGGGGCAGATCGCAGCGGCGACGTTGGCGGTGTTCTGGGCAGGAACGGCTGCTGCCTATTTCTGGGGCTGGTACGAGCGCGTGTCGGCCGCCAATTTCGGCCTGTCCGAGTTTGCCATCGCGCTGTCGGTGACGGTGGTGCCGCCGTGCCTGTTCATCATCATCGCCTGGATGCTGTCGCGCGGCTATCAGTTGTCGATCAGCGCCGAGCTTCTGGCCGAAGCGACCGACCGGTTGTTCACCGCCGACGAAACCGCCTCTCGCACCGCCGCGCGGCTCGGTCGTGCCGTTCGCCGTGAGCTGGATGCCTTGAATGCTGGCCTTGACGGCGCCTTCACCCGCCTTCGGGCGCTCGAAAGCGTGCTCGAAGCCCAGATTGCCGCCCTCGACGAGGCCGGTGCCCGGGTCGATGTCCGCGGCGAGGCTTTGACCACCCGTTTGACTCAGGAACGCGAGCGCATCGAAGGCGTCGCTTCCAGCCTGGGCGATGCCGCCACCCGCGCCAGCGAAATCGTCGCCGGCCGTTCCGCCCAGCTCAAAGCCAGCATCGAAGCGGCGGAAACCAATCTCAAGACTGCCGGCCAGACACTCGATGCTCAGGCCGCCAATTTCCGCGCTGCAGCCGGCGCTGCCGCCGACGCGCCGCACGCCGCTGCGGTCGAGCTCGACAAGCAGGCCAAGCGGATCGAGTCCGTCGCCGATGCCGCCATGGCGCGGGCCGAATTCGTGCTCGGCCGTCAGGAGCGTCACCGCACCGCGATGAACGATCTGATGACCCGGCTGAAAGAGGATTCCACCACCTTCGAACAGGCACTGGCGAGCCAGCGCGCCGCGCTCGAACAGTCGATCGCCGGCTTCACGGCAGAAACCCGCAAGTTCGAGAACTTCACCGCCGATGCCGAGCACAATATCGAACTCGCGATGGCCGGGACGGCGACGCGCACTGCGCAGCTGTCGCAGAGTTTCGCCAAGGAAGCCGACCGGCTGAAGGAAATCGGCGACGCCGCCAACAACACCATCGCCCATCTGCTCGGCTCGTTGCAGGAAGCCGGTATCGGCGCCCAGACCCTGATCGGCGAAACCGCGGGTCAGGCCAAGGCCGATGCCAAGGCGCTGGTCGGCGAAGCAATGGGCGAATGCGATCGCCTGCTCAAGACCGCCAATGAGCTCTCCGCCCAGGCCAACGAGATCCGCGTGGCGCTCTCGAGTGCCGTGGAAGAAGTGCAGCAGCACATCGTCAACCTGCCCAGCATCGCCCAGCAGGAAGCCCAGCGCGTGCGCGAAATGGTTCGCGCCGAGACCGAGGAAATTCTCGATCTGTCGGCCCGCACGATTTCGACCGTCCATGCCCGTTCCAATCCGCGCATCACGCCGCGTGACGAGCGCATCGAACCGGTCGACACCAGCGAGAACGAAGGCCTCCGCGGTCTTGCCCGCAAGCTGACGTCGCGCGGCTCCAAAAAGCCCGAAAAGCCGGAAGGCAAATGGCAGATGTCGACCCTGCTGGCGGCGGTCGAAGACAACACCAAGCGCGATCTGCGTCCGGCCGCAGCGGCGGCGCTCGGCGCCCTGCAGGCGGCGCTCAACGATATGGCGATTGACCTCGCCTCGATCACGGCCGACGTGCAGCCGCAAGACGAGGAATGGCGCCGCTATCTCGCCGGCGACCGCGCCGTGTTTGCGCGCAAGCTCGCGACCGCGCTCGACGAAGACGCCGTGCATCGCATCACCGTGCTTTATCGCGACAACGCCCGCTTCCGCGATTCCGCCAACGTCTTCATGCAGGAATTCGAAGCCCTGCACGCTCGCGCCCGCGAAGGCGACGGCAACGGCCTGTTGGCGCCGACGATCCTGTCGTCCGACACCGGCAAGATCTATCTCACCATCGCGTACGCGTTGGGGCGGCTCTGACGGCTTACGCCCGCTTCAGCCGTGCCGCATAGAACCCGTCCATGCCGCCTTGGTCTTTCAGGTGGCAGGGCAGGGTCCTGAGATCGCCCGACGCATCGATGAATTCGCTGTGGCCGAATACGTCGGCATCGGTCAGCGGCGCGCGTGCAAATTCCGGGTGACCCGCCAAAAACGCTTCGATCTGTTCGGCGCCTTCTTCGCGTTCCAGCGAGCAGGTGGCGAACACCAGCGTTCCGCCCGGCGCGGTCATCTCGGCGGCCGCATCGAGCAGTTCGGCGGCGAGCTGGCTTTGCATCGTCACGTCGGACGCGCTCTTGATCCACGGTAGTTCGGGATGACGGCGGATGGTTCCGGTGGCGGTGCAGGGCGCATCGAGCAATACAAACGGCGCCGGTTCTTGCGGCCGCCATTCGCGCGCGTCGTCGACGATGCAGTCAGCGGAAAGATGCAAACGTTCGAGATTGGCGCGAAGCTGGTCCATGCGTGCCGCTTCGCGTTCGACGGCCGTGACCAACGCGCCTGCCGCGGCGAGTTCCGCGGTCTTGCCACCCGGCGCAGCGCAGAGATCGATCACCCGGGCGCCTTTGACATCGCCCAAGAGATGCGCTGGCAAAGTCGCCGCGGCGTCCTGCACCCACCAATCGCCTTCGGCAAAGCCGGGCATTGTGTCGACCCGCATCGGCTCTTTCAAACGCCACACTTTTCCGAATAACGGTTCGGCGCCTGCCACGGTCACCGGACCTTTGGCCACCAGATCAAGCGGCGGCACGCCGTGGTGCGCTTCGGCAATCGCGCGCGCGATGTCCTCGCCATAGGTGTCGATCCAGCGCGTGAACAGCCAGTCGGGCACATTGAGAATGGCGGCGTCCTGGGCCGCAATCACGTCTTTGCCTTCGCGCGCAATGCGGCGCAGCACGGCATTGATCAGCGGCTTGAAATGCACCGCTTTCTGATCGGCTTTGGCGAGGCAGTTGGCGCCATCGACGGCGGCATGCGGCGGCACATCGAGAAACACCAGTTCGCAGGCACCGGCGAGCAGGATTTCCGGCACTGGTCCGGCCCGGTTGCGCACTGGCGGCTTGGGCACGAAGTGGCGGATGAGATCTTCAAGCTGGCCCAGCCGCCGCAAGGTTTCGCTGGCGATGGCGCGGGCAAATCCGGCGTCGCGCGGATCGAGCGTATGCGTGGATTCCAGCGCTGCATCGAGCGGCCGGCGATGCCGCAAAACATCGGAGAGAACTTTGAGGGCTGCTGCCCGGGCTTCGAATCCGGCGCTCAACCCCAAGGTCCTTTGCGCGGCGTCTCGAACACGCCGGTGGTCTTCGGCGCATCAATCAGCGCCCCACCCGCCATGCTGCGCAGGCGCGCGATGCGTTCTTCCGTCGGCGGATGGCTGGCGAAGAGGCCGGCAATGCCGCCGCCCGACAAGGGGTTGATGATGAACATATGCGCCGTCGCCGGATGGGCATCGGCTTCCGGATTTTGGGTGATCTGGGCCGAATGCTCGATGCGCGACAGCGCCGAGGCAAGCCACAACGGATGACGCGAGATTTCGGCACCGGCCTTGTCGGCTTCGAATTCGCGGGTCCGGCTGATGGTGGCCTGCACCAGCATCGCGGCGATCGGCGCCAGGATCGAGATCAGCAGCACGGCGACGATGTTGCCGCCTTCGCGCCGGTTGCCGCCGCCGAAGAAGAGGGCGAAGTTGGCCAGCATCGAAACGGCGCCCGCGATGGTCGCGGTGATGGTCATGGTCAGGGTATCGCGGTTCTTCACGTGGCCGAGTTCGTGCGCCAACACGCCCGCCAGCTCGTCGTCGTTGAGGCGGTTCAAGAGACCGGTGGTGGCGCACACCGCGGCATGTTCGGGATCGCGGCCTGTGGCAAAGGCGTTAGGCTGATCGTTCTCGACGATGCAGACGCGCGGCATCGGCAATCCGGCGGCGCGCGAAAGCTGCTGCACCAGATGATAGAGGCGCGGCCCGGTGCGCTCATCGACTTCGACGGCACCGTACATGCGCAACACGACCTTGTCCGAGTTCCAATAGGCGAAGGCATTGGTGCCGACCGCGACCAGGAAAGCGATCATCATGCCGGCGGGGCCGCCGATCAGAAATCCGACGCCGATGAAAAGCCCGGTCAGGGCGGCCATCAGAATGCCGGTTCGCAGCGTGTTCACTTTGATCACTTTCCAGTCGGTTGCCTGTGTGATGTATGGTGTCTTGCCTGCCAGTCAAGTGACGGAAAGACCATGGTAAAACCGAAGCGTGCTCTCACCGAGGCCGAAATCCAGGCGCGCATTGCCGAAGCCGGCAAACGGGCGCTTGCCGAGGCCGAGGAACGGCGCCAGGCCGCCGCTGCCAAGCCGCCGCTGCCCAAGGAGTTGGGCGGCCGCCAAGGTCCCGAGCCAACCCGTTATGGCGATTGGGAAAAAAAGGGCATTGCGACGGACTTCTGAGCGCTTCCCAGAAAGTGGTTTCCGGTTTTTGAACCGGAAGCGCGACCAAAAGTGAGCCTCTTGCAGAGATGGGTTCGAGGGTCCATGTAAGCTTGGTCCGCCCCAGCGAATTGGAACCAATCCATGTTTATTCAGACCGAATCCACCCCGAATCCGGCCACGTTGAAATTCCTGCCCGGCCGTGAGGTCATGGGCGAGGGCCGGGTTGCCGACTTCGACAGCCGCGAAGCCGCCGCCCGTTCGCCTCTGGCGCGAGCTTTGTTCGAGATGCCGCAAGTAGGACGGGTGTTTTTCGGCGCCGATTTCATTTCGGTGACCAAGACCGACGGCGAGTGGAAACATTTGAAGCCCGGCATCCTGGCCGTGATCATGGAACACTTCACCCGTGAGCTGCCGCTGCTCGAGGCGGGCGCGGAAGAACCCGAAGCGGCCGAAGAAGACGAGTCCGAAGTGGTGGCGCAGATCCGCGACCTGATCGAGACGCGGGTGCGTCCGGCGGTGGCGCAGGATGGCGGCGACATCATCTATCACGGCTTCGATGCGGCGAGCGGCGTGGTGTTCCTGCATATGCGCGGCTCGTGCGCCGGCTGCCCGTCATCGACCATGACGCTGAAGAACGGCATCGAGAATCTGCTCAAGCACTACATTCCCGAAGTCAGCGCGGTCGAAGCGGTCTAGACTCCTGCTTCGCAATCGAGCTGGGACGAACCATGGCGATCAACGACGAAGCCCTGGATGTGATTTTTCGCGCCGCGCGCACCCATCGCCATTGGCTTGATAAGCCGGTGTCGCCGGCGCTGTTGATGGCGATCTACGATCTGATGCGCTGGGGGCCGACATCGGGCAACACCAATCCGGGGCGGATCGTGTTTGTGACCTCGCGCGAAGCCAAGGAACGGCTCAAGCCGCATCTCGATGCCGGTAATGTCGAAAAGACGATGACCGCGCCAGTCACAGCGATCCTCGGTTACGACGTCGAATTCGCTCGTAACATGCATAAGCTCAATCCGCGCGCCGGGGCGTTCGCCGATGCTGCCGCCAATCAGGTGACGGCGTTCCGCAACGGCTCGCTGCAAGGGGCTTATTTCATCATTGCGGCGCGGTCGCTGGGGCTCGATTGCGGCCCGATGTCGGGCTTCGACAATGCCGGCGTCGATCGCGAATTCTTCGCCGGAACCGCCGTGAAATCGAACTTTTTGTGCAATCTCGGCTACGGCGATGCGGCCAAACTCTATCCGCGCGGCGAGCGGCTGTCCTTTGACGAGGCGTGCCGGATTGTCTGACCTTCTCCTCGCGGTCGACACCACGTTCGGCGCTTGTTCGGCGGCGCTGGTTGATGGCGAACGCGTGCTGGCCCGTCGCTGCGAAGTCATGCAGCGCGGTCATGCCGAAGCCTTGGCGCCGATGGTCGAGGCGGTGATGGCCGAAGCGGGTTTTGCCTTTGCCGATCTCGATCGCCTCGCCGTCACCACCGGCCCCGGCTCCTTCACCGGCCAGCGGGTTGGGCTCGCGTTCATGCGCGGCTTGCGCGTCGCGCTCGACAAGCCGCTGATCGGCGTCACCAGTCTGGCGGCGATGGCGGCGGAAGCAAAAGCGCAGACCGGCTGCGAAGTCGCCGCCGCGGTGCACGATGCCAAACGCGGCGAGGTCTATCTCGAGACCAGTGCCGGACAAGCCGCTGCCATCATGAGCGTCGCGACCGCGCAAGCGATCCTGGCGCCCTATGCCTCGCTGGCCCTCGCCGGAACCGGGGCGGCGCTGATGGCCTCACCGCAGGCGACGATCACCAACATCCTGGCGCCCGATGCGGTGTGGGTGGCGCGATTGGCTACGACGGCTCCCGATACCGGCGCCGCGCCGCGTCCGCTGTATCTGCGTCCGCCCGATGCCAAACTGCCGGCGGCGGTGCGATGAGAGTGAGACTCGCCAGCAGCGACGAGGCCGCGGTCCTCGCCGCCATCCATGCGCAATGCTTCACCGAGGAGGTGTGGGATGCGGCGGCGATCGCCGACCTGATGGCCACTCCCGGTACCTTCGCGCTGATGGATGAGGACGCCGGCGGCTTCATCCTGGTACGGGCCGCAGGCGGGGAATCCGAGATCCTGACCCTCGGCGTGACGCCTGCGGCGCGACGACGCGGGATAGCCGGAAGCCTGGTTTGCCGGGCTGCCGAAGTGGCGGCCGCGGCTGGTGCCGCACTCATGTTTTTGGAAGTGAACGCGACGAATAATGCCGCGATAGCATTGTATAAGGGCCTTGGTTTTGCCGAGGTCGGTCGCCGCAAAGCCTATTATGTCGCCCCACACGGCATGCGCGAAGATGCCCTAGTCTTGAAAGTGGCATTTCCACTAGTGCGGGTGTGATTTTCGCTGCAACTCGGATAGAGTCGCACTTAGGTAGGGAGCAGGGGAAAGCCATGACGCGGATTGAAAAACTCTGCGTTGATAAGGGTCTGCGGATGACCGAGCAACGCCGGGTCATCGCGCGCGTATTATCGGACGCAGCCGATCACCCGGACGCCGAGGAGTTGTACCGGCGCGCCTCGGCCTTGGATCCGCACATCTCGATTGCAACCGTCTATCGCACCGTGAAGCTGTTCGAGGATGCCGGCATTCTCGAGCGTCACGATTTCCGTGACGGCCGCTCGCGCTACGAGGAAACCCCGGAATCGCACCACGACCACCTGATCGACGTGCAGTCCGGCAGCGTCATCGAATTCCGCAACGAGGAAATCGAACGCCTTCAGCGTCGCATCGCCGAAGAACTCGGTTTCGAATTGGTCGATCACCGGCTAGAGCTTTACGGCGTTCCCAAGAAGCCCCGTTAAGCATGCCGACACTTCGTGCGTTCGTACTGGCCCTGGCGTTTTTCGCCCTGACGGTGCTGAGCGCCCCTATCCAATGGCTATCCATCCAGTTCGGCTGGAAGCTGCAGACGCGCTATCCGCACGCCTATCACAAATTCCTTTGCCGCCTGTTCGGCATCCGCCTGCATGTGATCGGCAAGCCGGTGATGGACC
>JAHFQC010000019.1:27271-71035 GCA_023259375.1 Alphaproteobacteria bacterium
GGCGTCCTGATGGTGGCCAATCACACCGGCTATTTCGACATTCTCATCATGTCGGCGGCGGCGCCGGTGTCGTTCGTCGCCAAGCTGGAAGTGAAGAGCTGGCCGCTGTTCGGGCTGATGGCCAAGTTGCAGCGCTCGGTGTTCGTCGACCGTACGCGCCGTGCGGCAGCGGCGGACTCGGCCAAGGTGATCCGCGAGCGGCTTAAGGCCGGCGACGCCTTGGTGCTGTTCCCGGAAGGCACCTCGACCGACGGCAACCATGTGCAGACGTTCAAAAGCGCGCTGATGGGGGCGGTCGAATCCGAAGTCGGCGTCGATGCCGAAGGCCACACCGAATACGTGCCGGTGCAGCCGGTGTCGATCGCCTATGTCGGTTTCCACGGCATTCCCCTGGGCCGCGAAAACCGGCCGCTGTTCGCTTGGTACGGCGACATGGATCTGATGCCGCATGTCTGGGAGGCGTTCAAAACCGGCCCGCTCGATGTGGTGATCGAATTCCATGACCCGCTCAAGGTCGGCCCCGGTTTCGGCCGTAAACAACTGGCCGTGGTAACGGAAAAGACGATCCGGGAAGGCCAGATGCGGGCGCTGCGGGGCAATTGGGGGGAGACCCCGTCCGAGCCTGCTTCCCCGGCGGCGGCTTGAGGGTTTCTTGTTTTCCGGCGAGGCATCGAACATAACCCGCCCATGAAGCGGCTTTTCATCAAGACCTACGGTTGCCAGATGAACGTCTACGACTCCGCCCGGATGGCGGATTTGCTGGCGCCGCTGGGCTTTACGTCCACCGAAACGGCCGAGGACGCCGACATGGTGATCCTCAACACCTGCCACATCCGCGAGAAGGCGGCCGAGAAAGTCTATTCCGAACTGGGCAAGCTGAAGCGGCTCAAAGAGACCCGTGCCAAGGATGGCGGCCGCCTAGTGATTGCCGTCGCCGGCTGCGTCGCCCAGGCCGAGGGCAAAGAGATCATCGCCCGCCAGCCCGCGGTCGACATCGTGGTCGGGCCGCAATCCTATCAGCGCCTGCCCGAGATGATCGCCAAGATTTCCCGCGGCACCGGCCATGCGCTGGAGACCGAATTCCCTGCCGAAGACAAGTTCGACACGCTGCCGGCGCCGGCCGTGCATGGCGCACCGACTGCGTTTCTGACGGTGCAGGAAGGTTGCGACAAGTTTTGTACGTTCTGCGTCGTACCCTATACCCGCGGCGCCGAGTTCTCGCGCCCGGTGGCGCAGATCCTCACCGAAGCCAAAGGCCTTGTCGACAGCGGCGTGCGCGAAATCACGCTGCTCGGTCAGAACGTCAATGCCTATCGCGGCACCGGTCCCGACGGCGCCGTCTGGTCGCTGGCCAAACTGATCGAAGCCTTGGCCAAGATCGATGGCCTGCAGCGCTTGCGCTTCGTCACGTCGCATCCGCGCGACATGAGCGAAGACTTGATCGCGGCCCATCGCGATATTCCGCAATTGATGCCGTATCTGCATCTGCCGGTACAGGCGGGCTCCGACACCATTCTGGCCGCCATGAACCGCGGTCACACCGCCGCCGATTATCTGAAGCTGGTGGAGCGCATCCGCACCGCCCGTCCCGACATTGCTCTGTCGGGCGATTTCATCGTCGGCTTTCCCGGCGAAACCGATGCCGATTTTGCCGCCACGCTCGATCTCGTCAAAAAGATCGAGTACGCCCAGGCCTTCTCGTTCAAATACAGTCCGCGTCCCGGCACGCCCGCCGCCGCGCTTGCGAAGCAGGTGCCCGAGGACGTCAAGGACGCCCGTCTCGCCGAATTGCAGGCGCTTCTCACCGCGCAGCAGAAGGCGTTCAACGCCTCGTGCCAAGGGCGCACTTTCCCGGTACTGTTCGAGCATCCTGGCCGCAAGGACGGTCAGGCGGTCGGCCGTTCGCCCTATCTGCAGCCGGTCCACGTCGAAGGCGCCTTGCCGCTGATCGGCACGCTGGCCGAAGTCCGCATTGACGCTGTATTGTCCAACAGCCTGAAAGGTGTGCTGGTTTCTTCCCGCGAAAAGGCAGCCCATTGAACGCAAAAAAGCTGTCCAAGGTCACCTTGGAATTTCCCGACAATGCCTTGCTGCTCGAATTGTCGGGTCCGCATCAGAAGCATTTCGTGCGGCTTGAACACAAACTGGCGGTGAAGATCGGCCAGCGCGGCAATGTGATTTCAATCGAAGGCGATGCGCGCGACAAGGCCGCTCATGTGCTGCGCGCCCTCTATGCCCGGCTGGAAAGCGGCGAAGCGGCGGGGCCGGCGGAAATCGATGCCGAGATCCGTTTCAGCGCCGATAACGACCACGCCATCTCCGGCCAGAGCGGTTCGCCGACCATCGCCACCTGGACCGGGCGCACCTTGCGGGCGCGTTCCGAGGCGCAGCTTGCCTATCTCGACATGATGCGGACGCACCCGCTGGTGTTCGGGGTCGGCCCGGCCGGTACCGGCAAGACCTATCTCGCCGCCGCGTTCGGCGCCTATCTGTTGCACAAGCGGCAGGTGGAGCGGCTGATCCTGTCGCGTCCGGCGCTGGAAGCCGGCGAGCGGCTCGGCTTTCTGCCGGGCGATCTGAAAGAGAAGATCGATCCCTATCTGCGTCCGCTTTACGACGCGCTGTTCGACGTCATCGGCGAGCCATGCCTCAAGCTGATGGAGCAGGGCGTGATCGAGGTGGCGCCGCTCGCTTTCATGCGCGGCCGCACCTTGACGCGCGCCTTCGTCATTCTCGACGAGGCCCAGAACACCACGCCGATGCAGATGAAAATGTTTCTCACCCGCTTGGGCGAGGAATCGCGCATGGTGGTGACCGGCGACGCATCGCAAAGCGATTTGCCCGGCGGCCGCGCCGAAGGCCTGATCCAGGCGCTTGATATCCTGGGTGGCATCGAAGGGGCGGCGGTGGCCCGCTTTTCCGAGCGCGACGTGGTCCGCCATGCTCTCGTCACGCGCATCGTCGCCGCCTATAATGCCGCCGAAGAGGAGCGCGCCAAACCGCGCAGGAATCGCGATTGAGCCTTACGCTCGAAATTGAAGACCAACGCTGGCGCCGCCCTCGCGGCCTCACCGCCCGTTTGAAAAAAGCGGTCCGTGCCGCGCTTGCCGAAGCCGGTGGCGATGACGCGGCCGATCTGACCGTGCTCCTCACCACCGACAAGCGGGTCAAAACGCTCAATCACGATTTCCGCAGCAAGGACAAGCCGACCAATGTCTTGTCGTTTCCGAGTGAGGAAGAAGGGTACCTGGGCGACATCGCCATCGCCTATGGCGTCACCGCCAAAGAAGCGAAAGCCGAAGGCAAGACGCTGATCGACCATACCACCCATCTGACCGTTCACGGCGTGTTGCATCTGCTCGGCTACGATCACGTTACACCGCGCCTCGCCAAGGTGATGGAGCCGATGGAGACACGCATCCTCGCAACCCTCAAGATCGCCGATCCGTACGAGACGAAATGACCAGCGCGGCCGATTCCGACGACGACAAACCGCCATCGCTCCTGCGGCGCCTGGCCCACCTCTTGCGCGGTGACAATGCCGCGGCGTCGATGCGCGAGACCCTGGAAGAGGCGATCGAGGAAGCCGATCGCCAGAGCCCGGGCCTGTCGGATCAAGAGCGCATCATGCTCGCCAATCTGCTCAAGTTCGGTGAGCTCCGGGTCAAGGACGTGATGGTGCCGCGCGCCGACATCGTGGCGGTGGAGGAAGCGACGCCGCTTGCCGAGCTCATCATGCAGTTCCGCGAAGCCCAGCATTCGCGTCTGGTGGTCTATCGCGAGACCCTCGACGATCCGGTCGGCTTCGTCCATTTGAAAAGCGTTTTGGAGCAGATGGAGACCACTGCAGGCGGTTTCACCCTGCGCGAAGCGCCGATCTCCGCGATCAAGCACGACATCCTGTTCGCGCCGCCGTCGATGCCGGTACTCGATCTGTTGCTCAAGATGCAGACGACGCACATTCATCTCGCGCTCGTCATCGACGAATACGGCGGCACCGACGGTCTGGTCTCGATCGAAGACGTGATCGAGGAAATCGTCGGCGACATCGCCGATGAGCATGACGAGGACGACCCCGGCGCGCGGCCGCTGCCGTCGGGCGGCTTTGTCGCCGATGCCCGCATCGATCTCGATGATTTCAAGACCGAAACCGGCATTGAATTCCCGCGCGACGAAGACAGCGACATCGACACCCTCGGCGGTCTGGTGGTGTCGCTGATCGGGCGGGTGCCGCAACGCGGCGAGATCATCGCCCATCCCGATGGTGTCGAGTTCGAAGTGCTGGAAGCCGATCCGCGCCGGGTCAAACGGTTGTTGATCCGTCCCCCGAAAGAAAGACCGCCCGAGAATGCTTGAACCTCTGACGCTAGGACTGGCGGCAGCCGGTGCGTTCGTGCGCGCCCTCAAAGGCTGGCGCCGGACTGGATTTGCGTTCGCCGCCGGTGTCGTCTCGGCGCTCGGCTTTCCGCCGTTCGATTTTTTCCCAGCCCTGCTGATCGGGTTTGCTCTTGTCGTCGTCATGATCGACGGCGCCGAGCCGAAGCGGCGCGTCCGCACCGGCGCGGTGGTGACATGGGCGTTCGCGTTCGGCCAATACGCCCTCGGCATGCATTGGATCGCCTATGCCTTCATGGTCGATCCCGTCGCCCATGCCTGGCAGATCCCGTTCGTCTTCGTCCTCTTTGCGGCACTGGCGCTGTTCCAGCTTTGCGCCGGTGCGCTCTGTGGCTGGTTATGGCGTCCGGGGCCGGGCAGGGTATTTCTGTTCGCGCTTTGCTACGGGCTGGTCGAATGGTTGCGCGGCCATATTTTCACGGGCTTTCCCTGGAACATCCCGGCCTATGGCTGGGGCGCATCCCTGGCGGTGCTGCAGTCGGCAGCGGTGGTGGGCGCGTACGGCCTGTCGCTTCTGACGGTGCTGCTTGGTGCCGCGCTGGCGGATTTGTTGGCGCCGCAGCCGCGCTGGAAAGTCGCGGCCGCCGTGGCCGGCCTGTTCGCGCTGTTCTGGGTCGGCGGTACCGTGCGGCTCGCCACGGCGGCGCCGAAAGTCGTCCCGGACGTGCGTGTGCGGCTGGTGCAACCCAATGTCCCGCAAGCCGAAAAATATCTGCGCCGCTACAAGGCCAGGAACTGGCGTCGGCTGATCGATCTGTCCCGCGCCCCCGGCAATCCGACGCTGATCGTCTGGCCGGAAGCGGCGCCGCCGTTTGCCGGATTGGACGAACAGCCGCTCGCGCTCGAGCAGATCGCTGCGCTCACGGCCGGCCGTCAAGGTCTCATCACCGGCGCGCTCCGGGTCGAATATCTGTCTACGGACAATTACCGCTATTTCAACAGCCTGTTCGTGTTCGGGCGCGACGGCAAACTGGTTGCGACCTACGACAAATACCACCTGGTGCCGTTCGGCGAGTATCTGCCGTACGAAAAAACGCTGAATTTGCTGGGCCTTACGAAGCTTACCGGGATCGATGGCAGCTTCACGCCGGGCGACGGTCCAAAGACCTACGCCTTGCCCGGCGCCGGCACGCTGACACCATTGATATGCTACGAGATTTTGTTTCCCGGTGAGGTTGTGGGTGATGAGCGGCCGGATTGGCTAGTAAATGTCACCGACGATTCCTGGTTCGGTCCATGGGCCGGGCCGCGCCAGCATCTATTGGTCGCACGCGTACGGGCGATCGAAGAAGGTCTGCCGGTGGCGCGGGCCGCCAACACCGGAATCTCCGCCATCATCGATCCGTTTGGGCGAATCACCCAGCGACTCGGCCTGAATCAGACGGGTTTTGTCGACGGTCCGCTTCCCGCAGCAATTGCGCCCACCCCCTATTCCCGCTTCAGCGATTGGTGGTTCGTACTGCTGATATGCACAAACGTCGCTTTGACTTGGCTTTTTTCCAAAGGAAAATGATGCGTCGCTGCGCCGGGCAGTGAATTCGTCTTCTGGATGTGCTACCGGCATGTAGGTTTCATCTCCAACCTTCAAGTCCAAAACCTTGCCAAAAAAACAAGCCAATCCGATCGACGGCCAGGTAGGCAACAGACTCCGCCTGCGTCGCATGATGATCGGTATGAGTCAGGAGAGGCTGGGCGAGCTGCTCGGTCTGACGTTCCAGCAAGTGCAGAAGTACGAGAAGGGCGTGAACCGCATCGGTGCGGGCCGCCTTTTCGAGATCGCACGCATTCTCGGCGTTCCGATCCAGTACTTCTACGAGAGTGTGACCGAACAGCTCGCGAGTGCGCCGGGATTCGCCGAACGCGATTCCCAGCCCGTACTCGAATTCGTTTCGAGCGGCGACGGTCTGCAACTCTCGCTCGCATATATGCGCATCAAGGATCCCAAGGTGCGCAAGCGGGTGCTCGATCTCGTCAAGAGCCTGGCTGAAGACAGCACGGAAAACGCGCAATAGCGCGGGTTTCCGTACATCAGTTGGCGAGCCAACGCTCCGCCAGCGGTCTCAATTTGATCCCTTCCTCCCGTCCAGCGCGCACTGCATCGGTTTTCCCGTAACTGATGTGAAGGTCCGCAAATCCGGATGCCACGAAGTCGCTGCCGTCCGGTGCCAGCACTTCTCCCCGGAACGACAATCGACCTTGGTCGATCTTTGCGAGTCCTGCGATCGGCGTCTTGCATGAGCCGTCGAGGGCAGCCTGGAAGGCCCGCTCGCAGGCCAGCGCGATCGCCGTCGGTTGATGATCGAGCGGCGCGACCGCTTCGGCGGTGCGCCTATCGCCGTCGCGGATCTCGATGCCGACCGCGCCTTGCGCCAACGACGGCAGCCATTCGTCCGTAGACAGAATTTCCGTGACATGGCTGTCGAGGCCGAGACGCTTGAGCCCGGCCAGGGCCAGGAGGATCGCCTCCATGCCGCCGTCGGCAAGCTTCTTGAGCCTGGTGTCGACATTGCCGCGGAGCAGCACCGGGGTCAGATCTGGCCGGGCGCGTTTGAGCTGTGCCGCCCGCCGCACCGAACTGGTACCGACCCGCGCCCCCGCGGGAAGCGCTTTCAGCGACGGGGCGACCGGTGAGATGAAGACGTCGGCGGGGTTTTCGCGTTCGAGAATGGCAGACAGTTGCAGGCCAGGCGGCAGCAGCACCGGCACGTCCTTCATCGAGTGGACGGCGAGGTCGATGCGGCCGTCGAGCAGGGCTTCTTCCAGTTCCTTGGTGAACAGGCCTTTGCCGCCGGCGTCGGCGAGCGGGCGGTCCTGGATGCGGTCGCCGGTGGTCTTGATAAGGACAATTTCGGTGGCAATACCGGTCGCCGTGAGCGCACGGGCGACCATGTCGGCCTGTGCCGTGGCCAGCCTGGACCCTCGGGTCCCGATACGAAGAGCGCTTTCCGCCATGGGTTTTTTCGATTACAGCGTTTTTGGCAAGGTGAACAGGTTTTCGCGTGCGCACCCTAACGATCCTGGGCTTGGAAACGAGTTGCGATGAGACCGCAGCCGCCGTGGTACGCGGCGTGCCGCCCGGCCCGGGCGAAATCCTCTCGGATGTGGTGTTCAGCCAGCTTGAGGAGCACCGCCCCTTTGGCGGCGTGGTGCCGGAGATTGCCGCCAGGGCGCATGTGGAATTGATTGACACCATCGTGGCGCGGGCTTTGGCCGAGGCCAAACTGACTTTGGCGGAGATCGACGCGGTTGCCGCTACGGCAGGTCCTGGCCTGATCGGCGGGGTAATGGTCGGTCTGCTCACCGGCAAAGCCTTGGCGCTTGCCGCCGGCAAGCCGCTGATTGCGGTCAACCACCTCGAAGGTCATGGCTTTTCGGCTCGCCTCGCCACCGGCGTGGCGTTCCCGTATCTGCTGCTGCTGGTCTCCGGCGGCCACTGTCAGCTGCTCGGGGTCGAAGGTCCGGGCCGTTTCCGGCTCTACGGCACCACCATCGATGATGCCGCCGGCGAGGCCTTCGACAAAACCGCTAAGCTCTTGAAGCTGCCTTACCCGGGCGGACCGCGGATAGAAGTTTTGGCGCGCGACGGCAATCCGAAGCGCTATGCCCTGCCGCGGCCGATGCGCGGGCGCGAGGGCGCCGATTTCTCCTTCTCGGGACTCAAGACCGCGGTGCGCCAGTTGATCCAGAACAATGCGGTTGAGACCGCCGATGTCGCCGCCTCGTTCCAAGCGGCCGTGGTCGACATCCTGATCGAGCGTTCGGCTGCGGCGATGGCAATGTTCCGCCGCGATTTTCCTGACGCCGCGGATCCGGCCTTCGTCGTCGGAGGCGGGGTTGCCGCCAACGGCGCCATCCGGGCGGCGCTGGCCGATCTTGCCGGTCAGGAGGGCTTCGGTTTTGCCGTGCCGCCGGTCAAGCTCTGCACCGACAATGCGGCGATGATCGCCTGGGCCGGCATCGAGAACGCCGCGCTCGGCCGCTTCGATCCGCTCGATGCTCCCGCCCGCGCCCGCTGGCCGCTTGGCGAAACCAATGCAACAGGCCCCTCATGAAGATCGCCACCTGGAACATTAATTCGGTGCGCCTGCGCGAGCCGTTGGCGTTGCGCTTCCTGCGCGAGCACGCGCCCGATGTGTTGGCGCTGCAGGAGATCAAGTGCACCAACGATCAGTTTCCCGCCAAAGGTTTTGCCAAGGCCGGGTACGTGCATCAGGCGGTGAGCGGTCAGAAAGCCAATCACGGCGTCGCCGTCGTCTCGCGTCTGCCGATCAAGCGCTTCGAGGTCGATGACTATTGCCGCGAGGGGCATTGCCGCCATTTGCGCGTGCTGTTCGAGAACGGCCTCGAGCTCAACGATTTCTATGTCCCGGCCGGTGGCGACATTCCCGATCCGGCGCTCAATCCCAAATTCGATCACAAGCTCGATTTCCTCGCCCGTCTCGAAAAGCTGTTCAAGAAGCGCAAGGACGGCAGGACCGCACCGGTGGTGCTGGTCGGTGATCTCAACGTGGCCCCGCTCGAGAACGACGTCTGGAGCCACAAACAGATGCTGCGTGTCGTCAGCCACACGCCGGTCGAGACCAAGCTGCTCGATGCCGCTTATGCCGCTTACGATTGGGCCGACGTCACGCGCTCCTTAGTGCCGCCCGACAAGAAGATCTATTCGTGGTGGAGCTATCGCGCGAGCGACTGGGAAGCCTCGGATCGCGGCCGCCGCCTCGATCACATCTGGGTCAGTCCGGCGCTGCGTGGTGCGATCAAGAGCCAGGCGATCATCAAGAAGATGCGCGGCTGGGAAAAATGCTCCGACCATGTGCCGGTGATTGCGGAGATTGATTATCCATGAGCGCTTCCCGAAAAGTGGCTTCCGGTTTTCGGGTAAGAAGCGCGAAAGGCTAAAAATGAAACTCGCTTTGCTTCGTCACGGTCCCACCGATTGGAACGCTGAAGGCCGCGTCCAAGGCACGGTCGACACGCCGCTGTCGGAAGCGGGCAAAGCGAAGATGAGTGCGCTGTTGCCGCCCGCCGGTTTTGAGAATGCAGCGGTCTATTGCAGTCCCAAACTGCGCGCCCGTCAGACGGCGACGTGTCTGGGTCTCAAGCACCTCCATCTCGATCCGCGTCTCAGCGAACAGAACTGGGGCGATTGGGAAGGTCTCACCCGCGCCGAGATGCTGGCGCGTGACGGCGACGACGCGTTCGAACGCTCCGGCCGCGGCATCGCGTTCCGTCCGCCCGGCGGCGAATCCACCGGCGAACTGCATGCGCGCCTCAAAAGCTTCTTCGCCGATGTCGCGGCCAAAGGCGAGGACGCCATCGCCGTCGCCCATATGGGCGTGCTCCGCGCTGCTTATGTGCTCGCCACCGGCTGGGACATGTCGGCGCCAATGCCGGCCGAACTCGATCTCAAATGCGCGCTGGTGCTCGAACTTGCCTCCGACGGCACGCCGTCCGTGGCCGGACTGAACGTGCCGCTGAGAGCGCGCTGATCTCAGTAATGACTGCCGGTAAATTTGATCGGGAATTTGATGGTCCCGGTCTTATTGCCGATCGGCAAAGAGTCCGCCACGCACAGGGCTGCTTTGTCGAACCCTTCGGTCGGTGACGGCGCTTCGATCACTTTGCAGTCGCTGACTTTGCCGGCGGCCGCCGTGCACTCCAGCGTCACGGTCGCATCCTTCGTCGACTTGCCATACTTGCTGGCGCATTTGGTGAAGACCTCGTTCAGGTCCCCCGCAAAGCCGGGCATCGTCATTGCCGCCATCACGATTGCCGCCAAACCGCATTTTGAGAAATTCATTGCACCCACCATGTTGAACCGCATCCGGTCTTGTCGCCGGACGTGCAACGCTAGGGGGCGAGGACTTAATCGAAGGTTGCGGATACACACATTCGCGATGGCGATCGCGATCGCTGCGACGATGCGCGCGCACTGTTATAAAAATGACGTAAAACCGGGCATTTCATGATCATCCATGGTGCCAAATGATTTGGCACACTGCTCAAATGACAAGCGTCATGCCCAGAACACAGGCGTTGCGCGGAACGCCTTCCATTGCTGATGCGTGGTGCGGGCGACGGCCTCGCTGCGCGTCTGGTGAAAGCCCTGCAACAGACCGGCGGCGGCGCTGAGCTCGGCCTGCATCGCGGCGCCGGCGGCACTCTCCGTCAGAAACGTTTCGATGACGCCGCGCACCTGCGCCACGTCGTTCAAATGGCCGAGCTGGTCCTGCAGTTCTTTCAGCGGCGCCAGCCAGTGCTTGACGGTCTTTTTGGGATAGAGCGGCGCGAAGAACTCGGCAGCGTAACGCAGTTTCTTGAGCGCGATGCGCAAGCGGTGGCGCGACGGCGGATCGAGCTGCGCGAAATGACGGCCGCGTTTGTTGGCCCGCCGCATGGCGTGATCGAGCAGTTGCGGTGCCACGGTGGCGATGGCATCCGGCCATTCGATTGCCTGCGCCGCTGCGGCGACGTCGTTATCGAAGGTGCGAAGCTCGGAGCTCGACACTTCGGCGATGGCCGCATCCCAGGCGCGCTGGCGCTGCCTCTCGGCCCGCTCTGCCAGAAGTTCGAAGCCGCGCCGCGCTCCGAGTTCGCCGACCGCCGGTGGAAACAGCTCGGTGACAAACACATCGAGATCGCGCGCCGGTCCGATCTTGTTGATGATCGCTTTGGCGCGGACATCGAGTTCCGCCAACCCGGTGAGATCGGTCAGCGTCAGTGCGGTGCGCAGCCGCCGCAATCCCACCCGCAGCTGATGCAGGCCTTCGCTGTGGCGCGCTTTCGCCACCGGCACATTGGCATTCACCTGTGCCAGCGCTTCCAAGAGGATAACGCGCAAGGCTTCACCCGCCGGCATGTCGACGTCGATCAATGGGGCTCGTGCCGACACCGGCACCAGTGTGCGCGGCCGTGCGGGCTCGCTCATGGGATAAAAACCGGTCTTGTTCTCAGCTATTGCGCACCGGCAGACCGGCCGCCGCAAGGGCATTCTTGGCGTCGGCGATAGTCGATTGACCGAAATGGAAAATCGACGCCGCCAGGACGGCATTGGCGCCGCCGTCGCGCACCCCTTCGACCAGATGCTGCAGGTTTCCGACCCCGCCCGAGGCGATCACCGGCACCGGCACGGCATCGGAAATCGCTCTTGTAAGAGGGATGTCGTAGCCGATCTTGGTGCCGTCGCGATCCATCGATGTGAGCAGGATTTCGCCGGCGCCGTAGTCGACCAGCTTCATCGCATGGCGGACCGCATCGATACCGGTCGGATTGCGCCCGCCGTGGGTGAAGACCTCAAATTTTCCCGGCGCCACCTGCTTGGCGTCGATCGCGGCGACGATGCATTGGCTGCCGAATTTCTCCGCCGCTTCGCGCACGAATTCGGGACGGCGCACCGCTTCGGTGTTGATCGACACCTTGTCGGCCCCGGCGAGCAACAGGCTCCTGATATCGTCGAGCGTGCGCACGCCTCCGCCGACCGTCAGCGGCATGAAGCAGACATCCGCCGTCCGCCGCACCACATCGAGCATGATGGCGCGCTTTTCGTTGGAGGCGGTGATGTCGAGAAAGCAGAGTTCGTCGGCGCCCATGCGGTCGTAGAGGATGGCCTGTTCGACCGGGTCGCCCGCATCGCGCAAGTCGACGAAGTTGACGCCTTTGACGACGCGCCCGTCCTTCACGTCCAGACAGGGGATGATGCGGATTTTCAGCATGGCGGTCCCAGGCGAGGTACGACTAGCGAATAGCGAAGTGGGGGGCCTGAGTCCAGTTTCACCCCGTCGCGCCGGGACCGCCTGCGGGGGTCGTTAACGCCGGTCGCCGGTCTGGACCCGCGATTTCAGCGACATCTCGCCGAACCCGCCCGAGACGTTCAAACCGGTGTTGCCTTCGACACTGACTGGCTGTAGCGCGATCGATTTGTCCAATCCGCCCACCAGCACATTGGCGCCGACGCCGACGCCAACGGTGGCGCTGGCGGTTGCACCGGCGTATTCGCCTTCCAGCGCGCCGGAGCGGACGTCCGAACTCGGCGCCACAACGTCCCACACCAGCGTTCCGGCCGACGTATAGCCGATATCGACGCCGAGCTTGGTGATGCTACCGCTGTAGCGGTCCGGGCCGCCGTGTTTTGGCCGGTAGGCGCAATCCATTTCCTTCGAAGAGCCGACCACGTAGCCCCAGCCGCTGTGCACGTGACAGGTGAGCATGCCGACTTTCACCCCGTGGGGCGCCGCGGCAGCCGGATTGAATATCGTTAGGACGCCGAGCGAAGCGGCGCTTGCCAGCAAGGAGAGTTTTCTCACAGGTCACCTCGTTCCGTTGGCTCCGCCTTGCAGACGAAGCTGGGTTGGAACGGTGCATCCCGAGCGGGGTGCCGTGACAAGAAAAGTGCCTCGGCAAGCGGCTCGGCGGGAACCCGATAAGCCGTTGCGGCGGCGGGCTGATCGGTCAGGATCGCCGGTCGCTTGTGATATTGCTTGTCACCACACTGTTCCCAAGGCGCGAAATCAGCGTTTGCGTGCCAGCGCTGCGACCGTGAACAACGCCCGGCCCAAAGCCGCTTCGGCTGGAACCGCCGTGGTTTTGCACATCGCTTCGGCTTCGAACAGAAGATCGAGCGCATCGCCGAGGCGGGTGTCGTTCCATTTCTGCAGTTGCACCTTGAAGGCATTGACGCGGGAGAAATGCAGCGGCGGGCGCAATTTCTTGATCGCGAACTCGACATTGTCGCCGCGCGCCACGTCGGTCGCCACTGCGAGCAGTTTCTGGAAATGGCCGATGGCCGGGCGCACCACGGCGATCGGCGAAATATCGGAGGCCCACAACCGCTCCAGTGCGAGATCGAGCTTCTTGAGGTCGCCTAATCCGGCGGCATCGCAGGCTTCTTCCACCCGCGCTTCGGCTTCGTCGCCCATGGCAGCGCGCACATCGTCGACCGTGACCTCTTTCTGACCACGGCAGTAAAGCGCCAGCTTTTCCAGTTCGCGCCGCGTCATGCCGCGATCGGCGCCGAGCCGCGACACCGCATCGGCCAGCGCTTCGCCGGAAATCGACAGTCCTTCGGCGCGCAAGGCTTCGCGCACCACGTCAGGCAGATCCTTGGCGGTGTCGGGATAGCAGGCGATGGCGGCAGCGTTGTCGGCATCTTCGAACAGTTTGCGCAACGCCGAGCCTTTGGCGAGATCGCCGGCTTCGACCACAACCAGCGCTTCGCCTTTGGGATCATCGAGGAAGGCTTCGAACACTTTGGCGATGCCGTTGGTGGCGCCGCGCACCCGGACCACACGCCGCCCGCCCAGCATCGAGATCGCCGCCGCTTCGTCGGCCAGCCGCGCCGGATCGGCGGCAAGCGCCGCGTCATCGAGATCGGACACCCGGAACGGGTCCGTCAGATCGTCGACCACGGTTTTCAAAAGCGCTTCCGCACGCTCGCGCGCTAGTCCCGCATCCGGCCCGAACACCAGCGCCGCGATGATGTTCTTGGGCGGGCTCTTGGAAAACCGGTCGGCCTCGTTGGAGCGGATGACCGTCATGCGCGCACCGCACCACTTGTCATCCCCGGCCGAGCTAGCGTCAGCGCAGCGAGGGAAAGGGGACCCAGGTGCATGAGCTTCTCCGATGAAAGGGATATGGCACAGCACCTTCTCGGGCGTCTTGCAGGCGTGAAGACCTGGGTTCCCTTCCCCTCACGGTCCTCGCTGCGCTCGGATCGTTCGGCCGGGAATGACAGGTGGACCGTCACTTCTTCGCCTGCTCGGCGAACCATACCGCCAGGTCGATGCGGATGCGGTCGGCGATGTCTTCGGCGGCGCGGCGGTCGGCGTCCTGCTGTACCGCCAAGGTGGCATAGGGCGACGACAGCACGTTGTAGGCCGACAGACCGGTCTCGACGCCTTTGGTGATCACCGCGCCCGAGCGCGCGTCGCTGAGCTCGTACTCGCAGCGCAGGGTGTCGTTGTAACGGGTGATGGCGGTCTGGACGACGCCGCCGGTGGTGGTCTGGCTTTGCACGCCGATGGCGTCGCTCTTGGTCGTCAGATTGAGCTTGAGGCGATAGCGGGCGCCGCCGGATTCGCCTTGGCCGTCGAGCACGTCGATCAGCCGGTTGCGCAGCTGATAGCCGAGCCGTTCCGGCACCGGCTCGACATAGATCGCGCGCAGCGTGCCTTGCATCGAGCCGCCGGGCGTGTCGGGCACCGCGTAAAGCGGATGGAAGCCGCAACCGCTAAGCAACAATCCGAGAAGGACGACGGCTGCGTATTTCATCGATCACACCACGATGTTGACGATGCGGTTGGGAACCACGATCACTTTTTTCGGCGCCTTGCCGTCCATCGCCTTGACCACCGTGTCGAGCGCCAGCGCCATTTTCTCAGCGTCGGCCTTGTCGGCATTGGGGGCGATTTCGATGGTGCCGCGCAGCTTGCCGTTGACCTGCACCGCGATTTTCACGGTGTTGAGCGCGGTCAGTTCGGCGATCGCCTGCGGCCATTCGGCGGTGGCGAGGAAGGGCTTGTGCCCCAACGCTTCCCAGGCGCTTTCGGCCAGATGCGGCATCATCGGTCCGATCAGTTTGACCAGGGTCTCCAAGGCCTCGCGGCGTTCGGCTCCCGGCGCATTCGGAGCGGCACTTATAGCATTGGTCAGGGTGTAAATCTGCGCCACCGCGCGATTGAAGCGCAGAGCCGCCAGATCCTCGGTGACCGCCGCAATGGTGCGATGGACCGCCCGGCGCAAGTCCGAGGTGCCTTCGACCGGCGTGCCGACCGGCGGCAGGGCTTCGGTTTCGGTGACCAAACGCCAGACGCGCTGGACGAACTTCCAGCAGGCATCGGCGCCTTCGTCGGTCCATTCGATGTCGCGTTCCGGCGGGGTATCCGACAGCATGAACCAGCGGATGGTGTCGGCGCCGAAGATGTCGATGATGGCTTCCGGTGCCACCACATTCTTCTTCGACTTCGACATTTTCTCGGACGGGCCGACGCTGACCTTCTCGCCGGTCGCCTTCACGAAAACGCCGTCGGCGCGTTTGTCGATCATGTCGGGCGACAGCCAATTACCGGCCGGGTCCTTGTAGGTCTCGTGGCAGACCATGCCCTGGGTGAACAGGCCCGCGAACGGCTCGTCGATTTTGACGTAGCCGCATTTCTTCATCGCCCTGAGGAAGAAGCGGGCATAGAGCAGATGCAGGATCGCGTGTTCGATGCCGCCGATATACTGATCGACCGGCAGCCAGTAATCGACCGCCTCTTTGTTGACCGGTCCGGCCGCCTTGGTGTCGGTGAAGCGGGCGTAATACCAGGACGAATCCACGAACGTATCGAGGGTGTCGGTATCGCGCAGCGCCTCGCCGCCGCAGCACGGGCATTTGACGTGCTTCCAGGTCGGATGGGCGTCGAGCGGATTGCCTTTGACGTTGAACTTCAGATCCTCAGGCACCTTCACCGGCAGCTGATCTTCCGGCACCGGCACCACGCCGCACTTGGCGCAGTGGATCATCGGGATCGGACAGCCCCACGGCCGCTGGCGCGAAACCAGCCAGTCGCGCAAACGGTATTGCACCGTGCGATTGGCGATACCGCGGCCTTCCAGCATCGCGGCGACCTTGTCCTTAGCGGCGTCGACTTCCATGCCGTCGAGGAACTGCGAGTTCGCCAGCTTGCCGGGGCCGACATAAGCCTCATTGCCGACATCGAAGGTTTTCGGATCGGCGCCTTCGGGGATCACCACCGCCTGGACGCGCAGATTGTACTTCCGCGCGAAGTCGAGGTCGCGCTGGTCGTGCGCCGGGCAGCCGAAAATGGCGCCGGTGCCGTAACCCATCAACACGAAGTTGGCGACATAGACCGGCAGTTTCCAGTTCGGATCGAACGGATGGGTGACGGTGAGGCCGGTATCGAAGCCGAGCTTCTCGGCTTTTTCGATGGTCTCTTCGGCCGTGCCCATGCGCCGGCATTCGGCCTGGAACGCGGCCAGCGCCGGATTGTTCTTGGCCAGTTCGATGGTCAGCGGGTGATCGGCCGACAGCGCCACAAAAGACGCGCCGAACAGCGTGTCGGGCCGCGTCGTGAAGACTTCGAGCTGGCCGCCGCCCACGCCGTTCTTTTCCGACAGATCGAACTTGAACTTCAAGCCTTCGGAGCGGCCGATCCAGTTCTTCTGCATCAGCCGGACTTTTTCCGGCCAGCGGTCGAGGCTGCCGAGCGCCGACAACAGCTCGTCGGAATAGGCGGTGATCTTGAGGAACCACTGGCTCAGCTTCTTGCGCTCGACCAGGGCACCGGAGCGCCAGCCGCGGCCGTCGATCACCTGCTCGTTGGCGAGCACGGTCATGTCGACCGGATCCCAGTTCACATCGGCTTCGGAGCGGTAGACCAGGTGTTCCTTATAGAAATCGAGGAACAGCTTCTGCTGGCGCGAGAAATATTCGACATCGCAGGTCGCGAACTCGCGCGTCCAGTCGAGGCTGAGGCCCATCAGCTTCAGCTGCTCTTTCATGTTGGCGATGTTGTCGTAGGTCCAGTCGCGCGGGTTCACATGCTTTTCGCGGGCGGCGTTTTCGGCCGGCAGGCCGAAAGCGTCCCAGCCCATCGGGTGCAGGACATTAAAGCCCTGGGCGCGTTTGAAGCGGGCGAGCACGTCGCCCATGGTGTAGTTGCGGACGTGACCGATATGGATGCGTCCCGACGGATAGGGGAACATCTCGAGGACGTAGCATTTGGGCTTGTCGTGGTTTTCCGGCGTCAAGAAGACCGACGCTTCGTTCCAGGCCTGTTGCCAGCGCTTTTCGGATTCTTTTGCGTTATAGCGCGCCATATCAGTCGGTACCTTTCTAAACCGCGGCCGAAGAGGACAGCCGGCCGTGCGACGTCCTTTTGCGGCAAATGCGCCGCATTTTCCAGCATTTCAGAAGGGAACGGTGGCGCAGGCTTACTGCTTGGTCGCCAGGCGCAGCTCGCGGGCCCGCGTCAGGATCGCATCCGTCAACTTGACCGCCGTATCGGGGTTGACCGCGACGTCGGCCCAACCCTCGTTGGACTTGGTCTGGCGGAACACCGCGACTTTCAGGCCGTCGGCCCGAAGGCGGCGGTCGAGGATGTAGATCGTGATCTTGACCCGCTCATTGGGGGTCTGCGGCGAACTGTACCAGTCGGTGATGATAACGCCGCCGAACGGATCTTCCGACTGCAGCGGCATGAACGACAGGGTGTCGAGGGTAGCGTGCCAAAGATAGGAATTCACACCCAAAATGCGCTGGCCGCTCTCGCTGGAGATGGCCGTCGAGCCTGAATCGGTGTCCTGGATATACTGCTTGTCGTCGGACGAACCGCAGCCGGCCAACAGAAGGGCGCAGGCTCCAAGGATAAAGGCTCGCATCAGGTAATCTCCGTCTCGAGGGCTCGGCTTATAAAGGCGAGGGTGCCGCGGCGCAACGTGGCCGTCTATAGCCTGAGACGAATCGGGTCATTATGATCGAGGTTTAATGCGGGACGCTCTTTACCATCCGACCGTCCTGCCGGGATAAAGTGGGGACATGAAAGCCTTATTGCTCGCAACGGCGGCCGCCTTGGTGGCTGCTCCGGCACTGGCCGATGACCTCACGGTATCGCCGTGGACGGCCTCGTACGACAATCTGACCGCGACCGTTACGGGCGAGGCGCATGGCGCCGTGTTCGCGCCGTGGATGCCGGCGAATCCGTCGCATCAGCGCTGGGCCAGCGGGGCGGCCGATCTCGGTCTCAAGCTGCAGCGCGATTACGACAGCGGTCTTTCGCTGGCGCTCAAATCCTCGTTCGAAGTACTGCGCGACCGGCTTTCCTACGACAACTACGGCGGCAATCTGGTCCAGAAGGTCTATGGCGTCGCCCAGACCGGGCTCGGCAGTATCGAAGTCGGCATGACCGACGGCGCCGGTTATGTCCTGTCGGTGACCGGGCCGGTGGTCGACCAATATGTCGCGCTGGAAAATCCCAACACCACCTTCTTCGTCGACCCCGCCACCGGACGTCCCTTCGTCGAGGCGTTCGAACTGCAGAGCGGGCTCAATTCCTCGTCGAACTACGCCAAGCTCTCGTATTACACGCCGCGGCTGTTCGGGGTGCAGGTCGGGGTCTCCTACACCCCGTCCGAAGGCCGCGAGGTCATCCCGTTCCTCAACAACGGTCCGCACGCCTCCAACCGCCAGAAAAGCATTTGGGAGACGGCGCTCAGCTATTCGCAGGACTTCGAGGATTTCAGCGTCGGGTTTTACGGCTCGGCCGCCTTCGGCCATGGCGACGGCAAAGCCGCCAATGATGCCGGTCTGACCGATTGGGGTCTCGGGACCGAAATCGACGTGCCGCTGGACGAAGACTGGAAGCTCGCGTTTGGCGGCGCTTACCGGCACACCAACACCTACGGCTTCAACATCTATCAGGCGACGACCGACGCCGACACCGAAGGCGCCCATCTGTCGACCACGCTGTCGTGGAACGGCTGGAGCCTCGGCGGCGAATATGCCAACGGCACGACGGCGGGTACGATCAGCGATCCCAAACTGGGTCTGCGTGGTTTTGGCGTCGCGCTCGGCCACCAGCTGACGCAGAACCTGCAGGCGAGCCTCGGCTGGCAAGAGCTGCACTACACCCGCGACAGCGGCACCTTCTACGACGGCTCGCAGCGCCTCGCGATGAACGCGCTGTTCCTGCACCTGACGTTCAAGGTGCCCGGCGGCGCCGGCGGCTAGAGAAAATCGCTCTTCTTCACCGCGCTGAGCAGCGTCATCCCCGCCTTGGCGAGGTTTTCGGTGCCGCCTTCCTCGCGGTCGAGGATCACGAGGGCATAGTCGACGATCGCACCGGCTTTGCGCGCCGCTTCCGCCGCCTTGACGATCGAGCCGCCGGTGGTGGCGACGTCGTCGATGATGATGACGCGCTTGCCGGCCAGCGTTTCGCTGGAGGCCAGCCCTTCGATCACTTCACCGGTGCCGTGGTCCTTCGCCTGTTTGCGCACGAAGAAGGTGGCGACCGGCTTGCCGTCGGCAAAGGATTGCGCCGCCAGCGCCGCAATCACCGGCACCGCGCCCATTTCGAGCCCGCCGACATACGCGATGCCCTCAACCGAGCGGATCTTTTCCAGAAGCGCCTTGGCACAGAGATAGCCGCCCTTGGGGTTCATCATGGTCGGCTTGAGGTTGAAATAGAATTCGCTCTCGGCGCCCGACGCGAGCTTGAAATGGCCGCGCCGGTACGAGCGCTCTCTGATGACCTCGATCAAATCCTGCATGGCATTTCTCCGACCCGAAACCGCCCCGAACATTGTCGAGCGCTCAGGCGGGGTCAACCCCTAGGGCACCGATCGCCGCAATTCCGCAGAATCCCGAGAGAAGCCGGGCGTTTCGGGTGGTGATGCCGCCGAGGGCGTAAACCGGAACGGGCGCCTGCCGGACCATCAAATTCGCCCGCACCGCCCCCAATGCCGCCCGGCCGGGATGGCTGGCGGTGGCAAACACCGCCGACAGGATCAGCGCGTCGATATATCCGGCCCGCCGCAGGACTGCGAGCGAATGCGCCGCCGCCGTCACCAGCATTTTGTACCGCGCCCGGATCGCCGCTGCCTCGCCGATGCGCCTTTCCGGCAAATGGACGCCGTCGGCGCCGATCTGGGCCGCCAGCGCCACATCGCCCGCGATCAGCAGGAACAGGCTTCGCGCCCGCGCGATTTTGCGCAACGCGAGCGCCAGATCCCACCGTTTGGCGGCATCGCGGCTCCTGACGATCACTATGCTGCCTTTCGGCAGGGCGCGGGCCGCCGCCAGCGGATCCTTGAGCCGCGCCTCGTCGGTCATCAGCACCAGCACCGGCAGGTCGTTTTGTTCCGCCGCCGCCAGCCGGGCGGCTGCTCTTGCTATGCTGCGGCGTGAAGCGCTATCGCTCATCCCATGTCTCCCATCGCCGCCAATTTAGAGCAGATCAAAGGCCGCATCGAGGCGGCGCGTAAGGCCGCGGTCGCACCGGCGCCCGCCACCCATTTGATTGCGGTGTCGAAGACCCATCCGGCCGAGCTGGTGCGCGACGCGCTTATTGCCGGCCATCGCCTGTTCGGCGAAAACAAGGTGCAGGAAGCGCTCGCCAAGTGGCCGGCGTTGAAGTCCGAGTATCCCGACGCCGAACTGCACATGATCGGCGGCCTGCAGACCAACAAAGCCAAAGAGGCGGTCGGCCTGTTCGACGCCATTCATTCGGTCGATCGCATCAAGCTCGCCCGCGCCATTGCCGCCGAGCGCGACAAGCAGGGCAAGAATCCGAAGCTCTTCATCCAGGTGAATATCGGCGAGGAGCCGCAGAAGTCGGGCGTCGCCCCGCGCGAAACCCTGGCGCTGGTGGAAGAGGTGCGGGCGCTCGAGCTCGATCTCGTCGGCTTGATGTGCGTGCCGCCGTTCGATCTGGCCCCGGCGCCCTATTTCGGCTTGTTGAAAAAGCTCGCCGGTGAAGCCGGTTTGCCGCTGCTGTCGATGGGCATGAGCGACGATTTCGAGATCGCGATCGCCTTCGGCGCCACCCATGTGCGGGTCGGCACCGCGATCTTCGGCGAACGCGATTACAGCAAAGCTTAATAGGCCGCCAGCAACCGTCCGCTGGCGCGATAGGCGGCGGCGGCTTGGTACGGCGTCGTCTGGGTTGCCGCGGGCTGCCACAGATCGGCGGTGCGCGCCGTGCCGGTACGCTCCGAAGTGAGGTCGTTCTGCGCTACTGCGGTAGCGGGTTCGTCGTCGTCGCCGATGACGGCGGCATAAACCGTATCGCCGACGCTCTTGCCGGTGAGTTCGGTGAACAGCGCATCGCCGACCGAACAGGCAAGGCCCGTCAGTCCCCCGTAGAGCGCGTCGCCGGCGATCTTTTCCGGTGTGCCGATCTTGTCGCCGGTGAGATGGCGGTAAATCGTCGACACCACCGGGATGTGCTGCAGCGGATTGATGATGTCGAGGAAGTCGCCAAAACTGAAGCTGGACTCCGATTTGGCTTCGGCTTTCGGTTCCGCCTTCGCCGCGGCCGGTGGAACGGCAAGCTGGCGGGCGTATTCCTGATTACGAAGGACCATATCGGTTCCGGGCATGGCTTCAGTAAAGCAAGCCCCTTGCCAACCGGCCCGCGGCGGAAACGTTCAGATTCTCCCCAGCGCCGCCCGGCAACAATTGCCGGATGGGGCACTGCCGATGGCGATGCTGCCCACCATTTCGTCATAGTCGGGCCCAACGCGCGAAACCGGGACCCGGCCATCTGCTGGGAAGCTCGCGATGACTTACGTGCCAAGTGGCGAAGGCCGGGTCGAACGCCCGGCCATGACGAGATTGTATAGCTTACAACAAATGCCCGGCTTTTTCCGCCTTGGTGCGCAGGTAGAATTCGTTGTGACGGTTGGAGGGAAACGCGTGCGGCACCCGTTCGGTCACCGTGATCCCGGCCTTCTCCAGTCCGGCGACTTTCTCTGGATTGTTGGTCAACAAACGAACCGATGAAAAGCCCAGCAGCTGTAGCATCCGCGCTGCCACCGCATAGACGCGCTCGTCGGCTTCGAAGCCGAGGCGTTCGTTGGCTTCGATGGTGTCGTAGCCTTGGTCCTGCAAACGGTAAGCGCGCAGCTTGTTGATCAGGCCGATGCCGCGCCCTTCCTGGGCGAGATAGAGCAGCACCCCGCCGCCGGTCCGCGCGATGGTCGCAATCGCACCGCGCAGCTGTTCGCCGCAATCGCATTTGAGCGAACCGAGCAAATCGCCGGTGAAGCATTCCGAATGCAGCCGGGTCAGCACCGGGTTCTTCGGTTCGCCGATCACAATGGCGACGTTCTCGGGTCCGCCGTCCCCGGCGCGGAAGGCGACGAGTTCGGTCTTCTCGTTGGCTTCGAGGGGAACGCGTGCCCGCGTCACGATGGCCAGGCTGTCGGCGGCGCGGGTCTCGTAGGCGGTGATGTCGGCGATCTTGAGGTCGATGCCGCCGCGCACAGGCCCGTTCACCACCACCGCGGCGGGCAACAGGCCGGCCAGTTTGGTGAGTTTGACCGCCGCCGCATAGGCGGGCCCCAGTTTGGCGCGGCGGGCGTTGAACGGTCCCTTAAGCGGCGTATCGAGGTCGACGGTCGGGTCGGCGATGGCGCGCAAATCGGCCGGGCTGGTTCCGGATTTCACCGGCAGAGCCACCACTTCGGGCGTGTAGAGACGGATTTTCAGGGTCCGCGCCCGGGCGTGACTTAGAATAAGAAGAGGACGTTGCAGCCGTTTCAGGGCCGCGGCCGGGAGGGTCTCGACGGCGAACAGCGTGTGCACGCCAGGCGTCAGGAGTCGCACCGGGCGGCCGGCGCGCAAGGCGTCGATGGCGGCGGCAACGGTGTCGAGGCGGTTTTCGGGGGATCGGGATTGCGGCATGACGGCTATCCCAATACACCAGCAAGGGAAAACCGGGTAGAGTCCACCCGCTTCGATCCCTAGGAAGTCTGATCGATCATGACTCAAGCCAAGCGCGTCCTGTTGCTGGAAGACGACGAAATGCTCGCCGAATCCCTGGCCGAACAACTCGGGCAGGAGGGCGACTATGCCGTGATGCGGGCCGGCGATTGCGCCACCGCGCGCGAACGCGCCGCCGACGGGCTGTATGAGTTCATGATCCTCGATGTCGGCCTGCCCGACGGCGACGGCCGCGATCTCTGCCGCGAGCTTCGCGCCCAGGGCGTCACCTGTCCGATCGTGCTCCTCACCGCCGCCGACAGCGATGCCGACACCATTGCCGGTCTCGACTCCGGCGCCAACGATTACATCACCAAGCCGTTCCGCTTTGCCGTGTTGATGGCCCGCGTGCATGCGCATTTGCGCAGCCACGACCGCAGCGAAGAGGCGATGTACCGCATCGGCCCTTACACCTTCCGGCCCAGCGCCAAGCTGTTGCTCGACGAGAAGCAACACAAGATCCGGCTGACGGAAAAGGAAACCAACATCCTCAAATTCCTGTACCGGATGGGCGAGACGGTGCCGCGCGAAACCCTGCTCAATGAAGTGTGGGGCTACAATCCCGCGGTGACGACCCACACGCTCGAGACCCACATCTATCGCCTGCGCCAGAAGATCGAAGAAAATCCCGGCGACGCCCACATCCTGATCACCGAGACGGGCGGCTATCGCCTGTTGCCGTAAACGGGTTTCTTGCATTGGTTGAACGCATCATGTCGCAAGGCATGACATGGGTGCGTGTGCCATGCTGATGGCAATCGGGGGCCCCCATGAAAAAAGCGATTTTGTTCGCATGCCTTACATTGTGTGGCTGCGTGACCAACCGGACGGACCCGACCTATAACGGAGCCGATTCCGGCGCCGTGGTTTTTGCCGCCGGTCTGACGGGCACCTGCGAGGGATTTTCGTTCGAATACCGCAACCTTCACCCTCAACCCGGCCTGCTGACGTCCAAGATCGACGGCCGCATCATGTATTCGTCGAAATCGATCCGCTTCTGGGGCCGCAAGGAAGATTTCTCAGGCGAGGAATCCGGGATCGTCACCATCCATCACCTCGAGCCCGGCGAGTACGAGCTTTACACCTTCACGATCTACGGCACGTACAACGGCATCGGCCATTTCGATTGGTTTCCGCAGCACGAGTTCTCGCTGAAGTTCACGGTCACGCCCGGCAAGGCGATCTATCTCGGCGATTTCAATTGTGTCGGCCAGACGCAAAAGAATTTCCTCGGTTTCGAGGGCGACGCGGGCGGCTATTTCGTCATTTCTGACAAGCATGACCGCGATCTTCCGATCGCTCAAAAGCAGGAACCGAACCTGCCGCCGCCAGCGCTCGCCGTGCCCGACGTGGACAGAGCCGGTGAGCCGACCCTGCGATCGAGAAAGCGGTATTAACCGCTCGGACCGGCCGCGGGGAAAAGCCGCCAAGTTGTAAAGCGCCGCGCCGCTCTGTACGCTGCGGAAAAATCAATACGCCGCCCTCGGGCGGCATCGGGGGCTTTCGTGGATTTGAAGATGGTTCGCCGGGCGGCGTTGGCGCTGTCCGTCGCGGTCGTGCCGTTCTTTGCGCCGGTGCAAGCCGCCGATACCAGACCGCCGCTGGTGGTCGCGATCGATCACAGCGATCCCGACATGCTCCGTCAGGCACTGCAGAACGGCGGCAATATCAATGGGCTTTATGGCCGCGAAACCATGCTCACCTATGCCCTCCACAAGAAGCGCTGGGACATCGCCAAGCTGATCCTGCAGACGCCCGGCGTCGATGTGAACAAGCGCGGCACCTATGAGGACGATTTCGGCTTCTGGACGCGCACGCCGCTGATCCTGGCCGCCGGCATGGGCCAAGCCGACATCGTCTCGATGCTGTTGAAAATGGGTGCGGCGCCGAACACCAAAGACTCTTCCGACAACACGCCGGAAGCGCGCGGCTCGACGGCCCTGATCAAGGCGGCGCAGACCGACCAGGCCGATGTGATCCGGGTGCTGGTCACGGCCAAAGGGGTTGATGTCAACGCCAGGAACCGTGACGGCATGCCGGCCCTGTGGTTTGTCGCCGAAGCCGAAGACTTCGCCTCGGTCAAGCTGCTGCGCGAGCACGGCGCCTCCGCCAACATCGCCAACAATGAAGGCCACTCGATTCTCGCCACCACCTTCCAGCACAAGCGTTATGATGTCGTCGATTATCTCGTCGCCCAGGGCGCCGACATCAATCACATCGATCGCGGATTGACGCCGCTGGATGAGGTGATCCTGTCGCTCAAAAGCGACAATCGCAGGACCATCTATGCCTTCCTCGAGCACTTCCTGACGTTCAAGCCCAATCTCGATCTGCAGAAGAGTCTGCCGGGCGGGCTTGGCGGTGTACCGGCGCTGCATCTGGCGACGCAATTCGGCCATGCCGATGCGGTGGCGCTGCTGCTCGATCATGGCGCCAAGATCGACCTCAAGAGCCAGGCCCGCGGCGCCACGGCGCTGCATTACGCCGTCTATGCCAATCAGCCCGAAGTCGCCAAGGTGCTGATCGCGCACAAGGCCAATCTGGAAGCGACCGAGGTCAACGGCGGCACGCCGCTCTCGATGGCGACCTATTTGCGCAAGCCGGAGATGGTGAAACTCCTGACCGACGCGGGCGCCAGCACCACCGCCAAATCGGCGTTCTACACCAGGCCGCAAGCCGCCCCGTCGCAAGCAGGTCAGCCGCCAGCCGCGGCGGGTCCGGCCGTTTCGGCCGACAAGCTCTACGGCACCTGGACCGGCGCCCAGGACGGCATTCCCTATGCGGTCATCACCCTGACGCTGAACAAGGCCGGCAGCTACAGCCTGACCTCGAAGTTCACCGCCGAGGCGTTGAAGAAATATCCCAAAGGGACGCCGCCGGTGATCGCCGCCCACCAAGGCAGCTACATCATCGCTGGCAACACGCTGACCCTCAACCCCACCAGCGCCCCGCCGACCACGATGCAATGGACGTTCGAAAACGGCGTGCTGGTTTTCGACAACAGAACGCGGATGAAGAGGAAGTAGGACATCCGGTGGCAGCCTCCCTGCCACCGTCATCCCTCATGCCGTCGTCGTGATCCGTTTCGCGAAGTCGCGATAGGAATTGAGCGGGCGGCCGAGAAGTTTGGTCAGGCGCGCGACGTCGCCCGTTTCCGGGATCGTGCCGTCGCTGACATAGCGCTCGACCATCAGGCGCATTTCGTACGCCATCCATTTCGGCATGAAGGTCGCCAGGTTCTGTTCGAACGCTGTCGGATCGTCGCCGCCATAGACGACGGGACGCCCGAGGACCTCCGTCCAGATCGCGGCCACGTCCGTCCCCGTCAGCGTATCGGGACCGACGAGATTAATGGTCTCGATCGGCAGCTTGCCGGGCGCTTCGGTGCGGCGGATCAGTTCGAGTGCGGCAACCTCGGCGATGTCGCGGGCATCGACCATGGCGATGCCCTTGCTGCCGATCGGCATCGGATAGACGCCGTGGTTTACGATGACGTCCTTGATCGTGAGATCGTTGTCGATGAAGTAGGAGGGACGCAGGATCGAGGCGCTGAAGCCCATCTCTTGGATCATCCGTTCGGCGCCGAACTTCACGGCAAAATGCGGCACGTTGACGAAGCGGTCGGCGTCGATCACCGATAGATAAACGATCCGCTCGATGCCGGCCTCGCGGGCAAGGTTCAAGGTGATGATCGCCTGGGCGAATTCATCGCCCGTCACGGCATTGAGCAGGAACAGGGTGCGGATGCCGCGCATCGCTGACCGTGTCGCGTCGATATCGAGAAGATCGCCTTGCACGACTTCGACACCAGCCGGGAATTTGGTCTTGGCGGGATCGCGGGTGAGGACGCGCACGCTGGCGCCGCGTTTCACGAGTTGTTCGACGAGAGGACGGCCGACGCGGCCGCTAGCACCGGTAACGAGGATGGTCATGAGGTTCACTCCGTTTGGTCACCCCACAAAAATAGCGATCCAAAAGAAGCACGATAGACACTAGATTTGGACGGACCGTCTCACTGGTGGAACGCACATGGACCTTCTTGCGCTGGCCGATTTCACGTTAGTGGCTCGTCACGGCGGTTTTGGCCGTGCCGCAAGGGCAACCTCGCGTCCCAAG
Organism: Alphaproteobacteria bacterium; assembly: GCA_023259375.1. Lineage (GTDB taxonomy): Bacteria > Pseudomonadota > Alphaproteobacteria > Micropepsales > Micropepsaceae > Rhizomicrobium. The sequence continues at coordinate 54,261 of JAHFQC010000019.1, forward strand.
GCAACGCTGTCGCGCCGGGTGGCGGAGCTGGAAGCCGCGCTCGACTTGCGCCTGTTCGAACGCGGGCCGCGCGAGGTGAAGCTCACCGAGGAAGGTCGGGCCTTGTTTGCGCGCGCCGGGCTTCTGATCACCGAACTCGAAGAGACGGCAGCGGCGATTGCATCGGGGGGCGAACGGCCGCGCGGCCGCTTGCGGATCAGTGCGCCGCTCCTCTTCTCGCAGACCGCGATGGGCAAACTCGCCGCCGGTTTCGCGCTCCAGTATCCCGACGTGCGGCTCGAGGTCACCACCGACGACCGTCTCGTCGACATGGTGGAGGAGGGCTATGACCTGGTGATCCGGGTCAATCCCGCACCGGATGAAAGCCTGGTCGGACGGATCTTTCTGCACGACCGCTTAGTGGTGGCGGCCAATCCGGCCTTCCCTCGGCCAACCGATGATCGCGCCGTTCCGGTTGTGGTGCGTGGCACCGCCGACCGCAGCACGACGTGGGATGTTCAAACGCCGGAGGGACCAGCGCGCATCGCCGTCGATCCGGTGCTGCGTCTATCGTCGCTGATGATGGTCCGTGATGCCGTGCTTGCCGGCGTCGGCGCCGCGCGCCTTCCGGTATCGCTCGTCAGCCGTGACTTGGCGAAAGGAACGCTGGTGGAGTGGGGCGATGTTGAAGGACCGGACATCGCACTGTGGACACTCTACCCCTCCAAGCGTCTCCTCAGTGCTCGCGTCTCCGCGTTTCTCGATTATCTGAAAAACGCGTTCCCGCAAGGCACCCCCGACGAGTTGGCGGCGTATGTGGATACATGAATTGGGTCGTCTGACGCAGCAAATCCGACGGCAAGCCAAACTGTATGTGAAGCTGATTGTCGATAACATTGGGGGCAGGTAGAGTCCCGTTCTCATAGGAGTCTGTACCGTACGTGGGGCGATAATGCGAATATTGGTGGCAGGTATTATGCTGTGTTTTGCGGCACCGGCTCTCGCGCAATCTGTGCCGACGGGACCTCTTGCCGATATCGGATTTATGGTCGGTCTGTGGAAGAGCGACAACGGGAATGTTGCGGACACGGGCGAGACCTCAAAAGGCCAGTCCGCCATTTCGGTTGAGGCTAGTGGGAATGCTCTGCTGCGTGTGGACCACACGCGGACGTTCGCTAAGAGCGGTGAAGAAACCAGCAGCTTCGGCCAACTCATGATGATCTATCCCGAAGGTGGCACGCTCCATGCGGATTATGAGGACGGCGAAGATCATACGATCCATTACGTCTCTGCTGTCATTAAGCCCGGCAGATCCGTCACGTTCAGCAGTGCTGAAAACAGCGGCCCTGTCTTCCGCCTGACGTATGAACTTCAATCATCTGGCTCAATGCTGGTTACCTTCGGAATGATCCCGCCTGGCCAAGCCGCGTTTCGTCCAATCGCAAGTGGAACGCTTGTTCGCGACCAGCACTAGCTGTGCTGGCGAACCTGCAACTTGGTCGCAGGAAGAGATTCGTACCGGAGCGGACACCCGCTTGGACGCCAGAAACTGCAAAACAATTATATTGCCGAATGCCGGGGTGGCGGGCTCGCCAAGGAATTTGCTGAATTTCTAATGGCTTAGCTTGGAAATTCGGGCCAGAAGCGCTGTTTTTCCCGCCGCGGTCGCGCAATTGGCGACCATTCCCGGCTATCGTGACCTCCACTAGTTTGAAGCCGTTCGCGACTCGAAACCGGGGTCTGCAAATTTGGCTGTCTGTACGCACCAGCGGGCAGAGCCTATTTGTTTCTGTGAGATAACGTGGCTGGAGTTTGTCATGCGCATTTCATCGCTTCTGATCGGTGCAAGCCTCGCCGCCGCGCTCACGCTGCCGGGGATGGCCGCCGACGGTTGGATCAACGGGTCGTGGCAGAGCTACGATGCCCGGGCGCTCAAGCTTGATGCGGTCGCCGGGATGGTCCGGATCGACGTCAAGGACAACGGGCCGATGGCGGTGCAGGTCTCCGGCCTGCCGGAGCGGGTCAAGCGGGTTCATGTCAGCACCAGCGGCGGCACCCTCAAGGTCGAATCCGAGATGGTCGGGACGGTGTGGGATTGGCGCCACTGGTTCGATTTCAACGGCTTCAAGGGCAACAAGCCGGCCCAGCTGCAGATCAATGTCGCGATCCCGCGCGGTGCCGCAGTCGATATCGAGGCCGCCTCGGGCAATATAACGATCGGCAATACCATGGGCCCGCTCAAGTTCGAGGTGCAGGGCTACACCGAATCCACGGTCGGCAACGTAACCTCAGCCAAACTCGACATGGCCGGCTCGGGCAAGCTGACGATCGCCAACGTCTATGGTCCGGTCAACGCCGACACCGCCGGGTCGGGCAATATCCGCATCGGTGACGTCGCCCGCATCGAGGCCGACATCGCCGGCTCGGGGTCGATCGCGGTCGGCGCGGTCAACGGCCCCACCGATATCGACATCGCCGGGTCGGGCAATTTCTCGGCCGGTAACGTGCGCGGGCCGGTCAAGACTTCGATCGCCGGGTCGGGCTCGGTGACCATCGCCGGCGGCGAGGCCGATCCCTTCAAGGTTGATATCATGGGCTCCGGTAACGTCAGTTTCGGCGGCATGGCGGTCAATCCCAAGATCGAGGCGATGGGCTCGGGCAGCGTCCGCATCAAGGCCTATCGCGGCAATTTGCAGAACGACGGTGCCAAGCTGAACATCGGCGGCTGATTTTCCGGGATTTACCGCGCTTTTCGGACGGGTCGGAGGATGCTCCGGCCCGTTTCTTTTTGGGCCGGGAACCGGAATGTTTAACGGCTGTTAACCACCTGCCGCGAGTATGATGGGTCGGAAAGAGGCTTCATGGCGCGGTCCCGCAACCAGGTGGATGAGATTGCCGAGCGTGCCGCGACGCCGCCCAAACCGGCGAAGCGTCATCGCACTTGGCCGTATGTCATCGTGCTGCTGCTCGCCTGGGGGACGATTTTCGGCGGCATTTTCTTCTCGCGTTTCTTGTCCGAGCTGCCCGACGTCGGCAGCCTTCTGACCAACGGCCCGTCGCGCGACATCACCATCTACGACGATGCTCATCGTTTGGTCTCGCGCCGCGGTTTGACCCAGAGCGAACTGATCGAAGTCCGCACCTTGCCGGACTACGTGCCCAACGCCTTCATTGCCATCGAGGACCGCCGCTTCCGCTCCCATCTCGGCGTCGACCCGATCGGCCTGACGCGTGCCGCCTACGAGAACGCCAACGCCGGACACGTGGTGCAGGGCGGCTCGACCATTACCCAGCAGCTCGCCAAGAACCTGTTCCTGGTCCCCGACCGCACCTTCCGCCGCAAAATGCAGGAAGCGATGCTCGCGCTCTATCTCGAGTACCGCTATTCCAAGGACCAGATCATCACCCTCTATCTCAACCGGGTCTATTTCGGGGCCGGTGTCTACGGCATCGAGGCGGCGGCGCAGCGCTTTTTCGGCAAGCCGGCGGCGAAGCTCACGCTGCCGGAAGCGGCGATGCTGGCGGGCTCGGTGAAAGCCCCGGCGCGCTACAATCCGATGTTCGATCCCGATGCCAGCCATAACCGCGCCGGCGTGGTGCTTGCGGCCATGCAGGACGCCGGTTTCATCGATGAGGCGACGCGCAAGGACGCCGAAACCACGCGCGCCCGCATCGTCCGCGGCTCGGGCACGCCCGGCGCCGGCTATTTTGCCGATTGGGTGATGAGTCAGATCCCCGGTTATGTCGGCGAGGTGCAGGAAGCGTTGGTGGTGGAAACCACCTTCGACATCGACGTGCAGAACGAAGCCGAGCGCGCCGTCACCGCCGGTTTGCGCGAGGAAGGCGCCAAGCTCAACGCCAGCCAGGCGGTGCTGGTGGCGATGACCCCGGACGGCGCCGTGCGCGCCATGGTCGGCGGGGCCTCCTATGAGCAAAGCCCCTACAATCGCGCCACCGATGCGTTGCGCCAGCCGGGCTCGTCGTTCAAGCCGTTCGTCTATCTCACCGCCTTCGAGCGCGGCCGTAAGCCGAGCGACGTCATGAACGATGGCCCCATCAACATCCGTGGCTGGCAGCCGGAGGATTACGAAGGCAAATATCGCGGCGAGGTTTCGCTGCGCGAGGCGTTCGCGATCTCGTCGAATTCGGTGGCGGTGCAGCTCACCCAGGAAGTCGGCCCCAAGGCGGTGGCGCATACCGCCAAGCGTCTCGGCATCGACACGCCGCTGCAGGCGGTGTCGTCGCTCGCGCTCGGTACCTCGGTGGTGAACCCGCTCGAACTCACCGCCGCCTATGCCCCGTTCGCCAATGGCGGGCTGGAGGCCCATCCCTACGGGATCGTCAGTATCAAGACGAAATCGGGCAAGGTGCTGTGGCACCGTCCCGCCACGGCGCCGGCCTCGGTGGTGGCGCCCGACGCGCTCACCTCGATGACCAGTTTGTTGACCGATGTCGTCGCTTACGGCACCGGCAAGGCGGCCCGTCTCGAGGATCGTCCGACGGCCGGCAAGACCGGCACCACCCAGGATTATCGCGATGCCTGGTTTGTCGGCTTCACGGCCGATCTCGTCTGCGGCGTCTGGATCGGCAACGACGACAACCAGCCGATGATCCATGCCACCGGCGGCACCCTGCCGGCCCGCATCTTCAAGAGCTTCATGTCCGGCGCCGAACAAGGCTTGCCGGCGCGGCCGCTGTCGGGCGGCGCTCCGCTCGTTGCGGCGAACCCGACCGATCAGGCCGAGCCCGCCGATCAGCAAAAGCCCGACCAGAAGCCGGATTCGTTCCAGCAATTGCTGGATAAGCTATTCGGGACTTGAGGCTTACCGCGCAGCGTAGCGGTGCAGGGCGGAGCCGTGCTGGCGTAGCCAGGCTTGGGCCGGCGCGACGTTGCCGATCAGGTCTTTGACGATGCGCCAGAAATTTTCGCCGTGGTTCATTTCCTTCATGTGCGCGACTTCGTGCGCCACCACGTAATCGAGCACGAAGGTCGGCGCCAAAATCAGCCGCCACGAGAACGACAGCGAGCGCGTCGACGAGCACGAGCCCCAGCGGCTGGCGGTGTCGCGTACGGTAATGCGTTTCGGTTTGATGCCGAGCTTTGCCCCGTAGTCGAAGCTCTTCTGTTCCAGCTCGCGTTTGGCCTGCTTTTTCAGGAAATCCAGGATCCGTCGCGGCGCGTGTTCGGCGTGGCCGGAAATGCGGATGATGCCGGCGTCGACCGACACCGGTCCGCTCTCGCCCTTGAGGATCAGATGATCGCTGCCGCGGAATGGAATATGAGCGCCCGGCGCCAGCACCACGCGTGCCGGCACATGCGCGAGCTGCTTGGCGATCCAATCGGATTCACCGCGGGCGAATTCCACCGCACGGTCGAGCGCACGCTTGGATGGCGCGATCACCATCACTTCGCCGGTGGTCGGGTGCACTTTCACGATCAGTCGGCGCGCACGCGGATTCAGCCTGACGTTCAGCTCGACGGCCCGTCCGTCGATCTTCAACAATTCCCGCCGCACGATGCGTCTGGCCAACGTCCAATCCCTTTTTTTGAAAGAAGCGCTTCTTATACGCGATGAACCCGGCGTCTCAATGCGCGTGCGGCGTTGTTTCTAGCCCTCAAATCACCGCACGCAAGAAAAATTGTCCGCCGGACATGTTGACTTTGTAATCCCGTATGGCTTTCGCTTGCGTCCGAAGCGTTGTGAAATAAGTTTTCTTCAAAGGACGATCGCATTATGCGTGCAGACAAGGTGGCCCTTCTCGCCGGCGCCTATTCGTTGGCGATGATCCTCGGAGCCCTGTTTTTCCAATACGTGATGGGCGTTTTGCCGTGCGAGATGTGTCACTGGCAGCGTTGGCCGCATGATGGCGCCATTGTGGCCGGATTGGGCGGCGCGGCTCTTTTCTATGCGCGCGTCATCGATCGCGACACCGTGAAACTGTTTGCTTGGCTTGCACTGCTTCTCATCGTCGCGACGGCGTTGATCGGCGGCTGGCAAGCAGGACTTGAATGGCGCTGGTGGCCGGGACCGGCCAGTTGCAGCGGACCGCGGTTCGTCCTCAGCGCGAGCATGAACCTCAATTCGCCGGTGGTCTCTTGTGACAATCCGGGCTGGCGCCTGTTCGGGATTTCGCTGGCGGGCTACAATTTCCTTTGTTCCATGGGCGTCGCCGTGCTTGGCGCTTTGCTCCTCTTGAGGAAGATCAAGCTGCCGGTTCCGGCACTCGACCGCTGGGCCAATTCGTAAGGAGATACCCTTGAGACGACCGCGCCCTGCCGCTCCTGGTACGCATGCCGATACGGCGGCGATGATCCGTGTCGATCACGCCGGTGAATACGGCGCCGTGCGCATCTATGCCGGGCAGCGGGCGGTGTTCGGAGCGCGCCAGTCCAAGACCGCCGACGCCATCCGGCACATGGCGAAACAGGAAGACGAGCATCTCGCCCGTTTCGAGGCGCTGATTGCCGAACGCGGCGTGCGTCCAACGGTGTTGCAGCCGGTCTGGCACGCCGCCGGTTTTGCGCTTGGCGCCGCCACCGCGCTGTTGGGCGAGCACACCGCGATGGCCTGCACCGAAGCGGTGGAAGAGGTGATCGACGATCACTATGCCAGCCAGATCGCGGCCTTGGGCGACTCTGATCCGGAACTGAAAGCTTCGATCGAAAAGTTCCGCGCCGAGGAAATCGCCCACCGCGACGCCGCCCTCGCCCACGGTTCCGAACAAGCGGTCGGCCATACCCTTCTCACCGCCGCCATCAAACAAGGCTGCAAACTCGCCATCGCCTTGTCGACGAAGATCTAGGGCTCGCGCCTCCGCCGCTCTTTTCTGCCCCACGCGGGCGCAAGGCTTTCTCAGCTCGCACGTAGAACGCGGGGGGAAGTCCCGCGTAAGCGGGGAAGGGGGGATCGATGTTGCATGAGATAAGCCCCCCTTTGTCATCCGCCGCTTATGCGTCGGATGCCACTTCCCCCCACGGTCTGATTGCCAACGCGAAAAGTCTTGCGCCCGTGGAGGGCAGAAAAGAACGGCGTCTCCGCGTGCTAACCCTCACCCCTGCCGCTTCAGCCAGCCATTCAGCATCTCCGCGGTGGCCGCGGCGAAGGCGTCGATGTCTTTCCGCGGCCGCTCCGAGACGCGCACGCCCAGCGCGGTAATCGTCGTCTTGACGAAATCGGCGGCAAAAGCGCGGGTGACGGGGCTTGCGTGCGGCAGTGCTTCGGCGATGAAGTCGGTCATGATTTTCTTCGACCGCCGGTGCTGCGCTTCGCCTTCCGGGGTGTGACGGTAAAGCGGCAAGGCTTCGTCCAGCGCACGGCGGAACGGCGCCTCTTCGCATTCCGAGCGGAAGAACAGCCGGATCATGACCCGCAGCCGTTCGTCGGGGCGTTTGCTGCGGTCGCTCAAGGCGGTCTCGATCAGTGTTCCGGTCTGTTGCCATTCCTCGGTCTGCAGCCGGAACAGCACCGCCTGCTTATTGGGGAAGTACTGGTAGAGCGAACCGACACTGACGCCCGCCTTCTCGGCCACGCGTGCCATCGTAAAGGCATGCGAACCTTCGTCGTTCAAAATGCGAACCGCCGCTTCCAGGACGGCGTCAACAAGGTGGCGCGAGCGCGTCTGTTGCGGCTCTTTGCGCAAGGATATCGCGGGATTTTCACGTGACGCCATCGGCGGCCTCGAATGCGAATTGTGAATGCGACGAAACATTCGCATTATCGTCGGCGACACCGACCAACACAAGGTTCCTCCATGACAGCTTTGCTTGAAGCCCCGCTGGCCTCTGAGATTGCCCGTTTACTGACCGAAGCGAAGGCCAGCGAAGCGGCGATGAATGCCCGCCGCGCTGACTTCACCGGCGATCCCACCGGCGACTATCGCGATTTCTACGCCCGCACCAAGGATCTCTATCTCGCGGTGGCGCCCGACACTGCGCGTCTTCTCTATGCTTTGGCGCGCGCCACCAAGGCGCAAGTCGCGGTCGAGTTCGGCGCTTCGTTCGGCGTCTCCACGCTGCATCTCGCCGCCGCGCTGAAGGACACCGGCGGCCGTCTCATCACCACCGAATTCGAGCCCGAAAAGGCGGTGCAGTTGCGCAAGAACCTGGCCGCGGCGGGCGTCGCCGATCTGGTGGACGTGCGCGAAGGCGATGCGCTCGAAACCCTCGCCCGCGATTTGCCGGCCCGTATCGATCTTGTGCTGCTCGACGGCGCCAAGCCACTTTATCCGAAAATCCTCGAGCTGCTCGAACCGCACTTCGCGGCCGGGACGCTGGTGGTCGCCGACAATTCCGATATGTGCCCCGACTACGTCGCCTTTGTACGTGAGACTGCGAATGGCTATCTTTCGCTGCCGTGTGTCGAAGACGTCGAATTATCGTTGTGGATCGGCAAGTGATGCCCCATTCACCATGAACGGGGTGAGATAGTTTCCGTCCACAATTATCACGTTTTGTTCGCGCCTCTTGAACGCGTGCGGCGGCTTCCCACATCTCAGTGGAACCATCGGAGTTGGCCGCATGACGTTCTTTCGTTGCGATCGCAACTACGCTCCGTCCCCAATCTGACGCGGAACCAGACAGGGTTATGGACTTGCACCCCGCGCTTGTCCCAACGATTCTGCCATCGTCGCTGTCCGCCATGTGCCTCAGGTGATGTCGGATCGCGCTAGCCGCCAAGGCGGCAGCGTCAAGCGCATGTGGCAGGGTCCGCAACGCCCGAGGAGAAGCAATGGTGCAGACCGGACGCTTGTTGGCTCAAGCGCGCGCTGCTCGCCGGACCTTCGAGGGTGAAACAGACGGAAAGCGGCAACGCTTTGGCGCCTGTTTTCGCTTATCTACGGCTCCAGCTCGGTGTCCCAGTACAAATAATCCGACCAGCTATCGTGCAGATAATTCGGCGGGAACAGGCGGCCGTGATTGCGAAGCTCGGTGACCGACGGCCGGTGCGGGCGCTGGCGCGGATGCATGCCGCACTGCTGCGCCAGTCTTCCGCCTTTCAAGAGATTGCACGGCGCGCAGGCGGTGACGACATTGTCCCAGGTGGTTCGGCCGCCGCGCGAACGCGGGATGACGTGATCGAAGGTGAGGTCTTCGTTGGCGCCGCAATACTGGCACTGGAAGCGGTCGCGCAGGAAAACATTGAACCGGGTGAAGGCGGGATTGCGCGCCGGCCTGATGTAGGTTTTCAGCGAAACGACGCTCGGCAGCCGCATCTCGAACGAGGGCGAGTGGACGCAGCGATCGTATTCTTCCAGGATGTTAACACGGTCCAGGAACACCGCCTTGATGGTGTCCTGCCAGGACCACAGAGACAAAGGGAAGTAACTCAACGGACGGAAGTCTGCGTTGAGGACCAGCGCCGGGCAGTTTTCAGGACTGCGCGCGGCTAGCACGACACGACCCTTTTGAAGATCTGCCTCCGTATCATAGCGACGCACACTCTACGGCTCCGACGCCGCGCTGCCAAGTCGCTGCATCGCCGCCAACATATGTGATTCCCTGTGACGGAACGGCGACGGCAGGGATTGATTGACCTTTTGGCAGCGGCGCTGGATTGTCCCGCCGTCATGCCGACCTCCCGTTTTGCCCCCAGTCCCACCGGTTATCTCCACCTCGGCCACGCCTTCGCCGCGCTGACGGCGGCGCGCTGTGGCACGCGGTTCCTGGTGCGCATCGAGGATATCGATGCCACCCGCTGCCGCCCGGAATACGAAGCCGCGATTTTCGAGGATCTGGCCTGGCTCGGGCTTGCCTGGGAACAGCCGATGTTGCGCCAGTCCGCCCGCATGGGCGCTTACGCAACGGCGCTGGAGCAACTCAAGGCGCAAGGGCTGGTCTATCCCTGCTTTTGCACCCGCGCCGAGATCGCCGAGGAAATCGCTCGCGCCGGCGATGCCCCGCATGGACCGGATGGCGCGCTCTACCCCGGCACCTGTCGGAATCTTTCCGCCGCCGAACGGACAGAAAAGATCGCCGCCGGAATTCCCTATGCCTTGCGCCTCGATGCCGCCAAGGCTGCCGGCGTGGTCGGCTCTCTCGCCTTCACCGAACTGGGTGCCGGACCCAATGGTGAGACCGGCCGCATTGCGGTCGATCCGCTCCTGTTCGGCGACGTCGTCCTGGCGCGCAAGGAAACCCCGTCCGCCTATCATCTCGCCGTGGTGGTCGACGATGCCTTCCAGGGTGTCGACTTGGTCACCCGCGGCCACGATCTGTTTCCGGCAGCGCATATCCAGCGCGTGTTGCAGGCCTTGCTAGGATTATCCGAACCCGCCTACGCCCATCACCGCTTGATCCTGGATGCCGACGGCAAGAAGTTTTCCAAGCGCGACCACGCCGTAACTTTGCGCGCGCTGCGTCAGCGGGGCGTGACACCGGATGAGATCATCGGCCGGGTCGGTCAGGCCGATGCGCCGATGATTTCCTGCAGATAGGCGACATAGGCTTCGAAGGCGCGCCGGCCCTGAGGTGTCATGGAAACCCGGGTACGCGGACGCTTGCCGACGAAGTCCTTGGCGACCGCGACATAGCCCGCTTCTTCGAGCGTCGTGATATGGGCGCCGAGATTGCCTTCGGTGGCGCCGACGATCGCTTTCAGCCGGACGAATTCGAGCGCTTCGTCGACAGGCAACGGCTTCAACGCCGCCATGATCTTGAGGCGGACGGGCTGATGGATAGTAGGATCGGGTTGTTCCATCTCATGCCGTCCGAAACCAAAGGCCGGTCAGGATCATCGCGCCACCGCCGACGGCCGCGAACCAGAAGAAGATCGGCTCGATGAAGTAGTAGCCGATCAAAGTGAGAGCGGCGACCACCACGCCTGAGGCGACGTAGCGAAGCCCGCGCCATAATCCAATCGCCATATAGGCGCAGCCGGTGATGAGGGCCGGATAGGCGCAAAGTTGCCGGCCGGAGTGCGGCGGCAGAATGGCATACGTGGCAAAGACGAAGAACAGGATGATCGCCCACAACGCTCCCATGCGCCAGGCATAAGGACCGGAGGTTCCGTATCGTCTATAGCGCCGGCCAAGCACGATTCCGCCGACGGTGCCGATTGCGACCAATGCGAGCCATAGCGGCAGCCCGTAGCCCGGAAACAATCCCGTGCCGCCGTAGCCGATGATCCAAATGATTCCCCACATGATCAAATGGGGGGAGGAGCAATGATAGAAATAGAGCTGCGAAGACCGGCGGCTCGCTTCTTCCACCTGCTGCAGACTGGCCGAGGCCTCTTGCGACGACAGCGACATGGGTGGCACCCTCTAGAAACATAGATTACTCTATAGCACAGAGCTTTGTGCTTCAAGCTACCTTCGGTTGGGCGTCACCAGTCGTTCAGGGCTTCAAAGCGCGCAAACCCGGCGCTGCGGGCCCAGCGATCCCATTGCTGGCGTAGGCGGGAGGTCGCGATTGGGCTACCGGTGCCTTGGCCGATGCCAAATATCGCCAGCCGCACGCAACCGCGATACAGCCGCTGGTCCGGCCTTGGCAGGTCATCGCCGTGATTGAGACGGGCATACTCCGAATCTTCGATGCCGTCGCTGGCCAGGATGATCGTGGTCGGCATCCCGCTGCAGCCTATCGCACGAATGTAATTGTCTAGGAATGCCAAGATGTTGGTCTTCTGTTGGCTGCTCCAGCGGCCGCTTGCGACCAGCCGCGGAGTATTGGCGATCAGCCTCTGAATCTCCGCGGCGACCCGCTCCGGCCGCGCCCGCACCGAGATCACGGTATCGTAGGCAAAGCCATTGGACGCCGGGTCATAGCTGCCGAAGGTACGGACATGAACTTCGGATGCCATGCCGAGACGGCTGACGATCCCGCTGATGCGCTGGCCGACGCGTGCCGCGAAAGCGGGGTTGTCGACCAGCGGATTGGATTTCGACAGATCGAGCCCGATGATGATCCGTTCGGGATGCAGCGTGCTCTGGTCGGAATATCCGTGCGAGATCTGCATCGCCAGCGCGCCGCCCGCCGCCAGAGCCACGGCCGTCAGCGCGCCCAGAACGAATCCCCGCATGATGTCCCCCATGCGCATGCTTCGCCTCTGGTTATCGGCGAGCCGCAACGGCGACTCTAGTCGAGGACGGCATCAGGCGATAGCGGTTCATGGCCGCCTCATCCCCGCGCTTCGGCCGCTTCGATCAAATGCAACAGCGCAAAATCCTTCCGCCGCTGCCTGTAGTCGCTGGCGATGTGAATGTTGCGAACGTTGTTCTCGGCCGTCTGCATGTAGAGCGCGGCGACCGTGGTGACGATGAAGAACACGACACTGGCGAAGGCAAACCAGAACCATTTGTCGGCGTGGGCCAGGGACGTATCCGACAGTTTGGGCAAGCCGAGTGAAACCCCGTCGCTGCTGCGTGCAGCCGCCCGCGGAGCCGCCATGGATGCGGTCTGCACGCCGGCCTCTGCAGCGAACAATTGCTGGATGGAATCGTTGTTTGGTTGCGCCGGCTGCTCTTGGGCCGTTGCCGTGCCGCCCGCCATGTTGTTGTAGGCGACTAGATAGCCGAGTCCGGAAATCATCAGCATGGCAAGTACGAACGAGGCGGCAATCATCGTGTTGCGGCCGTAGGCGCCGGTGATCTTGAGCATGAAATGAACAATCAGGACCGCGAACACGACCTGCAGCGACTTGAACACGATCGACGCCTGCAGCGCCGGCGGCACCACCATGAACTCATTGGCGAGCGCCCGCGTCCACACTTCGCGGATGATGTGGTAGTCGACGAACATCGAGATCAGCACGATGACCAGCGCGAGGGCCGCCGCACCGGCATAAAGCGGCTTGTAGTGCGCCACTTGCCGGCTCTTCTCCATGTTGCGGGCGATGATGGCGTCGTCGGTTTCGACGGTTTCGTTCTCCGCGTTCGCCCCGGAACGGGTTTCGGCGGCGCTCTTTTTCTTGGCGCATCGATCGAGGATCTGGTTGTAGCCGGCGACGCGTTCGCCTTCGCGGCGCCAGTCCGGCCCCCAGCTTGGCTTATCCACAGGGGTTTTGAGCCGCTCGATGAGCTGGGCTTTGAGTCTGGCCCGCACCACCGGGGTCATCGCGCCTATGGCGGCAAGTTTTTGAGCTTCCTCCTGAAATTCTTCCGGGCTGAGCCCGTGCAGAAGGTCGCGAGACAGTGCTTTTCTGGATGTCGGCTGGACCTCGGAGGCAGTTCTGGTCATTGCATTTCCCCGTTGCTACACTTTGCCGGGAACGCGCACGCGAGAAATAAGCCTCGTTGACAGAGTTAACTGCGGGTTTACGGCCGCATTATTGCTGACTGGGACGTATTTGCGGCAAAAGTTGGCGGCGTCCCGCCACAATTCATGGTAGAGAGGAGCTCGTGCACCGAAGCCTGATCGCCAGTTTTGTCCTGCTCGCCGCCGCGGCCGGGGCCGCGCCGAAGGATGACATCCTGGCTGCCGACCGGGCCTTCTCCGCGCTCAGCGCGGCGAAAGGTGCCCACGCTGCTTTCCTTGCGTATATAACCGACGATGTTCGTCTGTTCGACGGCGCTCACCCGCCTTTGATCGGCAAGGCGGCGGTGGCAGCGTATTATGCCAGCGAGGAGAAAGCCGATCCCGCCTATGCCCAACGGCGTCTGGAATGGACGCCCGCGGAGGCGGAGATTTCGCTCGACGGCGTTCTCGGCTGGACCCGCGGCACCTGGGCGTTTTCGAGCCCGAAGCCCGATGGTGCGAGCCTTAGGCTGACGGGCTATTACGTCACGGCGTGGCGACGGCAGAGCGATGGTACCTACAAGGTCTGCCTCGATATTGGCGGGGCCGACAGGCCGAAGTGAAGGATTGGATGAGTCACGTCCTCGATAGACTGTTCGCAACGATCGCCGCCCGCCACGGCGCCGACCCGAAGGTTTCCTATACCGCCAAACTGCTCGCCGAGGGTGTCGAGCGTTGCGCCAAGAAATTCGGCGAAGAGGCGGTCGAAACCATCATCGCGGCTTCCGCCGGTAAGAAGGCCGAGGTCGTCACCGAATCCGCTGATGCGCTCTACCATTTGATGGTCCTATGGGCGGCGTGTGGCGTTGAACCGGATCAGGTTTGGCAAACGCTCGCTTCGCGCGAGGGCCGATCCGGATTGGAAGAGAAGGCTTCCAGAACCAAATAATGCGCATACTGATCTCCCGTCCGCAGGAGGATGCGGCCCGACTCGCCGAGCTGTTACACGCACGTGGCCACGAGCCGTTATGTGCCTCTTTGCTTTCGGTGCGGTTTTTCGATGGTCCCGAACTGACGTTCGAAGGTGTCAGCGCCATCGTTGCCACCAGTGCCAACGGCATCCGGGCGTTTGCGAAACGCACCGAGCGGCGCGATTTACGCATTTTGGCTGTCGGCCCTCAAACCGCCGATGCGGCCAAGAAAGCCGGCTTCGAGGAGGTCGAATGCGCTGACGGCGATGCCGCGACGCTGGCCGAGAAAGTGCTCGAGTGGGTCAAGCCGGAAGAGGGTGTGCTCCTGCATGCCGCCAGCGCCGATAACGAAGGCCAGCTGAAGACGCTGCTTGCCGAAGAAGGCTATACCGTCGACGTGATGGTCCTCTATGAAGTGGTGGCGCTGCACAAGCTGCCGGAGATTGCGCGCGAAGCGCTGGTGCATCATGCGCTCGACGCGACCGTCGTGTTCTCTTCGCGCTCGGCCATGGCGCTGCGCGACTGCATTATCAGGGCCGGTCTTGCCGATGCGTGCAAGAACATCGCAGCGGTTTGCATCAGCACCGCGACGGCCATCGCACTGGAGCCGCTGGTGTTCCGGAAGGTCATCGTTGCCGAGCGTCCCAATCAAGCGGCGATGCTCGATGCGGTGGAGCGTGCCGAGGCGGCGCCGAAGGCCTGAATCGCTCGCCGAGCGCTGGCGACTAAATTTGCATCAGATATTTCCTGCATTGCCGAATTTGCAGGCGGCATTCGCCTAGGCTTTCGGCAGCCTGGCCATTGACGAAATAGGGCGCCAGACCGTCAAATTTGGCCATGTCATACGCCCTGTCGCGCACCGACGATGTGTTGCCGCCGCAAGCCGGTCAGCAGCCGTTTGCAGCCTATACACTCGGCGCGGCATACGATGAGATGTTCGCGCCCGATGGTTCGGTGCGGCCTCACTACGCGGCGCTGGCGGAGGTCATGGCAAATCTGCCGCCGGAAGAATTGCAGCGTCGGCAGCAGGCCTGTGAAACCAGTTTCCTGCACCAGGGCATTACCTTCACCGTCTACTCCGACAACCAGGCGACCGAGCGCATCATCCCGACTGATTTGCTGCTGCGCATCGTGACGGCGGCCGAATGGGCTCGTGTCGAAGCCGGCCTCAAGCAGCGCATCCTGGCGCTCAATCTCTTTCTCAAGGACATCTACAACGACGGCCGCGTGCTGAAGGACGGTATCGTCCCACGTTCGATGATCTACGGATCCCGGCACTATCACCGCGAGATGCGCGGCCTGCCGGTGCCGCATGATGCCTATGTCAATGTCTGCGGCAGCGATCTCATCCGCTGTGAAAGCGGCCGCTTCGCGGTCCTGGAAGATAATCTGCGCGTTCCTTCCGGCGTATCCTACATGCTCGCCAATCGCGATGTCGTGCGCCGCGCCTTCCCCGACCTGTTCCGTTCGCTTGGGGTGCAGTCGATTGATCATTATCCGCGCGAACTGCTCGCGACCTTGCGTTCGCTGACGCCGGTGCGCGATGACGTGTCGATCGCGGTGCTGACACCGGGCGTCTTCAATTCGGCGTTTTTCGAGCACGCGTTTCTCGCCCGCCAGATGGGCGTCGAACTGGTGGAAGGGCGCGACCTGCTCGTCAACGACAATATCGTCTATGCCCGCACCACCTCCGGTCTCAAGCGGATCGACGTGATTTACCGCCGCATCGATGACGACTTTATCGATCCTCTGACGTTTCGCGAGGATTCGGCGCTGGGTGTCTCGGGCCTGTTCAACGCCTATCGCGCCGGCAATGTGATGATCGCCAATGCGCTCGGCACCGGCATTGCCGACGACAAGGCCGTCTACACCTATGTGCCGCGGCTCATCCGCTATTACCTTTCCGAGGAGCCGATTCTCGACAACATCGAAACCTTCCGTTGCCGCGAGCCCAAGGCGCTCAGCCATGTGCTCGCCAATCTCGACAAACTGGTGGTCAAGGCGGTGGGCGAATCCGGCGGCTACGGCATGCTGATCGGCATGCATGCGAGCAAAGCCGAACGCGAAACCTTTGCCGAGAAGCTGAAGGCCGACCCCGACAACTACATTGCCCAGCCGACGGTCCAACTCTCAACTGCGCCGACCTTGGTTGACAGTGGTGGCATCGAGCCGCGTCACGTCGATTTGCGGCCCTTCATTCTTCATGGCGAGAAAACCGTGCTGGTACCGGGTGCGTTTACCCGCGTTGCCTTGCGCAAGGGCAGTCTGGTGGTGAATTCGAGCCAGGGTGGCGGGTCGAAAGACACTTGGGTGCTGGGCCAATGACATGTTGAGCCGCGTCGCCGACAGCCTGTACTGGATGAGCCGCTATCTCGAGCGCACCGAGCATATTGCGCGGCTTTTGGCTGTCAAACTGGAGACCACGGTCGAGCAATCGCGCGAGGACGCCGAGGCCGCCTGGGCGCGCGTACTCACGGCCGTATCGGAGGAAGATCAGCCCGTCACCGATGCCGACGTCCTTTCCAACATCAAACACATCGCGTTCGAGCGCGTGAGCCATACTTCGCTGGTGTCCTCGCTCTGCTTCGCGCGCGACAATGCCCGCCAGGTGCGCGAGCAACTCACCGTCGAAGTCTGGGAAAATCTGAACC